>DATABY010000162.1:0-27430 GCA_036259355.1 Nocardioidaceae bacterium
CCCCGAGTCGTCCTCGGGGCCACGCGGCGGCTCGCGGGGGGTACGGCGCGCGGGTCAGTTGCCCATGCCGTAGGCCTTCAGTTGCTTGTCGATGAGGTCGTACTGCTCCTGCAGGAAGGCGTCGAAGTCCTCTGCGGACTGGTAGCTGTCCGCGGTGGCGAACACCTGCTGCTGGAAGTCCTGGAACTTGGGCGTCTCCACCGCCGTCCCACAGGCCTCGGACAGCGCGTTCACGGTGTCGTCCGGCGCGTCCGCGTTGACCACCATCCCGCGGAACTGGGGCAGCACCACTTCCTGGGGGAACCCGATGTCGGTGGCCGTCGGCACGTCCTCGTAGCCCTCGACCGGCTCGTCCGCCAGGAGCACCACCGGCACGAAGTCACCGGAGTCGAGGTACTGACGCACGTCGCCGAGCTGTTCGTACAGCACGTCGACACTGCCACCGAGCAACGCGGCGTAGCGCTCACTGGGCTCGGAGAACGGCACGGCGCGGAAGGACGTCCCCTGGGTCTCCTTCGCCGCAGCGAGCACGATGTCGTCGACGCTGTTCGACCCGACGGTGGCGACCTTGAGCTGGCCCGGTGACTGCTTGGCGGCCGCGGCGAGCTCCTCCCAGCTCGAGTAGGTGCCCTTCCGCACCATCAGCGCAGAGGGCATCGACTGGGCGCGGCACACCGCTCGTACCTCGTCGAGCTCGAACGCGGCACTTCCCGCGGCGACCGTCGTCAACGTGTCCTGGATCAGCACCGCCATCGACTCGCCGGGACGCGAGGAGAGCATCTGGGTGAGCCCGGTGCTGCCCGTCGCACCCGGCACGTTGATGACCGGGATATCGGTGTCGATCTCCTTCTCCATGGCCGCACCGAGCGCACGAGCGACCTGGTCCGACCCGCCGCCGGGTCCGAACGGCGCTACCAGCTCGACCGGACGGTCGAAGGTGGCGGCGCCTCCGCCACCGGTGGTTCCGGTCTCCGCTCCGCATCCCGCCGCTGCAGCGCACACGGCGATCAGCGCACCAGCGGTCGTGGCTACTCTTCTTCGGCCTGTCCTGGGCTGCTTCATTGCCTTACTCCTTCTCGGTGATCCTGGGCGCTGCTCTCCGACGCGACTCTCAACGGGAGGACTCCGTCTCCACTGGCTGCTCCGCGGGTCCTGCGGTCGGGCGAGACCTCGCCTGGCGTACGGCGCGGAACACCAGGAAGCCGAGCACCAGCACCCAGAGGGCGACGAGGACCGCCGAGATCGGTCGCTGGACGAAGGTCATGGGGTCGTTACCGGAGGAGATCATCGCGGTGACGAAGAACCGCTCCGCCAGAGGACCGAGGATCGCTCCGAGCACAAGGGGCGCGAGCGGATATCCCCAGCGCTGCAGGAAGAACCCCAGTACGGCGAACGCGACCATGATCCACACGTCCGACATGGTGTTGCGGATGGCATAGGCGCCGATGTAGGCGAACAGGACGATCACGACCGCGACGTAGGCCTCGGGGACCTTCAGCAGCCGCACCATCGGCTTGCTCGCGAGGATGCCGACGATGAACATCAGCACGACGCTGATCAGCAGGGCGGCGATGATGGTGTACACCAGCTCGGGCTGGGTCTGGAAGATCTGTGGGCCGGGCTGCACGTTGTGCAGCAGTAGGGCGCCGAGGATGACCGCAGTGGAGGCGCTCCCGGGGATGCCCAGCACCAGGAGAGGGATGAAGGCTCCGCCGACCGTCGCGGTCGCGGCCGCCTGCGGAGCGATCACTCCGTTCGGTGAGCCCTTGCCCACCTGGCCCCGGTCCTTGCCGAACTGCTTCTCGAGTCCGTAGGAGACGAACGACGCCACGGTGGCACCCGCGCCGGGCACGGCGCCCATCAACGAACCCACTGTCATGCCCCGTGTCATGCTGCCCGAGCGCTCGCGAAGCGCCCGTAGGCCTGGCACGGTCGTGCGGACGTTCGCCGGCTGCTGAGCCACCTCGCCGGAGAACCGTTCCGCGTACCGCACGATCACGTGGCCGAGCGCGTAGATCCCGACCATGACGGGCAGGTAGTCGATGCCGTCACGGAGCACGTCGGTTCCGAAGTCGAACCGCACCGCTCCATAGACGTCGTCCACGCCGACTGTCGCCAACAGCATGCCGACGAGCAGCGATCCCAGGGAACGCGCTGCCGATCGTTCGGCGAGGGCGAGAACGCTGGTGAGCCCGAGAAGGACGATGACGAAGTACTCCGCCTGACCGAAGTTCAGCGCGATGTGTGCGATCGGTCTTGCGGCGAACGTGAGCAGGAGCCAGGCAACCAGGCCGCCGGCCAGAGCGGCCGTGGCGGCCCACCCGAGCGCCTCGGCGGCTCGGCCCTGACGCATCATCGTGTAGCCGTCCCACAGCAGTGGCACGTTGTTCGGTTCACCGGGGATGTGCAGGAGGATGGCCGTGATCGCACCGCCGTACGTGCCGGCCACGTAGACGGCCAGCATGAGCACGATCCCGGCATCGGTCTCCATGCCGTACGTGAACGGCAGGATGAGCAGCACGCCCATGACGAACGTGAGGCCCGGCAGCACCCCGACGATCAGACCGGTGACCACGCCTAACACGAGGGTGAGCCACAGACCGAGGCTGAACGACCCGAGCGCCTCGAAGACTCCGTTGAGCGTTTCCATCTAAGACCTTTGGTTCCGTTGTCGTCCGTGCGCTCAGAGCGCACCGATGGCTTGCAGGAGCCTGACCGTGAGGACGTCGAACACACCGACGCCCGTGGGAAGGGCGATGTAGACGACCTTGACGAAGATGTAGGCGAAGCCGACGGCGAGTACCGCCCCGAGCGGGACGGTGATCAGGAGGTTGCGCTTGCCGGTCAGGTACAGGAAGAGGACGACGAACACGAAGGTCGCCAACACCCAGCCCAGGTAGAGCGTCGCGATGACGTAGCCGAAGGACAGCGCGATGACCTGCCACAACCGACCGTTCGAGACGGCCGACTCGTCGAACTCGACCCCCTCTTCCACGGGCGCCTCGTGCTGCTCCGCGACGCCGACGCGCTCGCGGCGTATCGCCAGCACGTGCTGCCCGATCCGTACCAGCATCGCCACCACGAGCAACCAGATCAGCAGCTGCGGGTAGAAGGCAGGACCGGGACCTGCGACGTCGGTGTCCCAGGCGCCCGTGCGTGAGTAGAGGACGGCGCACAAGGCGAGGGCACCGATCTCCGGGAGCATCCGCATCCATGCCGGCCGGTGTCGGCGGGACGCCGTTGCGGAGGGCTCATCGGTCTGGTCGTGCGCGGCCTCGGCCTGGCGCGGCGCGGCAGGGGGGTCGCTCCGCACCTGCGCGGTGTCCGGGAGCGTCGCGAGGTCTCCCGTCCGCCGACGTAGGTTCTTGCGCATTCGCCGTGCCTCCGTCCGGAAATCCCTGGTCACCGGCGACTCCCAAAGCAACTGCCACTATCTGGGAATGACTTCCAGGGACACTACCGCCCGGCCAATGTGGCGTCAATCACCTGCCGGGACCCGATTGCCGGCAGCGGGTCGCAGCAGGTCACAGCGCGGGAGTACGGCACACAGGAGACACCACGCGGGACGAAGCAGACGACCGTCGCCGGTGTCCGGACATGCGTAGGCGGGGAGGTGGGAAAGCCCGCAGGGCGGGAAAGCCCGCGGCAAGGCCGCGGCGAGTGGGGTCAGTCAGCCGGCGGCGGTGACGGTCTCGTGCAGATCCTCGTCGACGGTGAGCTCGGGCTCGGTCCGCTCGCGCACCTCGTCCACGCTCACCCCGGGGGCGAGCTCGCGCAGCACCAGGCCGGCCTCGGTGACGTCGATGACGGCGAGGTCGGTGATGACGCGCCGCACGCAGGCCAGGCCGGTCACGGGCAGCGAACACTCGTTGACGAGCTTGTACGAGCCGTCCTTGGCGGTGTGCTCCATGAGGACCACGACCTTCTGGGCGCCGACGACGAGGTCCATCGCCCCGCCCATGCCCTTGATCATCTTGCCGGGGATCATCCAGTTGGCGATGTCGCCCGTCTTGGACACCTGCATCGCGCCGAGGATCGCCGCATCGACCTTGCCGCCACGGATCATGCCGAAGCTGGTGGCCGAGTCGAAGATCGACGCGCCCTTGCGCAGCGTCACGGTCTCCTTGCCGGCGTTGATCAGGTCCGGGTCGACCTCGTCGTCGTACGGGTAGGCGCCGACTCCCAGAATGCCGTTCTCCGACTGCAGCACCAGCTCGACGTCGTCGGGCACGTAGTTGGGCACCATCGTCGGCAGCCCGATCCCGAGGTTGACGTAGTCGCCGTCGTGCAGCTCCTGGGCCGCGCGGGCGGCCATCTGCTCACGCGTCAGTGCCATTACCGCTGACCACCCTTCTGCGCGTCCTGCGCCTCGGGGGCGCTCTCGTCTCCCTGGGCACCTTGCCCGCGCGTCTCCGGCTTGGGGCGGGTCGTACGTCGTTCGATCCGCTTGTCGGCGGCCTGCGCCGGTGTCAGCTCGACGACCCGCTGCACGTAGATGCCCGGCAGGTGTACCTGGTCGGCGTCGAGCTCACCCGGCTCCACCAGCTCCTCCACCTCGGCGACGGTGACGAGGCCTGCCATCGCGCACAGCGGGTTGAAGTTGCGGGCGGTGTCGCGGAACATCAGGTTGCCGTGCCGATCGCCCTTCCAGGCCCGCACCAGCCCGAAGTCGCACACCAGCGCGTGCTCGAGCACGAACGCGCGGTCCTCGCCCTTGAACTCGATCTGGCGGGTCTCCTTCGCCGGCGACGCCACCGTCACGTTGCCCTCCGAGTCGTAGCGCCAGGGGAGTCCGCCGTCGGCGATCTGGGTGCCGACACCGGTGGCGGTGTAGAAGGCGGGGATCCCGGCCCCGGCGGCCCGCAGCCGCTCGGCCAGCGTGCCCTGCGGCGTCAGCTCCACCTCGAGCTCACCGGAGAGGTACTGCCGGGCGAACTCCTTGTTCTCACCCACGTAGCTGGAGATCATCCGCCGGATGCGCTTCTCGGCCAGCAGCAGCCCGAGCCCCCAGTCGTCGACACCGCAGTTGTTGGACGCCACCTCCAGGTCGGTCGCGCCCTGCTCCAGAAGCGCCCCGATCAGCACGCTGGGGATACCGCAGAGGCCGAACCCGCCCACGGCCAGCGTCGCACCGTCGGTGACGTCAGCCACTGCCTCGGCGGCACTGCCGACGACCTTGTCCATTCCGCTTCGCCCCTCTCAGAAGACACCGGCTCGCCGTGACGCCGGAACGGCTCGACCCTATCGCCCCGGGCGGACCCGTCCACGACCGCGCCCGGCACACATTCGCGCCGCCACGATGTGGCAGCGGCACACCGCCCCGGCAGGTCGGGCGGGCGTGGGCCGGCTCAGAGCCCGAACTCGGAGCGGCGGTCGGTCGGGACGAGGTCGGCGTACTCGGAGTGCTTCTTCAGGTAGGTGTTGATGAACTTGCAGGAGGGCACCACGGCGCGCTCCTCGTTGCGCAGGTTGTCGAGCACGGCTCTGGCCAGCTGAGACCCCAGCCCCTCACCCTCGTGCGACGGGTCGATCTCGGTGTGCGTGAGCTCGACGTAGTCCCCCTTGTCGCGGTACTCGACGAACCCCGCGACCTCGTCGCCCGTGGTGAGCTCGTAGCGCGACTGCTCGCTGTTGTTGCGTACTGCCGTCTCCATCGTGGCTCCTCTCCGGGTCGGCCTCGTGGGACCAGACACTAGGTTGCTACCCATGAAGGCGACGCTCATCCACGGTCCCGGCGATATTCGGCTCGAGGAGGTGCCGGACCCGGTGATCCAGCGACCGACCGACGCGGTTGTCCGCGTCACCGCGTCGTGCGTGTGCGGCTCGGACCTGTGGCCGTACCGGGGGGTCACGACACCCAGGAGGCCGACGCGCATCGGCCACGAGTTCGTGGGCGTCGTGGAGGAGGTCGGCGACGAGGTGCGCAACGTGCGGGCCGGCGACTTCGTGATCGCGCCGTTCCACGCCAGCGACAACACGTGCGTGCACTGCCGCAACGGCATCAACCCCTCGTGCGAGCACGGAGCCTGGTGGGGCGGCAAGGACGAGCACGGCCTGCGGGTCGACGCCGGGCAGGGGGAGGCGGTGCGCACTCCCATGGCCGACGGCACGCTCGTCGCCACTCCGGAGCAGCCCGACGACGCGCTGGTGCCGAGCCTGCTCAGCCTCAGCGACGTGATGGCGACCGGGCACCACGCCGCGCTCGCGGCCGCCGTCGAGCCGGGCACCAACGTGGTGATCGTCGGTGACGGCGCGGTCGGGCTGTGCGCCGTGCTCGCCGCCCGACGCCTCGGTGCCGACCACATCGTCGTGATGTCCCGGCACGAGGACCGGCAGCGGCTGGCCCGCCGGTTCGGGGCGACGGACATCGTCGCCGAGCGCGGCGAGGTCGGCGTCGAGGCGGTGCGGGACGTGCTGCACGGGGTCGGCGCCGATGCCGTGCTGGAGTGTGTCGGCACCCGGGAGTCGATGGAGCAGGCGATCGACTCGGCGCGGCCCGGCGGGCGCGTCGGCTACGTCGGCGTACCGAGCGGTGGCGCCGAGCTGCCGATCTTCAAGCTGTTCGCCTCCAACATCTCCGTGGGCGGTGGAGTCGCACCGGCGCGCGCCTACATCCCCGACCTGCTCGACGACGTCCTCGCGGGCACACTGAACCCGGGCCCGGTGTTCGACCTCGAGCTGCCGCTGACCGACGTGGCGGAGGCGTACGCCGCCATGGACGAGCGCCGCTCGATCAAGACCCTGCTGCGCCCCTGAGGCTGGCAAACCCGCCGCGTGGAGGGTTAGTGCCGGCTACTGCCGGGTAGAAACGGCCCGGACGGTTGAGCAACCGTCCGACGACCAGGGCCCGCCCGCTTACCCGCCGGCGGACCCCTGCGCGTGAGGAGGGCGTCGATGCCCAGCGTTTCTCCCCGCCGACAAGGCAACCCGCCGAGCGACGAGATCCTCAATTCCACCCGGCATCGCGGTTATCGTCGTGCTGACGTCACCGATCTCCGGCTTGGATTGGGGTGACATCGTGTTGCTGCTGGACCTGGGCATGGCGCTCACCAATCGGCTGGTCTCACTGCCGCAGGCGGACATCCCCGCCGGCGAGACGGTCGATCTACCCGGCCGGGGCTCGACGTACGTCGTCGACCTGCCAGGCCCCTCACCCGACGCGCCGACCGTGCTGCTGCTGCACCCGCTCGGCTGCACCGGCCTGCTCGGCTGGTTCCCTTCGCTCGAGGCGCTGCACAGCCGGTTCCGCGTGGTCGTGATGGACCAGCGCTGGCACGGCAAGGGCATCTGCTCGGACCGGTTCCGACTGGCCGACTGTGCCGACGACGCCGCCGCGCTCATCACCGAGCTCGACCTGGAGCCGGTCATCCTCGCCGGCTACTCGATGGGGTCGGTCGTCGCGCAGATGACGTGGTACCGGCACGCCGACCTGGTCTCCGGGCTCGTGCTGTGCGCAAGCACCAGCGACTTCCGCCAGACCAGCTCAGAGCGCTTCTTCCACACCGGAGTCGGGCTCACGATGGCCGGACTGCGCGGCATCGCGTACGCGCGGTCGGAGGAGATGGCCGCGCGTGCGCAAGAGCTCATGCAGGACGAGGATCCCATCAGCGACCTGCACGGCTGGGCGCTGGCCGAGCTGCGCTCCACCAGCCCGTGGGCGGTCGGTCAGGCCCTCGGCAAGCTCGGGCGCTTCAGCTCACGTGACTGGATCGGCGGTGTCGACGTGCCGAGCGCCGTCGTCGTCATGCAGCGGGACCGCGCGATCCCGGCGGACCGGCAGCGCGAGCTCGCGATGGCCATCCCCGGCGCGACGATGCACGAGGTCGACGGCGGACACGCGTCGTCCGTGCTCGGGCACCACCGCTTCACGCCCATGCTGATGGAAGCGTGCCAGTCGGTGGCCGCCCGCATCGGCGACCCACGCCGGCGCGTGCTCGCGCAGGTCGCCTACTGACCCCGGGTCGCTGACTTCCTGGTCACAGTCTTGGCGGTCGGCTTCTTCGCGGTCGACTTCTTCGCGGTCGACTTCTTCGCCGTCGACTTCTTCGCCGTCGACTTCTTCGCCGTCGACTTCTGCGCAGCCGTCCGTGCGGTCTTCCGGGCCGCCGTCAGCAGCTCGTCCATCGCCCTCGGCATCTCCTGCGCCAAGCCGGCGATGGCGGCGGCCGGCATCAGCTCACGGCAGCCGATCAGCCCGACGTTGAGGCGCCCGGCGTTGGACATCACCGTGACGTTGAGTCCGGCCCCGTGGAAGATCGGGCCCAACGGGTACAGCGCGTCGATCTGCGCCCCGAGGAAGTACAGCGGCACGGGGGGACCGGGCACGTTGGAGACCACAAGGTTGTACACGGGCGGGTGCCGCTCGGGCATCCGCAGCGCGGAGTAGACCCGAACCGCCAGCCCGAAGGTCCGCGGGGCGGCGAACTGCGCCCAGTCCTGCAGCATGTCCGCGTCGATGGCATGCATGTGTTCCTTGGCGTGCGTGTTGTCCGCCGTGATCACCCGGAGCCGTTCGACCGGGTCGGACACGTCTGTCGGCAGCCGGGCGAACATCCCCGTGACCTTGTTGCTGCCGTCGTCGCGCTCGGAGCGCTGGTGCACCGACACCGGGACCATCGCGACCAGCGGCGACTGCGGCAGCTCGCGGCGGCCCTCCAGGTAGTGCCGCAGGGCGCCCGAGCAGACGGCAAGCACGACGTCGTTGACCGTGCCGCCGAGGGCGCGTTTGACCTCCTTGACGTCGTCGAGCCTGAACTCCCCGAAGGCCACCGAGCGGTGCCCGGTGATCGTGCCGTTGAAGGACGTACGCGGAGCGGTGAAGGGCGCCGGCATGGCCCGGCCCTCCCGGGCCCGGCGTACCCACTGCGGCACGACCTCGGCCGCGGGACCGAGCAGCTTGGCGATCCCCCACGGACGCTTGGCGAGGTTGACCAACGCGCGGACGACCAGCTCCACGTCGTTCGGCGCGGTGACGCGGGTGGGGACGGAGGACGACGCCGCCGGGGCCTCGTCGGGCTCCAGGCTGCACAGGTGCTCGATCAGGTTGGCACCGCTGACCCCGTCGACGGTCGCATGGTGCATCTTCGTCATCACCGCGACCTTGCCGCTGGACAGGCCCTCGATCACCCACATCTCCCACAGCGGCCGGGTGCGGTCGAGCGGCTGCCCCGCGATGTGCGCGCACACCTCGGCGAGCTCCGGGTCGCCACAGGGGGCCGGACACCCTATCCGGTGCAGGTGGTGGTCGATGTCGAAGTCGGGGTCGTCCACCCACACGGGGTGGTCGAGCTCGAGCGGGACGTGGTGCAGCCTGCGGCGGAAGGCCGGCACGCCGCGGGTCCGCCGTACCAGGTTGGCCTTGAGCTTCTCGAACGAGTAGCCCCCGCTCATCGTCGACGGGTCCAGCAGGATGACGCCGCAGACGTTGTTGAGCTGTGTAGGAGTCTCGAGGTAGAGAAAGCTGGCGTCGAGCCCGCTGAGCCTGTGCATACGAGCATCGTAATCTGGCCTGTAACACGTTCTAACCCAGGCGGCCTAGGATGCTCACGTGCTCGACCACTATCTGCGACGCCGGCTCCTCGGCGCGGTCCTCACCGCCAACGCGCTCCGGCCGGTGCCCGGCGCCTGGACCGGTATCCCGGCGATGTTCGCCGGCTGGCTCACCGCCGAGCTGGCGCCGCACCTGCTCGCCCTCACCGTGGCGGACACCGCCGGTGAGCTGGTCCGGCACCGCGAGACGCCGCAGCGTCGCCGGGCGGGTCTGGCGCTGGCCACTGGTACGGCGGTGGGGTTGGGCACGATCATCAAGCAGAGCCAGGACGCCCGTGAGCGCATCGAGGACGCGCTCTGCGACACGCTCGGCAAGGACTACACCGAGGCCCTCGACCCCAAGCCCACCGACACCGACCTCGGGACTCCCTGGCGGCAGCTGCTGTGGCCGTTCCGGATGCGCACCGACGAGGTCGAGCGCACCCACGACATCTCCTACGGTCCGGCGGGCCCGCGCAACCTGCTCGACGTGTACCGCCACTGCGACCATCCGCGGGGCGCCCCCGTGCTGCTGCAGATCCACGGCGGCGCCTGGCCGCTCGGAGACAAGGACACCCAGGGCATCCCGCTGATGCAGCACATGGCGGCTCGCGGCTTCGTCTGTGTGGCGATGAACTACCGGCTCAGCCCCCGCTCGAAGTTCCCCGACCATCTCGTCGACGTGAAGCGTGCCTTGGCCTGGGTGCGCGAGCACGCGGACGAGATCGGTGCCGACCCGTCGTTCGTCGCGGTCACCGGGGGCTCTGCCGGAGGTCACCTGGCCGCGATGATGGCGCTGACGCAGAACGACCCGGAGTACCAGCCGGGCTTCGAGGACGCCGACACCTCCGTGCAGGCCGCGGTCCCCATCTACGGGGTCTACGACTTCGCCGCGCACAGCGGTACGCGCGCGGCCGTGCAGCGCCGCGACCGGTTCCTGAACAGGTACGTGATGCAGGCCGACGCGAGCACCGCCGCGGAGGAGTACGCCAAGGCGACTCCGCTGCTGCGGATCGAACCCGACGCACCGCCCTTCCTCGTCGTGCACGGCACGCACGACACGCTCGTGCCCGTGGTCGAGGCACGGGAGTTCATCCAGCGGCTGCGGGAGATCTCCAAGCAGCCGGTGGCCTACGCCGAGCTGCCGGGCACCCAGCACGCGTTCGACGTGTTCCCCTCGATCCGCAGCTCGCACATGGTGCGCGGCGTCGAGCGGTTCCTCAAGTGGTGCCTGGCCGAGCACCGCGCCGGCCGCCTCTGAGCAGCCCCTTCACCGGGCGGGCTCGGCGCGAGGGTGGGGTCACTTCTGCGATCTCGGCGGGAGGGGTTGGGGTCAGCGCGAGACGAGGCCGCGGCCGGTGACCAGGGGCAGGTCGAGCGTGGTGAGCAAACCCGGCTCGGCGGCCACGACGGCGGGGACGGCGTTGACCAGCCGCATCGCGGTCGCCTTCAGGCCGGCGGTGTTGTGGTCGCCGTCGCTGCCGACGAGCTCGAGGTCGAGCGTGTAGTGAGGCTCACCGGTGACCGTGACCCGGTAACAGCCGGCGCCGGTGGGCTGCGGCCAGTCCGGGCCCAGGTCGGGGCGCAGCCGGGTAACGTGCTCCAGCGCGACCGCCGGGCGCCCGGCGCAGGTGCCGACCACCTCGAACCGCAGCGCCGCGGCCGTGCCCTGCTCGATCCGTCCCGACGCGATGTCGAGGTGCTCGGGGGCGGGCAGGCGTTCGTACCGTTCCGTGAGGTCGGCGTCGAGCTCGACCTCCAGGCCGGCGGCGAGCTGGCGTACGACGCTGCCCCACGCCATCGACAGGATCCCCGGTTGCAGCAGCATCGGGACGTCGTCCAACGGCCGGCCGAACCCCATGATGTCGAACAGCACCTTGGGGTTGTCGTAGGTCGCGTAGTCGAGGATCTCGAAGCAGCGCACCTCGTCGATCCGCTCGCAGACGCCGCTCAACGCGAGCGGCAGCAGGTCGTTGGCGAACCCTGGGTCGACGCCGTTGACCCACAGCGAGGCACCGCCCTCCGAGGCTGCGCGCCGCACCGGAGCGGACATCTGCGTGGGCACGACGCCGTCGGGGAACTGCAGGAACACCGGCCCGCTGGCGACCACGTTGATCCCGGCCCGCAGCAGCCGTTGCAGGTCCTGGAGGGCCTCGTCGAGCCGGTCGTCGGCCATCGCCGTGTTCACGACGCAGTCGGGGCGCAGCGCGAGGATCTCGTCGACGTCGCCGGTGGCGGCCACACCGAGGGCGCCGTCGAGACCGGCCAGCTCACCCGCGTCACGCCCGACCTTGTCGGGGTTGGACACCCACACGCCGGCCAGCTCGAGGTCGGGGCGGGCGGCGATGCCCGCGATCGCGTGGCGGCCGACGTTGCCGGTGCTCCAGGCGACAACCCGGTACGGCGTCGCCGTGGTCATGAGGACTCGCCGGTGAGGTCGGGAAGGCAGAGGTCGAGGTTGGGCTGCTCGAGGCCACCGTCGACCTCGAGCACCTTGCCGGTCAGGTAGCCGCCGGCCGGGGAGGCGAGGTACAGCGTGGCCGCCGCGACGTCCTCGGCCGCTCCGATCCGTCGCAGCGGCGTCGCCTGCTCCATCGCGGCGCGGGCGGAGTCGTCGCCGGCCACGAACTCCAGCGCCGAGGTCATCACCGAGCCGACCGCGACCGCGTTGACCCGGATGTGCGGCGCCAGGTCGCGGGCGGCCAGCCGGGTGTAGTGCGCTAGCGCCGCCTTCGCGGTGCCGTACGCGAGGTAGCCGCGTCCCGAGACCCGACCGACCACCGAGGAGACGTTGACCACCGCCCCGCCGCGGGCCGGGCCGCCACCGTCGAGCATCACCGGGACGGCGGCCCGTACCAGGGCGTGCGCCGTACTCACGTTGAAGTGGAAGGCCTCCTCGAGGTACGCGGGGTCCGTGTCGAGCAGGGCGTTCGGGATCGTGCCGCCGACGTTGTTGACGGCGATGTCGAGGCGGCCGAACTCCGCCCGCGCGGTCTCGGCCAGCGCGGCCACCGCACCGAGGTCGCTCAGATCGCCGGGTACGGCGACGGCCCGGCGACCGCTGGCCTTCACCTGGGCGGCGACCTTCTGCAGGTCCGCCTCCGTGCGGGCCGCGATCACCACGTCGGCGCCGGCCTCGGCCAGCGCGACCGCGGTGGCCGCACCGATCCCCCGGCCGGCGCCGGTGACGACGGCGACCTGGTCGGTAACGGTGAACCTGTCGAGGATCATGCGCGCCCTCCGTGGTCGGCGAGACGGCAGAACTGTAACAGGTTCTAGTGTTGGCGGTCCCGGGCCGTGGCGAGGAGGATGCCGGAGCCGAGCAGCGCCGCCACCAGCGACGCACCGAGGATGCCCACCTTGGCGTCCGCGGCGAGCTGGCTGCCCTCGGCGAACGACAGCCCGGTGATGAAGAGCGAGACGGTGAACCCGATCCCGGCCACGGCGCCGAGCCCGATCAGCATCGACCATGTGGTGTGGTGCGGCAGCCGACCGACCCCCAGCAGCACAGCCAGCCACGACGCGCCGGCCACTCCGACGATCTTGCCCACCAGCAGCCCGAGGGCCACCCCGGCAGTGACCGGCGAGGACAGTGCGTCGGTGAGCGCGTCGCCGCTGAGGTTGATGCCCGCGTTGGCGAGCGCGAAGACCGGCAGCACGAGGTAGCTGCTCCACGGGTGCAGCTGCGCCCCCAGCCGTTCCGCGACCGGCACGGACTCGCCGAGCAGGAACCGGAACCGCCGCAGCTCGTTGGCGTCGAGATGCTCGTCGGCGATGGCCTCGCGCGCGTAGGCCTTGGACTGCTCCTGGTCGAGCAGCGGCAGCGCGGGCGCGAGCAGTCCGAGCACCACCCCGGCGATCGTCGCGTGCACGCCTGACTCGTAGGTGGCGAACCAGACGCCGATCCCGAGCATCACATACAGCGACATCGACCACACGCGCAGGACGCGCAGACCCACCATGAGCAGCAGCAGCAGGCCGGCCATGCCCAGCCAGGTCAGCGACAGGTCGGAGGTGTAGAAGACGGCGATCACCACGATCGCCCCGATGTCGTCGACGATCGCCAGCGTCAGCAGGAACACCCGCGCCGGCGACGGGATGCGCCGGCCCAGCAGGCCGAGAACCCCCACCGCGAACGCGATGTCGGTGGCCATCGGGATCCCCCAGCCGGCAGCGCCCTCGCCCCCGGCGTTGAACGCGGCGTAGATCAGCGCGGGGACGGCCATGCCGCCGAACGCGGCGATGATCGGAACACTGGCGGCCTTGGGGTCGCGCAGCTCGCCGGCGACGATCTCGTACTTGATCTCCAGCCCGACGACGAAGAAGAAGATCACCATCAGCGCGTCGTTGACCCAGTGCCGCAGGTCCTCCGACAGCTCGAAGCCGCCGAAGTTCAGGCTGACCTCGGTCTGCCACAGCGCCTCGTAGGACCCGGCCCACGGAGAGTTCGCCCACACCATCGCGAGCACCGCGGCGAGCAGCAGGATGATCCCGCCGGCCGCCTCCACCTGCAGGAATCCCGCGATGGGACGCCCGACGTACTTGGCCAGCCTGCGGTCGCTGGCCATCCAGATCGGGCCGGTGCGCCAGATGCCGTGGTCGTCCGGGCGCTGACCGAACTCCTCGACCGGGCCCTGGGGCGATTCGTTGCTCACGGAGGCGACGCTATCCGCTCCGGCCTCGGGCGCAGTTCTCTGGTCGCCCGGCGACGCTTGACGGGTCACCACAATGGGGTCATGAACGAGCTCCTGAAGCGCCACCGCGCCGTGATGCCGTCCTGGCTGTCCTTGTACTACGAGCAGCCGCTGGAGATCGTCAGCGGCCGTGGCCGCCGGGTCACCGGGGCGGACGGGCGCGACTACCTCGACTTCTTCGCCGGCATCCTCACCAACGCGATCGGGTACGACGTCCCCGAGATCTCCGACGCGGTCCGGCGCCAGGTCGGCACCGGCGTGCTGCACACCTCGACGCTGTACCTGATCCGGCAGCAGGTCGAGCTGGCGGAGCGGATCGCGGAGCTGTCCGGCATCCCCGACGCCAAGGTGTTCTTCACCAACAGCGGCACCGAGGCCAACGAGGCGGCGCTGATGCTGGCGACCCAGCTCCGCCGGTCCAACCAGGTGCTGGCGCTGCGCAACTCCTACCACGGGCGAGCGTTCGGCACGGTGGGCATCACGGGCAACCGCGGCTGGTCCGCGTCCAGCCTCAGCCCGGTGAACGTCAGCTACGTGCACGGCGGCTACCGCTACCGCAGCCCGTTCCGCGACCTCGACGACGCCGGCTACATCGCGGCGTGCGTCGACGACCTGCGCGACGTCATCGAGACCACGACCGCGGGCGACGTGGCCTGCATGATCGCCGAGCCGGTCCAGGGTGTCGGAGGCTTCACCATCCCGCCGGACGGGCTGTTCTCCGCCTTCAAGGAGGTGCTCGACGAGTTCGGCATCCTGCTGGTCTCCGACGAGGTGCAGACCGGTTGGGGCAGGACCGGTGAGCACTTCTGGGGCATCGGCGCGCACGGCGTCGTACCGGATGCGATGACGTTCGCCAAGGGCCTGGGCAACGGGATGGCGATCGGCGGGGTCGTCGCGCGGGCCGACCTGATGGACTGCCTGACCGCAAACTCCATCTCCACGTTCGGCGGGAACCCGGTCTCGACGGCGGCCGCCGCCGCGGTGGTCGACTACGTGCTCGGCCACGACCTGCAGGCCAACGCCCGCCGGCAGGGCGACCGACTGCTGGGCGGGCTGCGCGACGTGCAGGGCAAGTACGAGGTGGTCGGTGACGTCCGCGGCAAGGGCCTCATGATCGGCGTCGAGATGGTGGAGCCGGGCTCGGACCGGCCGTTCCCGCGCGCCGCGGCTGCCGTACTCGAGCGGACGCGCGCCGATGGCCTGCTGGTCGGCAAGGGAGGCCTGTACGGCAACGTCATCCGGCTGGCGCCGCCGATGACGCTCACCGACGAGGAGACCGCCGAGGGACTGCAGATCCTCAGTGACGCGATCGCCCACGCGCAGGAAGCCTGCCGCTGATACCGCAGCAGGGCCTGCAACCGTCGGTGCTGGTGGCCTCCACCGAGGGTGACGTGCCGGTGACGAGCATCCCGTTGCGGCTGTCGGGGACGCCGGTGTCCTACCGGCTCGCACCGCCGCGGCTTCTGCGTTCGGACCGACGCCTGCGGCGCGGATGGTTACGGGGCGCGGCGCCGCACCGTTAGGGTCCCGGTGTGGACGAGGTATCCGTAGCGGCCAGCCAGGTGCCCACCCTGCTCGAATGGACTCCGAACCTGTGGCGTGGGTTCCAGACCACGATGCTGGTCACCGTGCTCGGGGCGCTGCTGATGTTCGCGCTGTCGTTCGTGCTCGGCATGATGGCTCATTCGCAGCATCTGCTGGTGCGCGGCGCCGCACGCACCGTGATCGTGTTCTTCCGCGGCACGTCGCTGCTGATCCAGCTGTTCTGGTTCTACTTCGCGCTGCCGCTGCTGGGCATCAGCCTCGACCCGGTCTTCGCCGGTGTACTCGCCCTGGGCCTCAACTACGGCGCGTACGGCGCCGAGGTCGTGCGTGGCTCGATCAACGCGGTGCACCCGACCCAGTGGGAGGCGGCGACCGCGCTGAACCTGTCGCGGTGGCGCCGCATGCAGCGCGTGATCTGGCCGCAGGCGGTGGTTCTGATGATCCCCGCGATGAACAACCTCTTCATCCAGCTGCTCAAGAGCACGCCGCTGCTGTACGCGATCCAGATCGTGGACCTGCTCACGATGGGCGAGGCGCTCCGGTTCCAGGGCGGAGACGTGGCCGTCATCTACACCGCCCTGCTGGTGATCTACTTCGTCACCGCGTACTTCTTCACCTTCCTCTTCAGCTTGGCCGAGGTCCGCGGCAAGGCCAAGCTCGGTCAGCACCAGGGAGTCGCGAGCGCCCTGCGTGAGCTGGTCAGATCGAAGTCACCGGAACCCGAGCGAGTGGTGGCGGGCCGATGAGCGAGATCTGGAACTGGAACTATGCGTTCAGCGTGCTGCCGGAGCTGCTCGAGGCGTTCGTCAAGGTCACCCTGGTCGTCACCGTGCTCGGCACGCTGCTGGCAGCGACGCTCGGCCTGGTCTTCGCGCTGGTACGGCACGCTCGCATCCCGGTGCTGTCCCCGTTGCTCACGGCGTTCATCGAGTTCGTGCGCAGCACGCCGGTGCTGATCCAGCTGTTCTTCCTGTTCTTCATCCTCCCCGACTTCGGGATCCTGCTGTCGGCGATGGTCACCGGCGTCATCGGTCTCGGCGTGCACTACGCCTGCTACTACACCGACGTCTACCGGGCCGGGATCGACGCCGTACCGGTCGGACAGTGGGAGGCCGCCACGTCGCTGCACCTGTCGCGGCGTCGCACGTGGCAGCGTGTCGTCCTGCCGCAGGCGATCCGCAACGTGCTGCCATCCCTGGGCAACTACGCGATCGCGATGTTCAAGGAGACGCCGTACGTCTCCCTGATCGGGGTGGTGGAGCTTGTCGGCATGGCCCGCCAGGTTGCCGCGGACACGTCCGAGTACCTGGAGCCGCTGACGATGGCCGGCGCCATCTTCCTGGCCGCGAGCTACCCCACGGCCTTGTTGCTGCGCCGGCTCGAGCGCTACCTCGAGACCTCGGCCGCCACCTGAGCCCGGGGAGGGCAGCCCGGCCGCGTGGCGTTGGCCCTCAGCCCTCGGTGGCGCAGAGCTCCTTGATCGTCGCCTCGCGCGCCTCGTCCGGCGGGAAGCCCCACTTGTTGAGGATCCGGGCGAACTCCTCCGTCTGCTTGAAGGCCTCGAGCTCCTGGTTGTACTTGTCGCGGAACTGCCGGTCGTCGGGTGCGAACGCGGCGCCCGAACCGGTCTTCGGGAACTCGTCGAGCGGCTCGGTGATCGTGAAGTCGCCGCCCTGCTGCTCCTTCAGCGCCTCCAGCGACAGGGTCGGCAGCAGGATTGCGTCGACGCGTCCGTCGTCCATCGCCTGCAACGCGTCCGGTGCCAGCGGGTAGGTCTGCATCTTGCTTTGCGGCACACCGAGTGACCTCGCGGTCTTGAGCTCGAAACTGGCCGCGAGCACGGCGATCGACACGTCGGAGTTCTTCACGTCGTCGAGAGTCTGGATGTTGCCGGGGTTGCCGGGCGGCAGCGCGAAGGACTCGGTCGACACGATCACCGGCGAGGTGTAGGAGACCGCCGAGCATCGCGACTTGTTCATGAACAGGCCGGCGGCGACCATCTCCCAGCGGTTGGCGGTGAGACCGGGAATCATCGACTCGTAGGCAGTCTGGATGCCCTCGACGTTGGTGGTGCCGAGGCGCTCGAGTACGGCCTTGGCTACGTCGGGCTCGGCACCGGTGACCGTGCCGTCGGGGTTCAGCTTCGTGTACGGCGGCTCGTTGCCGATCGCGATGCGGATGGGGTCGCCGTTGTCGATGCGTTCCTGGATGGCGCCCCCGCTGGCCGACTCCGGGTTGCCCGGGTCGGTGGTGCTGCATGCGCTGAGGAACGATCCCCCTCCGACGGCGGCGATTCCCAACGCGGAGTAGCGCAGCAGGTCGCGACGGGAGTAGCGGTTGGCCTGCGGTTCGGACACGAGAACAACTCCGTTCCTGGACAGCGGTCTCAGCGAGCCTATCGCCGCGCGGCACGCGAGTGTCCACAACCTCGATGTGTCGATTTGGCATCATCGGCGCCCGCTGCGCGCGGTTGGCAGACTGTCGGCGTGCGCGTGCACCTCGACACCGACCTCGGCACCGACCCCGACGACGTCTGCGCGCTCGCGATGCTGCTCGGCTGGCCGGACGCCGAGGTCGTCGGCATCACCACCAGCACCGATCACGGAGGGCAACGAGCGGCGTACGCGCAGTACTGCCTCGACCTGCTCGGGCGCAGCGACATCCCCGTGGTCGCGGGTGCGGCGATGTCGCTGGCTCACGGCGAACGCGCCGACCCGGTCGTCGACGACCGGCGGTACTGGCCGGACCCGGTCGCGCCGACGCCCGCACCGGACGACGCGGCCACCGCGCTGCTCGTGGACAGCGTCGAGCGTGGTGCCGTCATCGTCGCAGTCGGTCCGTACACCAACCTCGCCGTGCTGGAACGGGAACGACCGGGGACGCTGGCGACGGCGCGCGTCGTGGTGATGGGCGGGTGGGTCCGGCCACCGGCAGCCGGCCTGCCCGGATGGCGCCCGGAGCGTGACTTCAACGTGCAGTGGGACACCACGGCCGCCCGGGTCGTCGTCGACGCGACCGCGGACCTCACGCTGTCGACGCTGCCGGTGAGCCTGCAGGCACCGCTGCGTCGACGGGACGTCGGACGGCTGCGCCGTCGCGGGCCGATGGGTGCGCTGCTGGCACGGCAGAGCGAGGCGCACAGCGCGGACAGCGGCAAGGCCGCGCTCGTCCCGGCACATCCGTGCCTGCCCGACGACCTGCTCAACTTCCACTACGACCCGCTGGCCTGTGCGGTGGCGCTCGGCTGGCCGGGCGTCACCGTCGAGGAGATGCGGCTGCGGGTCGTGATGGACGGACGGGTGCTGCACTGGCGCGAGGACGCAGGCGGCAGACGGGTGCGCGTGGCCACCGACGTCGACGGTGAGGCCTTCGCCGAGACCTGGCTGGCCGCGGTCGAACGCGCCTGCGCGGGCGCGCTATGAGTACGTCGGCGACAGGCGCGGGACGTCCCCTAGCAGCATCTTCGTCGGTTGACGCTGAATGCTCGCTTCGGCTACCTCAGCGACGAAGGGTGAGGGCGGCCTGCAGCTGGCGTCCGGCGAGGTTGTGCAGCCGGTAGATCATGTTCCAGCTGGGGTACCTGTCGTTGCGCACCTTCTGGAGCAGCATCTCGGCGTACTCCTCGAGCTCGAGAGGGTCGAGCAGCGCTTCCAGCGAGTTGAGCATGTCGATGGACGGGTACGGGTCGTTGCGCACCTTCTCCATGAGCGCGTCGACGAGCCCGTCCCTGATCAGAGCCCGATCTGCCATCGTGCCTCCCTCAGCAGCGCTGAACCGGTTCAGAGGACCCCTACCCCGGACAGACTCCAAGCATGCGCCGGCCGTGGTTTGCCGGCACCGGCCAGGGGTACGCCAAGCCCAGCGCGGCCCAGCGCGCCCGCCCACTCGTCACTCCGGAGGAACCCATGTCCAAGGACGCCATCGTGCTGCTCAAGGAGGACCACAAGGAGATCCGCAAGGTCTTCAAGGAGTTCCAGAAGGCCGGCCCGGGCGCCAAGGCCAAGAAGGGAAAGCTCGTCGACAAGATGCTGGAGCTGCTGACCGTGCACACCTACGTGGAGAACGAGTGCATGTACCCCGCGGCCCGGGAGCGCATCCCCGACCTCGAGCAGCACGTCCTCGAGTCCTACGAGGAGCACCACGTCGCCGACGTGCTCTGCATGGAGCTGATGGCGATGTCGCCCGACGACGAGCGCTTCGACGCCAAGACCACCGTGCTGATCGAGAGCGTGACCCACCACATCGAGGAGGAGGAGTCGGAGTGGTTCCCGCAGGTACGCGCAGCCTTGGGGCGCAAGGAGCTGCAGGAGCTCGGTGAGCGGATCATCGAGCTGAAGAAGAAGGCGCCGCGGAGCCCGGCCCAGCCGTCCGCCCTGAAGAAGGCGATCGACGCCGTCATCGACTGACGTCCGGCGCACCCGGTTCCGGTGTGGCGGTCCCTGCGTCGGAGCGCAGGAAGTACGCGCCGAGCGTGCCGGCGAGAGTCGCGAACACGGCCACCGAGTACACCGCGAGCAGGATCTCCATCACCTGGGCGAAGCCGCCCGGCTGGGCCAGCGGCTCCCCCGTGATCGCGGCCAGCGCGGCCGCGTGCAGCGCGTCGCCGTACCGCGCGTAGTCGCCGAACTCGTACAGCAGCTGGCTGCTGGCCAGCACGATGATCGCGGTGAGGGCGGACAGCCATCCGACTCGGTCCCCGAGGACCCGCCGCGCGGAGCGCGACGACCGGATGGTCGACGACAGCACGCGTCCGGCGCGGAGCAGCTTGACGGCGCGGAACAGCCGCAGGAAGCGGAGGAACGGCAGCACCAGGAACAGGATCTGCCACCAGTTGCGGCGCAGGAAGGCCCGCCGGTCGGGTGCCACCACCACGCGCAGGACGAACTCCGCGACGAACGCCGCCCACAGCACCCAGCCCGTCCAGGCCATCGCGGTGCTGACCGCGCTCCCCGGCGCAGCAAGGCGCTCGCCCAGTACGACGAGCAGGAACAGCAGCCCGAGCACGCTCATCACCGGGGTCAGCCGGTCGAGCAGCTCGTCGGCGACCAGGGCCCGCTCCTGCGGCGGTGCGTCGAGCCTCATGACCATGGGCACCCCGTACCCGGTCACGCGTCGACGCCCGCGCCGAGCCGCTGCGCCAGAGCGAGCGCGTCGAACGGTGCGTGCACCTTGGCGTCGTTGTCGAAGTACACGTAGACGTCGCGGCCGTCCGGCTTCGGGGGCATCGCCGGCGCCACGGTGTGCGCGCCGGTCGGCGAGTCACCGGCGTGCCACCGGCGGATCCGCGCCGCCCAGCCGTCGAGGGCGGTGTCGGTGTAGCCACTGACGTAGAGCTCCTCGGCTCCGTGCAGCCGCACGTACACGAAGTCCGACGTCACATCCTCCAGGTCTGGCCACAGCCCGGCGGTGTCCGCGACCACCAGGGCGACGTCGTGCTGTCGAAGCAGCCGCACGAACGACTCGTCGCAGTAGCTGGCGTGACGCACCTCGACGGCGTGCCGGATCGGGCGGTCGGCGTCGGTGGCCACCCAGGCGCGCCCGTCGAGGCGGTGGTCGTGTCCGGCGGCCAGTCGCGCGGCCTCTGTGGTCGTCCGCGGCAGCTGGTCGAAGAACGCCGCCAGCCGGTCGGGGTCGAAGCGCAGCACCGGCGGGAGCTGCCACAGCACCGGGCCGAGCTTCGGCCCCAGCGCAAGGACACCGGAGGCGAAGAAGTTCGCCAGCGGCGTCTCCACGTCGGCGAGCTTCTTCATGTGCGTGATGAAACGGCCGCCCTTGACCGCGAAGACGAAGTCGGGCGGGGTCCGTTCGCGCCAGGCCTGGTAGCTGGTCGGCCGCTGCAGCGAGTAGAAGGAGCCGTTGATCTCCACCGTGCGCATGCGCTGCCCGACGTACTCTAGCTCGCGGCGCTGCACCAGACCCTTGGGGTAGAACCGGCCACGCCACGCGGGGTACATCCACCCCGAGATGCCGATCCGGATCTGTGCCACACCGACCAGCCTAGGGATCGGCCCTTCTGCACCGTCCTCCCGCGCGCCTCAGCCGAGCGCCTTGGCGAGACCCGGTGGGTCCACGACCGTGAGCGTGGCCGCCGGATGGCGCAGCAGCCGGCCGGTCGGGTCGAGCACCTTCACCGGTTCGGCGAAGCGGACGCAGACGGCCTGGTCGCCGTTGGTGGCGAAGGTGATGCCGCGGTCGGCGAACGACAGATGCGGGGGGCCGGCGGTCTTGGCGAAGCTGAAGCCTCCGGTCTGCTCGACACCGGTGATGTTGCTGCGGGGGGTGCGCAGGCTCCACAGGCCGAACCGGACGCGCAGCTCGCGCTCGGTCAGGACGACGTACGCGGTCCGCGGCGTGACTCCGAAGGCGAGCGCGGCAAGGCGGTAGCGGGTGGCGAAGCGGAACGGAAAGCTCTGCCTGCTCATCGGTGTGTCCTCGGCTCGATGTCGTCTCCGGTCCGGCAGTACCCAGGGGACCGCTGCTGAGTCGGCCGTCCTCTGCTGGGTATGGACACCTAGACCGACCGTCGCGGCTGGAGGGAGTGGCCCGCCTTCATGAACGTGCCTTCCGAGGCGCCAGGCACCCCGCCGTCCTCACGCCCCGACCGCGATGCCACCGCCTGTGTGTTCGCCCCCTCTCCGCTGCTCACCATCACGGTCGAGCAGGCCACCGACGACACCCCCGAGGTGCACCTGCATGCGGGCGGGCAGGGCTTCTGGATCGCCCGGATGCTCGTGGCGCTGGGCCTCGAGACCGACCTGTGCATGCCGCTGGGCGGGGAGGTCGGCAGTGTGCTCGAGGCACTGATCGCATCCGAGGGTGTGCACGTGCGCGTGGGTACGACGACCCGCGGCAACGGCGCCTACGTGCACGACCGGCGCGGAGGCGAGCGTGAGCCGGTCGCCGACATGGCTCCGGCCGTGCTCTCGCGCCACGAGGTCGACGAGCTCTACAGCGCGACACTGGCGGCCGGGCTCGCCGCCGACGTCACCGTGCTCGGCGGTCCCGCCAGACCCGACGTGGTGCCGTCCGACGTCTACCGACGTCTCGCCGCCGACCTGCGGGCGGTCGGCAGGACCGTGGTCGCCGACCTCTCCGGCGAGGCGCTGACCGAGGCGGTTCAGGGCGGCGTGACCGTGCTCAAGGTGAGCCACGACGACCTGGTCGAGGACGGCCGCGCGGACAGCGAGGACCCGCGTGCCCTGACCGAGGCGATGCAGAAGCTGGCGGAGGAGGGCGCCAAGCACGTCGTGGTGTCCCGCGCCGGTGACCCCACGATCGCCTGGCTCGACGGCGAGCTGATGGAGGTCGAGACGCCGCAGATGCAGCGGGTGGACCACCGCGGCGCCGGCGACTCCATGACGGCCGGCCTCGCCACCGCGCTGGCGCGAGGGCAGAGCATCGGCGACGCGCTGCGTCTGGGCGCGGCCGCCGGGACGTCGAACGTCACCCGCCGCGGGCTGGCCACCGGCCACCGCCGGGTGGTCGAACAGCTCGCCGAGCACATCGTCATACGTCCCCTGGAACTACCGAGGAGCTGACCCGATGCGGGCACTGATCACCAACGACGACGGGATCCACACCGCCGGGCTGCAGACGCTGGCGCAGGTGGCCGTCAAGGCCGGTCTCGATGTCATCGTCGCGGCGCCGCACGTCGAGCGCAGCGGCGCCAGCGCCTCCCTCACCGCCCTCGAGGAGGGCGGCCGCCTCGTCCTCCACGAGGAGTCGCTGGACGGCCTCGACGGCGTGCGGGCGCTCGGCGTGGAGGCAACGCCCGGGTTCATCGCGTTCGCCGCGGCGCACCGGGCCTTCGGACCGCCGCCCGACATCCTGCTCTCCGGCGTCAACCACGGACCCAACACCGGCAACGCGGTGCTGCACTCCGGCACCGTCGGCGCGGCACTGACGGCGCGGACCCACGGTGCGTCCTCACTGGCGGTGTCGAACGTCGCGCCGTCGCCGGAGCACTGGGACACCGCGGCGGAGATGGCGGAGCGTTCGCTGACCTGGTTGCTGGAGCACATGGGCGACGACCCCCTGACGCTGAGCGTCAACGTGCCCGACATCCCCCTGAGCGAGTGCAAGGGCCTGCGTGCCGCGCGGCTGGCGGCGTTCGGCGCGGTGCAGGCGGACGTCGGCGAAGCCGGTGAGGGCTACGTGACCATGACGTTCTCCGAGGTCGACGAGGAGGCCGAGCCGGGGACGGACGCCTATCTGCTCGCCGAGGGATGGGCCACCGTGACGTCGCTGGCGGCCCCGTGCGAAGCAGAAGCCGTGGACCTGTCCGGGCTGGCCGAGCCGGGCTGAGCCGGCCACGTGCTCCACCCCTGGGATGTCAGGAGAGCAGGCTCTCGAACAGGTCGACGTACTGGATCAGGTGGCGATCGCCCAGGAACTGGTCCTGCACTCGTGCCCGCGCGGCCGCCCCGAGCGACGCGGCGAGGACCTCGTCGCTCAGCACGCGGTCGAGGGCCTCGGCCAGCGCGTCCAGGTCGCGCGGGTCCTCCAGCAGCAGGCCGTCCTTGCGGTCCATGATCTGGTCCTGGATGCCACCGACCGCCGAGGCGACGACGGGCCGCCCCTTCCACATCGCCTCGGTCACCGTCAGCCCGAAGCCCTCGACCAGGCTCTTCTGCACCACGACCGCCGCATGCTGCTGCACCGCGTTGACGATGTGGGCGTTCTCGTCGACGTCGTCCATCGGCAGTGCGACCAGGTGGATCCGCCGCCGTACGTCCGGGGACAGGTGCTGCCAATGGGCCCGGCACTCGTTCAGCACCTCGGCGCCCTCCGGGTCGTCGGCCACACCGGCGACCTCGGGACCGACCAGCATCAGGTGGGCGTCGGAGGGGAGCCGGTCGACGTTCGCCGCGAAGCCGGCCATCACCCCGCCCATGTCCTTCAACCGGTCCCAGCGGCTCACCTGCACCACCAGCCGGGCGTCCACCGGCGGCGGCGCGCCGTCGACCAGCAGGTCGGTGTGCGGCCTGAGCAGGCCGGCGTCCCCGTCGCGACGGAAGAACGTCAGGTCCTCGCCGTCGTAGGCGGTGTCGACGAGGGAGACCCGCTTGAGCACCGCGAGGGTCTCGTCGGCCTGCAGCGAGCGGTTCTTGACGCTGAAGGGGTCGATCGACGGGGGGATCACCCACAGCTTCTCGGCCGGCACCCATGAGGGTGTGTAGACCTCCCGGGAGAAGATGAACCCGTCGGCGTCCTCGATGAACCCCCGCAGGAACGACCAGCCCAGGTCGGTCAGGTCGTTGCCGGTGTCACGGCCGATGTGACACCGCCAGACCACGTGCAGGCCGAGGTCACGCAGCCCGTCGACCAGTCCGGCGGTCTGCGGGTCGTGCAGCAGCACGATGTCGCCGGCACGGACCCGCGTCGACACTCTCGCGAGGTTGGCCTGCAGCACCCGCACGTAGTGGTCCCGCTCGGCGCTGCCCAGCGGACCGCCGTCTCCGACCTCTCCGTGCAGCACGTTGTGCAGTCGCTTGGTGATGGCGAAGAACTCCGGGTCGCCGTCGAGCACCAGCCACCGGGTGTCGACGCCGGCGCCGCGCCCGTAGGCCAGCAGCGTCTGCAGCATCTCCGCCACACCGCCGCCCCGTGCCGTGGCGTTCACGTTCCACACGATCCGGTCGGCCAGCATCGGCTCGGCGCGGACCGCCACGTCGCGCAGCAGGGCTGCCCGCTGCGGAGTCAGCAGCGCGGTCAGCCTGTCCAGGGGGACCGGTCCTACCTCGACCTCACGCATGTGTCGTCACACCGCTCGGTGTGGACCCCCTCCCTGTTTCGCCGCCGGCGGACAGCGGGGCGAATCCACCGCCGCAACATTCCTGCCCTATAGTCTGCGACCGATGCGTGACCCGCTGAGCTCCGACGCGCCGACCGGCGACGGGCCGTCGCGCCCGTTTGCGGACGGGTCGGACCAGCCCGCCTGGAGGCTGCACGTCGCCGGCCGGGTGCACTACCGGCCGATGCAGCCGCGGGACCTCCCGTTCGTCGTGGGGCAGCACCTGTACCACTTCCCGGACGGCTTCTTCGCCCGCCTCGGCACCAGGTTCCTGACCGAGTACTACCGCGCGTTCCTCACAGGGAGCGCAGCCCGCACGATCATCGCCGAGATCGACGGAGCCCCGGCCGGCTACCTGGTCGGAGTGACGGACCCGGCCGCCCACCGCGAGCACGTCGTGCAGCGGCACGGCCGTGCGCTGGTGCTCAAGGCGGTGGCCGCGATGCTGCGGCGCCCGTCCCTGGGCTACTGCTTCGTGCGCACCCGAGCCGGCCTGTACGCGCGCAAGCTGCTCCGCCGTCGCCGTGCGCACCCACCGGCACCGCTGACGCCGACGCCATCGGGCGGCGCGACGGCGGTCCTCACCCACGTCGCCGTCACTGCGGGCACGCAGTCGCACGGCATCGGCTCCACGCTGATCAGCCGGTTCGAGGAGCAGGTCGCGGCCGTCGGCTGTGACCGCCTCACGCTGGTGACCGCCTCCGGTGAGGATGGCGCCGGTCCGTACTATCGACGGCGTGGCTGGGAGGCACTCGGCGAGCGCCGCACGCCCGACGGGCTTCGGCTGACCACGTACGAACGGCCTGTCCGGACCCACGGTGAGCCGGACCAGCGAACGGGGAGCGAAGACACAGCGTGAGATCCGCCGCAGCACGCCGCGGCCCAGCGCTGTTGCTCGCCGGCGTACTCACGCTGACCGGATGCTCGGCCTTCGACCTGGGTGACGTCGAGGCCGATCCGGGTGCGGCCCGGTCGTCGGGCACGCCCACGCCGACCACACCGTCACCGACCACGCGGTCACCGACAACCGCATCATCGACCACGCCGTCGCCCACCGTGACCGACGCGCCCACCACCTCCGAGGGACGCTCGACCACACCCTCACCGAAACCGCGGGAGCCGCGAGGGGCCAACCCGGTGATCGAACGCATCCCGGACCGGCAGTGGGACCGCATCGTGGCGGCGGGAGCGTGGCGGCCGGGCTGCCCGGTCGGACGCCGTGACCTGCGGCGGGTCCGCGTCAACTACGTGAACTTCGCCGGCAAGGTGCGGCGCGGCATGCTCGTGGTCAACGAGGATGTGGCCGCCAGCATCGCGCGGATCTTCAGCCGGCTGTTCGAGGAGCGGTTCCCGATCCGGCGGATGAAGCCGGTCGAGGCGTACGCCGGCGACGTCAACGTCAGCCTCGCCGCGGACAACACCTCGGCGTACAACTGTCGCCAGCCGTCCCAGATCAACGCGCCGGTGCTCGAGTCGCCCCACGCCAACGGCCGTGCGATCGACATCAACCCGCGGGAGAACCCGTGGGTCGACCTGCGCTGCGACTGCTGGCTGCCCAGTCGGCAGAACCGTGCACGGGT
This sequence comes from Nocardioidaceae bacterium, assembly GCA_036259355.1. Classification (GTDB taxonomy): domain Bacteria; phylum Actinomycetota; class Actinomycetes; order Propionibacteriales; family Nocardioidaceae; genus JALZDI01. The sequence goes on from DATABY010000162.1 coordinate 27,141, forward strand.
CCCGGGTCCCGGTACCATCCTCCGGGGTGGGCTGGTGTGGCGGCTCTTCCGCGACGAGGGTTGGATCTGGCAGAACATCGACGTGCCCGACTACATGCACTTCGACACCGGCTATCCCTCACGTCCCTACCGGGGACCCGAGGCCAACAAGCGGTGGCACGAGCGTCAGGAGCGTCGCGAGGAGCGTCAGGAGCGGCGGGAGGACCAGGCGGACCGGGGGCAGCCGCGGAGCCGCTCCTGAGGTCCGGCCCAGGAAACGGCTCGGAGGGGGGGCCCCTGTCGGGACCACC
>DATABY010000163.1:0-8646 GCA_036259355.1 Nocardioidaceae bacterium
CCGAGCAACTGAGGGACGAGGTGGGCTCACTGGGACTGCCGGCCGTCGAGGTCGACAGTGGCGTCACCACAGAGGACCTCATGTCCCGAGTGCGCCATGCGCTTGGGTGATCACCCGCCGGTCCGACCGCGCACTCGGCGGCGAGTTAGTGCGTTGGCCCTGGTGGCTGGCTCTCTGCCTGGGTGCGGAGATGGCGGCGGTACCAGGCGCCCCAGCTGTCGAGTTGGTTGATGATGGGTTCGAGGCTTCGGCCGATGGGGGTGAGGTCGTACTCGACCTTCGGGGGGACCTGTGGGTAGACGGTTCGGCTTACCAGGCCATCGTCTTCGAGTTCGCGTAGTTGTCGGGTCAGCACCCGCTGGGTGATCGGGGGGAGTGCTCGTTGCAGCTGTGCGAAGCGGTGGGTGCCTTGGAGCAGATACATCAGGATGAGGAGCTTCCATTTGCCTCCAGCCACTTCGAGCATGACCTCGGTGTTGCAGTACTCGGCCATGTCCTGGACGCGTTCTCGTACCCGTCGCATGCTCGCCACCTCGCCACCTTTGTCGTGGTATCCGGAGTGATACCGAGGACGGGGAGGGATATCAACCCACCCCAAAGACCGTACTTGTCCGCCACGCTGTGGTTGTTCACGGTGGTCGGGTGGTCACCGACAACGAGACACAACCGCGGAATCGATGGAAGTCGCTGGTGGTGCTGTGCGCCAGCCTGCTGATGGTCGGCATGGACCTGACCGTGCTGCACGTGGCGGTACCGACCATCAGCCAGCAGCTGTTGCCCAGCGGGGCCGAGCTGTTGTGGATCGTGGATAGTTACGCCCTTGTGGTCGCGGCCGCTCTGATCACGTTCGGCACCCTGGCCGACCGCTACGGTCGAAAGCGGATCCTGCTGCTGGGTTTCGTCGTCTTCGGGCTCGCGTCAGCGGCGGCGGCGGTGTCGCTGTCGCCGCTACAGCTGATCGTTGCGCGGGCGATGCTCGGTGTGGGCGGGGCGATGATCATGTCGAGCACACCTGCCCTGGTGCGGGTGGCCTTCCCCGACGCGCGTGAACGAACCCTGGCCGTTGGCCTGTGGGTAGCTTCCTACAGCGTCGGGGTCTCCATCGGGCCCTTGGTCGGCGGCGTGCTGCTGGAGTCGTTCTGGTGGGGATCTGTGTTCCTGATCAACCTGCCCATCGTGGCCGTCGCTCTGATCGCCGGGGCGCGGGTGCTGCCCGCCTCGAAGGATCCCCAAACACGCCGCTGGGACGCCCCTGGAGCTGCTCTGTCCGCCCTGGGCTTGGCCACCCTCGTCTACGGGCTGCAGGAACTCGGCGGCGGAACCGACGCTGTGGCGTTGGCTGCCGGTGTCGCGGTCGCGGGCCTGGGCCTGCTGACGGTCTTCGTGACCCGCCAGCGTCGCATCACATCCCCCCTGGTGGACATGGCTCAGTTCAGCGACCGTCGCTTCTCCACCGCCGCCGTTTGCGTGATGGGCTGCTACGGCTCCTATATGGCCTTGCTGTTCCTGCTCACCCAGCGCCTGCAGTTGTTGGACGGCTACACCCCGCTGCAGGCAGGCCTCACACTCACCCCTCTCGCCGTGGCCAACGCCGTCGGCGCCGCACTCGCCCCCCGGCTGAGCAGCCGCTTCGGCGTCCACCGCGGCCTGGCCGGTGGACTGATCCTGCTCGCCGTCGCCCTGCTGGGCTTCACCGCCTTCGGGTCCGCACACAACTATCCCGCGCTGGTGGCCGCCGGCCTCGGCGCCGGCGCCGTAATGACTCTGGGGTCCGATGTCATGCTCGGCACGGCCCCCGCGCAACGTGCCGGAGAGGTCGGAGCAGTCCAGGAGACCTCGTTCTCCCTCGGCGCCGGTCTCGGTCTGGCGCTGTTCGGCAGCCTCCTCTCAATCGTCTACCGCCTCACGCTGCAGACACCACCGGCGGCCACCGCCCAACAAGACACCGCCGCCAGTCACTCCCTCGGCGCCGCCGCACAAGTTGCAGCACACCTTGACGGCTCCCAAGCCCATACGCTGCTGACCAACGCCACCAGCGCCTTCGACACCGGCTTCGCAGTAGCCACCGCAACCGCGGCCGCCCTCTTGCTGCTCCTGGCCCCACCGGCCGCAACCTTGCCGAAAGCTCTAACCCATGGGGCCACCGGCGACCTGGACCGCGATACCGACCTCTCCAGCACCACCACCCAGCCCGAGCCCTGCAGCTGACTACCCCCATGCCTCCCCGGACCGTCCTAACCAACTCCGGGCCTGTCCGACGACCAAGTGCGCAAATGGCGCCCAGATCGACGCTCAGCGTGCGCACAAGCGCACGGATGATCGAATCCCTCCGACCATCCGCACATCGGCAGATTGGTGCGTTTCCAGGATGCGAAGAGCCGACGTGCCGGCACGTGCAGGACCGCCGCCACTGGCGCTCAATCGTCTCCCACCGCGCCGGCGAACACATCGGCCCCACCAGCGGCCTGCTCCCGTAGGACGTGCGCCTACACCCGCAGCGTGATCGCGGGATCGGCATGCCCGAGCCGCACGGCGACCACGTGCACCGGTACGCCGCTGAGCAGCAGGGTCCGTCGCATGCAGGTGCCGTAGGTCGTGCAGGCGCGCGTGCGGCAGGTCGGCGCAGAACCGGCTCATAAGGTTGCTGACGGTGTCTGGGTAGAGCGGCCGACCGGTTTCGGTGGCGAACACCAGATCGGCTCCTTCCCATAGCGGGCCGGCCGCCAACTGCTCGGCCGCCTGCCGCTTTCGGTGATCCCTCAGCACGGTCACCGTGCCGGCATCGATGCTCACGATTCGGCTGCGGTCACCCTTGGTGTGCCCTCGACCCGCTTGCGGTCGACGATGGAATGCCGACGCGCCGATAGTCACCTCGGCCGCGTCGAGGTCGACGTCGGGCCAGCGGAGGGCAAGTAGCTCGCCGCGGCGGGCGCCGGAGTAGGCGGCCAGCCGGTAGAAGGCGTACAGGCGGTGCTGCCTGGCCGCCTGGAGGAATGCCCGCAGCTGGTCGGTGGTCCAGAGACCGCCGACCTCGCGGCGGGCGGCACGCGGCCGCTTGGCCCGATCGGCGGGGTTGACCGGGAGCAGCCGCTCGACGTGCACGGCATCGTTGAGCGCCTTCCGGAGGGTCCGGTGCACATGGACCACGGTGCTGGGTGCAAGAGGGCGGCCACCACGGCCACCCTGCTCGCTGAGGTGCCAGTACATGCTGCTGATCGTGGCCGGGCGTACCGCCTGCAGGCGCAGTTCGCCGATGTGGGGCAGCACGTAGTACTCGATGTCGTGCCGGTAGCCCTGGGCGGTGGTGGGCTTGACCGGGGGCATGGCCGTCCAGCCAGGCGACCAGGTACTCGCGGACCGTGACGTCGGCTCGATCGATGTACTCGCCGCGACGTGCGGCGGTGCGGGCGTCGTCGCGTGTCATCTTGGCGGCGGCGCGGGTCGGGGAGCCGCCAACCCGCCTAGGCCGCGTGCGGCCGGTGCTCGCCTCGGGAACCCGAACGACGTAGGACCAGGTGTTGCCGCGCTTGACCACGCCGTCGCGCAGCTTGCTGGCGCTCATCGAGGTCTCCCGGAACTGAGGCGGGGCCGACCGGCGGCTCCGCAGCCGATCCCATAGTGCACCGAGCAGCCGACAACGGTCAGCCTGGAACAGCTCCAGCCCATCCAGCCCTTCAGAGCCGGCCCGCGTGTTAGCAAAGTGTTAGCAAGGCCGCTGGACGAGCGAGTTCGAGCCGATCGAAAGTGGCGCCTGACCTGCGTCTTTACCAGAGCCGGCGAGGGGACTCGAACCCCTAACCGCTCGATTACAAGTCGAGTGCGCTGCCAGTTGCGCCACGCCGGCTGGTCCGCGGAGCAGTACCGCAGTCGCCCATCGTAACCAGGTCCGGCGGGGGCTAGGCAGGCGGTGAATACTCCCTTACGTGGACGGTCCCTCCGATCCGACGCCGGTCGAGGCCGCGCTGCGCAAGCAGCCAGCCCAGCAGCGGAGCATGGACCGGGTCACGCAGATCCTCGACGCGGCCGGTGTCCTGGTCGCCGAGCACGGATACGCCGCCATCACCACGTCGCGGATCGCGCGCCGCGCCCGGGTTCCGCCCGGAACGCTGTACGAGTTCTTCGCGGACAAACGCGCCGTTGTCCACGCCGCGGCGGCACGCAACCTGGAGCGCTTCGGTGAGCGCGTCGCGGCCGCGCTGGCGGAGGACACGCCGGGCGACCTGAGGGCGGCGGCGCGGATCATGCTCGACATCTACGTGGAGATGTGCCGTGCCGACATGGGGTTCAGGGCGGTCCGCTTCGGCGACATCGTCGACACGCACCTGTTCGACCCGGAGGAGGACAACGACGCGCTGGCCGCCGCACGCTTCGCCGCGCTGCTCAGCCGGGAGCTCGGCATCGACGACACCACCGAGCTGCGACGGGCGCTGGTCCTTGCGGTGAAGATCACCGACGTCCTCGTCGGCTACGCGTTCGAGGTCGACCCTGCTGGTGACCCGTGGGTGCTCGACCGCACCCGCCTCCTCGTCGACGAGCACCTCGCCCGCCTCACCTGAGCCGTCCTCGCCCGCGGCGGGCAACCGCGAAACAGAGCGGTATCTTCGCTTCCACCCCAGCACCCACACCGAACCCGAGGAGCCGGCGGATGATGCCACCGGAGCTGCTCGACGCGGCCGAGCACACCACCGGGTTCATGCCCACGGCCGAGGGGATCGCGCTCCACGAGGCCGCACTCGACGCGCTGCCGCGTGGCCCGGTGCTGGAGGTCGGCACCTACTGCGGCAGGTCGACGATCTTCCTCGCCGCTGCGGCTCGGGAGGTCGGTGGCAGGGTGGTCACCGTCGACCACCACCGCGGGTCGGAGGAGCACCAGGTCGGCTGGGAGTACCACGATCCCGCGCTCACCGACGAGCACGGCAGGGTCGACACGCTCGCGCGGTTCCGACGCACGCTGGCCGAATGCGGGCTCGAGCCGTACGTCATCGCGGTGGTCGGCCGTTCCGCCGACGTGGCCGAGGTCTGGCACTCACCCCTCGGGATGGTGTTCGTGGACGGCGGCCACACCGACGAGGCGGCGAAGGCGGACTTCGAGGGCTGGGCACACCGCATCGTCCGACACGGGCTGCTCGTCATCCACGACGTCTTCCCCGACCCCGCTGACGGCGGCCAGGCGCCGTACGGCATCTACCGACGCGCGCTCGACGGTGGCTCCTTCGTGGAGCGGCGCGCCGAAGGTTCGCTGCGGGTGCTGCAGCGCGTCCACGGGGACGCCGGCGACGCGCTGCCGTAGGCGTCGCCCCGCAGCCGCCACCGGCGTCAGCCGAGCGAGGCCAGCAGGTCACGGCAGGCCGCCTCACACCGGCGGCACGCCTCCGCGCACACCCGGCAGTGCTCGTGCATGCCGGCGTGGCCTTCGCACTCGTCACCGCACACCTTGCACGCCGCGGCGCACGCTTGCAGGACCGCCTGCGTGAGGTTGGCGTCGTACTCGGTGTGCCGCGACAGCACCCGTCCGGTGCTCTCGCAGACGTCGGCGCAGTCGAGATTGCTGCGAATGCACTTGGTCAGCTCGGCGACCTTGTCCTCGCTCAGGCACGCGTCCGCGCACGCCGTACAGCTCTGCGCACACTCGATGCAGGCCTCGATGCAGGCGGTCAACTTCGACCGGTCGACCTCTCCGAGGTCCGCGGGGTAGGTGCGCAGCATCTCGCTGGTCGTGCTCATCTCACAGGCTCCTTCCCAAAGGCTCGCCGCAGGCGTACCCGACCCCGCCGTGGCGGATGCGGGCCCAGCCCCGTCGACACCGGCGGTCCGGACGCGTTAGTCTCCAACTAGAACACGTTTCAGATGTGGCGTCGGAGGACCCTGTGCATCTCGCCTTCACACCGGAGCAGGACGCCCTGCGTCGGGAGCTGCGCGACTACTTCGCCACGCTGATGACTCCGGAGCGCCGGGCGGGCCTCGACACCGACGGGGAGTACGGCGACGGCGCGGCGTACAAGGACGTCGTCCGGCAGATGGGCCGCGACGGCTGGCTGTCGATCGGCTGGCCGAAGGAGTACGGCGGCCAGGACCGCCCGATGCTCGACCAGCTGATCTTCACCGACGAGGCCGCGGTGGCGGGCGTGCCTGTGCCGTTCCTGACCCTGAACACGATCGCGCCCACGCTGATGAAGTTCGGGACCGAGCGACAACGCGCCGACCTGGTGCCCCGGATCGGCCGGGGAGAGGTGCACTTCGCCATCGGGTACTCCGAACCCGAGGCCGGCACCGACCTCGCCTCTTTGCGCACCCGCGCGGAGCGTGACGGCGACGACTACGTCGTCAACGGTCAGAAGATGTGGACCAGCCTGATCCGCTACGCCGACTACGTCTGGCTGGCGTGCCGGACCGACCCGGAGGCCAGCAAGCACAAGGGCGTGTCGATCCTGATCGTGCCCACCGACGCGCAGGGGTTCTCCTGGACCCCGGTGGAGACGGTGGCCGGGCCCAGCACCAGCGCCACCTACTACCACGACGTCCGCGTCCCGGCGGCCAACCTGGTCGGTGAGGAGAACCAGGGCTGGCCGTTGATCACCAACCAGCTCAACCACGAGCGGGTGGCGCTCACGTCGGCGGCTCCCATCGTCCATGCGCTCAGCGAGGTGCGCGCCTGGGCCCAGCAGACCAAGCTCGCCGACGGCCGCCGGGTCATCGACCAGGAGTGGGTGCAGATCCACCTCGCGCGCGTGCACGCGAAGGCGGAGTTCCTGCGGCTGGTCAACCTCAAGATCGCCTGGGGCGTGGGCAAAGGGCTGAACCCCGCCGACGCGTCGGCCACCAAGGTGTTCGGCACCGAGTTCGCCACCGAGGCCTACCGGCTTCTGATGGAGGTCGTCGGCCCCAACGCCTACGTGCGGGCGGGCTCCCCCGGCGCCGTGCTCCGCGGGCGGCTGGAGCGCATGCACCGCTCGTCCCTGATCCTCACCTTCGGCGGCGGCACCAACGAGGTGCAGCGCGACATCGTCGCGATGGTGGGGCTGGGTCTGCCCCGGGCGGACCGTTGACCGCAACCCGCTGACGGCGCCGCACCGGACACCGCCCACCGGAACCGCCGCTCCGGACACCGCTCCCCCGGCACCCGTCCCGAACCAGAAGAGACCAGGACATGGACTTCGCCTTCACCGACACCCAGGAGGATCTGGCCGCGCTGACCCGGCGGATCGTCTCCGACCTCGTCACCGACGACGCGCTGCGCCGCGCCGACCAGCAGCCGGACCGCTTCGACACGCGGCTGTGGCGCGAGCTGGCCACCGCCGGCGTACTCGGGGTCGCGCTCCCGGACGACGTCGGCGGCGGCGGGTGTGGGGTGGTCGAGCAGTGCCGTGCCCTGGTCGAGCTCGGCCGCGGCGTCGCACCGGTGCCGATGGTCAGCGCGATCGCGATGGGCGCGGCGGCGGTGGCGGAGTTCGGGTCCGCGGAGCAGCGCGACCGGTGGGCACGGCCGGCGGCGGCTGGTGACGTGGTGCTGACGGCGGCCCTGGTGGAGGAGGGGCAGCCGGAACCGACCGCGCCGACGACCCGGGCCGAACGCACCGACGACGGATGGCTGCTGACCGGCACCAAGACGACCGTGCCGGCCGGCATGATCGCCGACGCCGTGCTGGTGCCGGCCAGTACCGAGGACGGTGCCGCGGTGTTCCTGGTACCGACCGACAGTCGCGGCCTCACTCGCGAGCGGCAGGTGGTCGTCGACGCGGACAGCGAGGCGCTGCTCACCCTGCAGCAGACACCGGTCACGTCCCAACAGCTCGTCGGTCGGGCCGGCCAGGGTGCGGAGGTGGTGCGCTGGGTGCTCGACCGCGGCGTGCTCGGTCTCTGCGCGCTGCAGCTGGGCACCGTCGAGCGGGCCCTGGAGATGACCGCCGAGTACGCCAAGGAGCGGGTGCAGTTCGGCCGGCCGGTCGGCAGCTTCCAGGCGGTCAGCCAGCGAATCGCCGACGCCTACATCGACGTCGAGGGCGTCCGGCTGACGCTCTGGCAGGCCGCCTGGCGGATGGCCGAGGGGCTCGACTGCGACGCCGAGCTGGCCACCGCGAAGTTCTGGGCCGCGGAGGGCGGACACCGTGTCGCGCACACCGCCGTACACATCCACGGCGGCGTGGGCATCGACAGGGACTATCCGCTGCACCGCTACTTCGTCGCCGCCAAACGCAACGAGTTCGCGCTGGGTGCCGCCACCGAGCAGCTGCGCCGGCTCGGCACCCTGCTCGCCGACGAACCGGCATGAGTCCGCCGACGCGGTGGTCGGCATCGCCTCGCCGGACTGGGCGAGCCGCTCCAGCACCGTCAGGTCACTGCGCGGTAGGGCCGCCCGCACATCGGTCACTTCTGCAGGGAGTGCAGGTGCTCGACCGTGCGCTCGTACTCCTCGACGATCTCGGTGAACAGCTCGGCGACCGGCCGCACGGCGTTCATCCGGCCGACGATCTGCCCGGCGGGCATGGCCACCGCGGTCGGGTCGTCAGCCTGGTTCATGCGCTGGTGCGCCTCGGCCACCAGGATGTTCTGCAGCGGCATCGGCAGCGGCTGCGGAGCGTCCTCGGCCTCCCATGCCTCGGTCCAGCGGTTCTTCAGCAGGCGCGCGGGCTTGCCGGTGTAGATGCG
>DATABY010000164.1:0-8309 GCA_036259355.1 Nocardioidaceae bacterium
GTACGCCGTGCGCCCGGGCGAGCGCGGCGGCGGCCAGGGCGTTCGCGACGTTGTGCGGTGCGGCGGGTCGGACGTCGTCGACGGTGCCCAGCTCGGCGGCGTGCGTGGCGCGGTCCGCGACGAAGGCGCGGTCGGCCAGGACCCCGTCGACCACGCCCAGCATCCCCACGGAGGGGACCTCGAGCGTGAACCCCACCGCCCGGCAGCCCTCCACCACGTCGGCGTCGCGCACCAGCTGCTCGGTCACCGGGTCGGCGACGTTGTAGACGCAGGCCCGCTGCGCGCGCTGGTAGATCCGGCCCTTGTCGTGGGCGTAGGCCTGCATCGACCCGTGCCAGTCCACGTGGTCCTCCGCGACGTTGAGCACGGCGGCGGCCTGCGCGGAGAGGCTGTGGCTCCAGTGCAGCTGGAAGCTGGACAGCTCGACCGCGAGGACGTCGTACGGCTCGGGGTGCAGGACGGCCTCCAGCAGCGGGGTGCCGACGTTGCCCGCGGCCAGGGACCGCAGCCCGGCCGACCCGAGCATGGCGGCCAGCATCTGCACCGCGGTGGTCTTGCCGTTGGTGCCGGTGACGCACAGCCACGGCGCGGCCTGCTCGTCGCGCAGCCGCCAGGCCAGCTCGACCTCGCCCCAGACCGGGATGCCGCGCTGCGACGCCGCCGCCGGCAGCGGTGCCGTCGGGCGCCAGCCCGGCGAGGTGACGAGCAGGTCGGTGCCCGCCGGCAGCGCGTCCGTGGCGCCGGCACCCAGACGCACCGTGGCACCCAGGATCTCCAGCACCGTGGCCTTGTCGCGTTCCTCGTCACCGGACCGCTCGTCGAGGACGGTGACGGTCGCGCCGAGGTGCACCAGCGCGTCGGCGGCGGCGAAGCCCGACACTCCGATGCCCGCCACCACGGCGTGCACCTGCGACCACGGCGAGTCCCGCCCCGCGCTCGCCAGCCATTCGGGCGTGCGCGGGGTCTTCATGCGGGGCCCCCGCGGAAGGTCGGGGTCCCCGCGCAAACGTGACCGTAGGGAGCGGTTGCGTGGGGTGACAAACGAGAGGGCAGCGAGCGCTTTCGTGGGGTTCTAGGCACCGGCGACCCACTCGGCGTAGAAGATACCCAGGCCCGCGGCCACGCACAGCCCGCAGATGATCCAGAACCGGATCACGATCGTCACCTCGGCCCACCCCTTCAGCTCGAAGTGGTGCTGCAGCGGCGCCATCCGGAACAGCCGCTTGCCCCTCGTGGCCTTGAAGTAGCCGACCTGCAGGATCACCGACAGCGTGATGAGGACGCACAGGCCGCCGATCACCAGCAGCAGCAGCCCCGTGCGGGTGAGGACGGCGAGGCCCGCCAGGGCGCCGCCGAGCGAGAGCGAACCGGTGTCGCCCATGAAGATCTTGGCGGGTGCGGCGTTCCACCACAGGAAGCCGAAGCAGGCACCGGTGAGCGCGGCCGCGACGACGGCGAGGTCGTAGGGGTCACGGACCTCGTAGCACCCGGGTCCGCCGTCGGTCGCGCAGCTTTGGTTGAACTGCCAGATGCACACGAGCGTGTAGGCGCCGAAGACCATCACCGAGGCGCCGGTCGCCAGACCGTCGAGGCCGTCGGTGAGGTTCACCGCGTTGCTGGTGCCCGCCACCATGACCAGCACCCAGATCACGACCAGGATCGCGGGCAGCTCCCATCCGTGCAGGTCGCGGATGAAGGAGATGAACTGGCTGGCCGGCTCGCGGCCGTTCTCGTCGGGGAACTGCAGCGCGAGCACGGCGAACACCACGGCCACCGTGGTCTGCCCGGCCATCTTGGCCTTGCTGCGCAGGCCGAGGCTGCGCTGCTTGGAGATCTTGATGAAGTCGTCCAGGAAGCCGACCAGGCCCAGGCCGGCGAACAGGAACAGCAGCAGCAGCGCGGTCGCCGAGGGCCACTCCACGGTGAACAGCTTGGCGCCGAGGTAGCCGAAGACCACCGACAAGATGATGACGAGGCCGCCCATGGTGGGCGTACCGCGCTTGGTGTGGTGTGACGTCGGGCCGTCGTCGCGGATCAGCTGGCCGTAGCCGTTGGCCACGAGCACGCTGATCGCCATCCGGGTGCCGAGCAGCGTGCCGAACAGGCTGAGCAGACCCGCGAGCAGGATCGCCCTCATGGGCGGCTCCCGGGATCGAGCAGCGCCGCGGCCACGCGTTCGAGTCCGGCCGCGCGCGACGCCTTCACGAGTACGACGTCACCGGCGGCGACCTCGCCGCGCAGGAGGTCGAGGGCGGCGTCGGTGTCGGGCACGAACACCGACTCACCGCCCCAGGAACCCTCCAGCGAGGCACCGAGGTGGATCGCCCTGGCTCCCTCCCCGACCACGACCAGCCGTGAGACGTCGAGCCGGACGGCGAGCCGTCCGATCGCATCGTGCTCCTCGCGCGCCGCCGCGCCCAGCTCGAGCATCTCCCCGAGCACGGCGACCGTACGGCGCCTGCCCGCACCGATCGTGGCCAGCGTCTTCAGCGCCGCCCGCATCGAGTCGGGGTTGGCGTTGTAGGCGTCGTTGACCACGGTGACGCCGTCGTCGCGGTCGCGGACCTCCATCCGCCACGGCGAGCGCGCGACCACGTTGTGCAGAACCTGGCAGATCCGCTCCACCGGCAGGCCGACGTGGTGGGCGACGGCGGCCGCGGCGGCCGCGTTGAGCGCCTGGTGCTCCCCGACCAGCGGCAGCGTCACGGCGGCCGAGCCCGTGGGCGTGGTGAGGGTGAAGCGCGGCCGGCCGAGGTCGTCGAGCTCGAGGTCGCCGACCCGGACGTCCGCCTGCGACGAGGTCCCGAAGGTGAGCACCGTGGCTCTGGTGCGCTCGGCCATCGCCATGACCAACGGGTCGTCGGCGTTGAGCACGGCGACGCCGTCGTCCGGCAGTGCTTCGACCAGCTCTCCCTTGGCCCGGGCGATGCCGGCCTGGCTGCCGAACTCGCCGAGGTGGGCGACACCGACGTTGAGCACGACCGCGACACTCGGGCGGACCATGTCGGCGAGGTAGCGGATGTGTCCGATGCCGCGGGCGCCCATCTCCAGCACCAGGTTGCGGGTCTCGCGGTCCGCGCGCAGGGCGGTCAGCGGTACGCCGAGCTCGGTGTTGTACGAGCCCACCGGAGCGATCGTGGCGCCGGTGTTCTCCAGCAGCTGCGCCAGCAGGTCCTTGGTGCCCGTCTTGCCCTGCGACCCGGTGAGCCCGACGACCCGCAGGTCAGGCAGCCCGGCCAGCACGTGGGTCGCCAGCCGGCCGAGCGCCTCGACCGGGTCGTCGACCAGCACCGCGGGGACGTCCACCGGCCGGGCGGCCAGCACGGCCGCGGCGCCGGCGTCCACGACGGCGGCGGCGAAGTCGTGGCCGTCGACGTGCTCACCGGCGACCGCCACGAACAAGCCGTCCACCTCGACCGCCCGGGAGTCGTGGAAGGGCGGGCCGGTCACCCGGATGCGCGCGGCGTCGACCGCACCGGCGGCGTAGGTGGCGTGCACGCGACCACCGATGGCTGACGCGATCTCGTCCAGCGTCATCGCGATCACCGGGTGACACCGTCCTGCGCGCGGGCGTGCCCGCCCTCGGTCAGCGCCTCCCAGGCGACGGCGCGGTCGTCGAAGGGGTGCACCACGCCGGCCACCTCCTGTCCCTGCTCGTGCCCCTTGCCGGCCACCAGCACGCAGTCGCCGGCCCGGGCCATCGCGATCGCCCGGTGGATGGCGGTGCGCCGGTCGTCGACCTCGACCAGCTCGGCGCGCTCCTCGGCGGCGATCTCGCGGGCACCGGCGATCAGCTCGGCCCGGATGTCGGCAGGGTCCTCGGTGCGCGGGTTGTCGTTGGTGACCACCAGCACGTCGGACAGCCGGGACGCGGCGGCCCCCATCAGCGGGCGCTTGCCGCGGTCGCGGTCGCCACCCGCGCCGATCACCGTGATCAGCCGGCCCGGCGTGACGGTGCGCAGGGCCGACAGCACCGCGGTCACGGCGTCGGGCTTGTGCGCGTAGTCGACGACGGCCACGAAGTCCTGGCCGGCGTCGACGCGCTCCATCCGCCCCGGAATGCCGGTCAGCACGGCGAGCCCGTGCACCACCGGCGCGACGGCGTACCCGGCCTCGCACAGCGCCGCGATCGCCGCCAGCGCGTTCGCCACGTTGAACGGTCCGGGCATGCCGATCCCGGCGTCGTGGCGGGAGCCGTCGGGTGCGACGAGGACGAAGTCGGCTCCGTCGGCGCGCAGCCGGACGTCCTCGACCCGCCAGTCGGCGTGATGACCGTCGGCCGAGAACGTGCGGGTCGGGATCGTCGTCTGCTCGACCAGCCGACGTCCGTGCGCGTCGTCGACGTTGACGAGTGCGCGGCGGGCCCGTCCGGAGGTGAACAGCTGCGCCTTGGCCTGGAAGTAGTCCTCGACGTCGCGGTGGAAGTCGAGGTGGTCGCGGCCGAGGTTGAGGAACACCGCCAGGTCGAAGACGACCCCGTCCACCCGCCCCATCACGAGAGCGTGGCTGGACACCTCCATCGCACAGGCACGCACCTGCTGCTCGCGCATCAGTGCGAACAGCGCGTGCAGCTCGGGTGCCTCCGGCGTCGTCAGCGTGGTCTTGACGAAGCGTCCGCCGATGCGCGTGCCGACGGTGCCGATGACCCCGCTGCTGGCGCCGGCACCGTGCAGACCGGCCTCGCACATGTAGGTGGTGGTCGTCTTGCCGTGGGTGCCGGTGATCCCGATCGTGGTGAGTGCGCCGGCCGGGAACTGGTACAGCCGCGCCGCGAGGGCGCCCAGGACGGTGCGCGGCCGGTCCACCACGCACAGCGGGACGTGTCGTCCGGCCAGCATCCGCTCCCCCTCGGCGTCGGTGAGCACCGCGACGGCGCCGGCCCGCACGGCCGCGTCGGCGAACTCGGCGCCGTGCACGCGGCTGCCCGGCAGGGCGGCGTAGAGGTCGCCGGGCTCGACCTGGCGGGAGTTGAGCGTCAGGCCGGTCACCTCCACCTCCGGGCCGACCGTCGTACCCCCCACCCAGGACGCCACGATGCGCAGGCTCACCGGGGTCGTCCGCGGACGCGCCAGAGTGACGGCCGCTGCGGCTGAGGGGAGGTCTGTCGGCACGGCGTGAGGCTACCGGCGGTTACCAGGTGGTCGGGAGTTTGGGGGGCTTGCTGCCCGTCGGTGGCACGGCGTACTTCTGCAGCGCATAGCTGGTGACGTCGTGGAACACCGGGCCGCCCGCCGAGCCGCCGCCGTCGCCGCTGCTGGGGTCGTGGAGCACGACGTAGGTGAGGAACCGCGGCTGGTCGGCAGGGGCGAACCCACCGAAGGAGATCGTGTACCCGTTGTAGCCACCGGTCTCGGGGTCCACGCGCTGGGCGGTGCCGGTCTTGCCGGCGACGCGGTAGCCGGGGATGGCGGCTGACGGCGCCGTGCCGTCGTCGGCCGTGACGGCCTCCATCATGCGGGTCACCTGTCGCGCCGCCGACGCGCTGACCACCCGCCGCCGGTCCGGTGGCCCGGTCGGTGTCACGCGGCCCTCCGAGTCCACGTAGCCCTTCAGCAGGGTGGGGTCGATGCGCACACCGCCGTTCGCGATGGTCGACAGCGCGGAGGCCATCTGCACGGCGGTCACCGACAGGCCCTGGCCGAACGCGATGGTGTCGTGCGTGATCCGCAGCCAGTCCTGCGCCTGCGGCAGCAGCCCTCCGCTCTCGCCCTTCAGGGCCAGGCCGGTGGGACTGCCGAGGCCGAACCTGGCGAGGTAGCGCCGGAGCCGCTCGCTGCTCAGCTTCTCCGCGGCGAGCACGGTGCCGATGTTGGAGGACTGGGCGATGACGCCGGCCATGGTCAGGCGCAGGGTCGGGTGGGAGAACCAGTCCTTGATCGTCTCCGTGCGCCGGTGCAGCAGCGGCGGCACCGTGATCTTGGTGCGGGGGGTGACCTTGCCGGCGTCGACGAGCGCGGCCGCGGTGAGCGCCTTCTGCACGCTTCCCGGCTCGTACACGTTCTGCACCGACGGGCTGCCCAGGTGCTCCGACGGGCTGTCGAGGGGCCGGTTGGAGTCGTACGTCGGGTGGTCGGCGAGCGCGAGCAACTCGCCGGTCCGCGTGTCCATCACCACCACCGAACCCGACTTGGAGCCCGTCTGCCGCACCGCCTGCGCCAGCCGCCGCTGGGTGAACCACTGCAGGTCGCGGTCGATCGTGAGCCGCACGTCGCGGCCCGGCTCCGGGTCGTCGACCGAGCTCTGCGCGAGGGGGATGCGCGTGCCCGTCGCGTCGGTCATGTAGGTGGCGTGGCCGTCCTGGCCGTCCAGGGACGCGTTCAACGCGAACTCCATGCCGGCCAGCCCTTTGCCTTCCGTACCGACGAAGCCCAGGATGTTGCTGGCGACGTCGCCGGCGGGATACGCGCGCAGCGGGTCGTCCTCGACGTACACGCCGGTCAGGTCCCGACGGTCCAGCTCGCCCATCACCGCCTGCACCTGGGCCGGCAGGATCTGCCGGGCGAGGAACTCGTAGCGGCTGTCCGGCGCGCGCAGCGCCGACAGCACCGTGAAGTAGCTGAGGTCGAGCCGGCGGGAGAGCACTGCGGCGATGGCCGGTGCGTCGTTGACCATGCTGGGGTCGGCCACCAGGCGCTGTGCGGCGACCGTCTCGGCCATCGGCGTGCCGTCGCGGTCGGCGATGGTCCCGCGGGGCGCGGTCAGCGTGACCTCGGTGGCGCCGTCGAGCCGGTCCGCCTTCTCGGTGTAGGCGTAGGCCTCGATGCCCTGGATCTGCACGAGGCGCGCGCCGAACAGGGTGAGCACGATCAGCAGGAGGACGAGGCTCGAGCGCAGCCGGAACTTGGCGCCGGCCAGCGTGAGCGTGCGGGGCTGCCTGCGTCTCGACCTGCGTCTCGGCCTGCGCTGTGACGCTCGTGGGCGCCTGCGCGGCGGCGGCTTGCGCTGGGTCACCGACGACTCCCCTGCCGCTCGCGCGCTTCCGGTCCACCTCCACTACTACCGGTTCGCACCGGTGAAGCGTGGGCGGCGCGCGGGGGCGTCAGGAACCCGGCTGCGGCGTCGGCGGTCGCGGGCGTCACGTTGCCGAGGACCTTCCCGTCGGAGAGGCGCAGGAAGGCGGGGTTGGAGTTGGGCACCATGCCGAGCGCGCTGGCCGCGGCGGCGACCCGCTGCGGCTCACGGAGCTCGGCGACCTTGATCTCGAGCGCCTCCCGGTGCTCGGCGAGCCTCTCGGCGCGCGCCTCGAGGTCGCGGGCGTGGAAGGCGCCCTGCTGCAGCGAGGTGTTGAGCACCAGCAGTCCGACGAGTCCCAGGGCCAGCACGGTGAGCACCAACGCCGCGAAGGGCACCCGGGGGGCGTGGGTCCTTCCGCCACGGACCACCGACAGCCGGGCCCGCTGCTGGACCGCGTCGGCGATCCGGGCGCGGGTGCGCGTCGGTGCCAGGAACGAGCTCATGCGGGGTCCCCCTTCATGCTGCTTGCCTGATGCGTTCGGCCGCGCGCAGCCGTACCGAGGCCGCACGCGGGTTCACCCGGATCTCGTCGCGGTCGGCCTGCTCGGCGCCGCGGGTGAGCAGGCGCAGCTGCGGCTGGTACTGCGCGGGCACCACCGGCAGGTCGGGCGGGGCCGTCGTGCGGGACCCCTCGGCGAGCACCTGCTTGGTCAGCCTGTCCTCGAGCGAGTGGTACGACATCACCACCACTCGTCCGCCGAGGGCGAGCGCGTCGATGGCCGCCGGCAGGGCGCGGCGCAGCACGCTGATCTCGTCGTTGACCTCGATGCGCAGCGCCTGGAAGATCCGCTTCGCCGGATGGCCGGTCCGGCGGGCCGCTGCGGGGATCGCCGACGCCACCACCTCCACGAGCCGGGCGCTGGTGTCGAAGGGCCGACTGTCGCGTTCGCGGACGATCCGGCCGGCGATCCGGTTCGCGAACCGCTCCTCGCCGTACGCCTTGAGCACGTGCGCGAGCTGCGCGGCCGAGTAGGTGTTGAGCACGTCCGCGGCGGTCGGACCGTGGGACGGGTCCATCCGCATGTCCAGCGGTGCGTCCCTGGCGTAGGAGAAGCCGCGCTCGCGTACGTCGATCTGCATCGAGGACAGGCCGAGGTCGAAGAGCACGCCCTGCACCTGCCGGTGCCCCAGGCGTGCGAGCACGTCGGGGATCTCGTCGTAGACCGCGTGCACCAGTGAGACCCGTGCCGTGAACTCCCGCAGCCGCGCACCGGCGTGCTCGATCGCGTGCGGGTCCCGGTCGATGCCGACGACGTGCGCCTGCGGGCACGCACGCAGGACGGCCTCGGTGTGTC
>DATABY010000165.1:0-13040 GCA_036259355.1 Nocardioidaceae bacterium
CTAGCCCCTCCCCGGAGGCCGGATCGTGCCGTTGGGCGCGAAGGTCGGCAGCCGGCGCGGGGGTTGCGCGCCCGGCTGCGCCGCGCGTCGCAGGTTCACCTCGCTGCCCTGCACGCCGTACAAGGTCTCCCAGATCCTGCGGACCGCCGGCCCCGACGTACCCGAGCCGGTGCCGCCCTGGCTCACCATCATCACCACGACGTACCGCTCGTCGTAGCTGGCCAGCCACGACGTGCTCTGCTTGCCGTAGACCTCGGCGCTGCCCGTCTTGGACCGGATCTGCACCTGGTCCAGGGGGAAGCCGACGAACCGCCACGACGAGGTGCCGGTGCGGGTGGTGCCCAGCAGCGCCTGGTCGATGTAGTTCAGCACCCGCTTGGGCACCGGCACCCGCGACGCCCTGCGGGGTTCGATCCGCTTCACCGTTCGGCCGTCCGGCGACACGATCGCCTTGCCCAGGCGCGGCTTCCACAGCGTGCCGCCGTTGGAGATCGCGGCGTAGGCCACCGCGAGCTGCAGCGGGGTGATGATCGTGTCGCCCTGCCCGATCGCGAAGTTGACGGCATCGCCGGCGCGGTAGCGCCAGCCGTCGGTGCAGAACTCACGCGCGAACACGTGGATGAAGTCGCTGCCGTCCTCCTTGCCGAGCTTGCAGTAGTAGGCGCGCTGCGCCTTCCAGTAGGCCTGCTTCCAGCCACGGTCGGCGATCCGGCCGGACGCCTCGCCCGGGAGGTCGACGCCGGTCTCGCGGCCGAAGCCGAACGCCTCGGCCATCTTCACCAGCGGGTCGCGGGCCTTGACGTTGCCGCTGTCGCCGCCGGTCTTGAGCCAGTAGTTGTAGCCGACCTGGTAGAAGAACGTGTTGCAGGAGACCTGCAGCGCCTTGGCGAAGTCGATGAACCCGTAGGCCCCGGACTCGTAGTTCTCGAAGGTGCGGTTGCCGACGGTGAACGACGACGAGCAGTTCAGCCGCGACGCCGGGCTGTACCCGTGCGTCAGCGCGCCGGCGCTCATCACCGGCTTGAACGTCGAGCCGGGCGCGAACTGTCCCTGGGTGGCGCGCGACAGCAGCGGCGTGCCCGCCTCCTCCGAGTACAGCCTGGACAGCTCCTTGTTGGTGATGCCGCCCACCCACAGGCCCGGGTCGTAGCCGGGGTAGCTGGCCATCGCCACGACCCCGCCGTCCTGGGCGTCCAGCACCACCACGGCACCGGAGTCGGCCACGTAGTTGCGTCCGCTGACCGGGTCGAACGTGTTGCGGGCGGTCAGGATGGTCTTGCGCAGCTGCCGCTCGGCCACCGCCTGCACCTTGGCGTCGAGGTTGGTGACGAGGGTGTTGCCGGGCCGTGGCGCCTGCACCCCCACGGTGTCCAGGACGCGCCCCAGGCTGTCGACGGCCTTCTTCTCGATGCCGGGCCGGCCGCGCAGCCAGCGGTCGTAGGTGCGTTCGAGGCCCGAACGGCCCACCAGCGAGATGCGGTTGAGGGTGGGGTCGTTGCGCACCTCCGCCTTCGCCAGCTCCGTCTCGGTGATCGGTGACAGGTAGCCCAGCACGTGCGCAGCCTGCGCCCCCAACGGCTCGGGGTAGGCACGCACCTGCCAGCGTTCGGCGGTCACCCCGGGGTAGTCCTCACCCTGCTCCTGGATGGAGACCGCGACCTGCTGGCTGACGTCCTCGGCGACCGGCACCGGCTGGTACGGCGAGCCGTTCCAGCAGATCGGCGGTGGCGACGCCCCTTCCTCACCGCAACGCTTGCTGCGGGCGACGATGCGGGCGTACTTCAGGTCGAGGATCCGCGCCACCCTGCGCAGCACCCGCTCCCGGCGGTCCTCGTCCATCTCGTCGAGGAGTGTCCGGTCGACGGTGACCACCCAGGACGGTCGGCCCGCCACCAGCGGGCGGCCCTGCGCGTCCAGGATCAGCCCGCGCTCGGGTGGGGTGATCACCTCGCGTACGGCGTTCTCGGCGGCCTGTGCCTGGTAGTCGTCGCCGGACAGCACCTGCAGGTACCACAGCCGCGCGAACAGGGTGACGAACAGCGACAGCACGAGCGCCTGCACCACGATCAGCCGCAGCCGGCGGTGGTCGCTCATCGGAGTCCCCTCACGAAGGCCCCCCTCACAGCCGCACGCTCACCGGCTCGAGCCGCCGCATCAGCGCCAGCACCAGCGGGACGACCAGCGGGGTCAGCACCACGTCGTAGACGAGCGCCACCGGCAGCACGTGCAGCACACCGTCGATGGTGACGCCGCCGTCCTGCAGCACCAGGCCCGACAGCGCGAACAGCGAGGTGCCGATGAACGACCCGGCAGCCACGACGAGGACGGCCGCCAGCGCCGAGGCGCGCGCGTCGCGACGAGCCAGGCCGGCGAGGTAGCCGACGACGACGAACGCGAGCGCCCAGCGGCCGGCGACGTGGTCGGCCGGCGGGGCGAGGTCGAGGGCCAGCCCGGCGGCGAAGCCCACCAGCACGCCGTACTCGGGCCCGCGGGCCAGCGCGAGGCCGATCACGACGACGAGCACCAGGTTGGGCACGACGTCGGCGATCGCGATGGCGGGCAGTACCCCCAGCTGGACGGTGATGGCCAAGGTCACCACCGCGGTGACGACGAGGGCCCGGACGACGGTCATCGGCGGCCCCCCCGCGCGCCGGCGCGGACGTCGTCACGCCCGGGCCGGTCGGCGTCGACCACGACCCCGACCATGTCCAGGGCGGAGAAGTCGACGTACGGCTGCAGCACCACGGTCTTGGACAGCTCGCGCGGGCTCGTCTCCACCCGGCTGACCGAGCCGATCGGCACGCCGGCGACGTACGGTGCGCCGTTGCGCGAGCCCCAGGTGACGACGGTGTCGCCGACACCGGGGTCGGCGGCCCGGTCGACCAGCTCCATCCGCAGCCGGGCGCGCTCGCCGATGTCGCCCTCCCCGCTGATGAAGCCCAGCTCCATCGACCTGCCGACGCGGCCGCCGACGACGGAGTCGGCGTCGATGATGAGCAGCACCGACGCGCTCGAGGACGAGGCCGCGATCACCCGCCCGACCAGCCCGTCGCCGTTGAGCACGGTCATGTCGGGCCGCACGCCGTCGCGACGTCCGGCGTCGATGGTGACGGTGCGGGAGAACGTCTGGCCCGCGCTCATCGCGGTGACCTGCGCTGCCACCAGACGGTCGTCGCGCTGCCGGCCGAGGTCGAGGAGCCGGTCGAGCTCGTGGCTGCGCTGGCGGGCGAACTCGCCGGTGCGCAGCCGCGACCGCAGCCGGTCGTTGGTGCCCTGCAGCCGCTCGTTGGCGGTGCGCAGGTCGCGGACGTCGCCGAAGTAGCCGGTCACCGAGGTGATCGGGCGGCTCAGCGTCGCGGCCGCGGTCTCCAGCGGCCCGAAGACCGCTGCCGCCGCGGTGCGCATCGCGTCGACCGGCGAGTCGTCGCGGTTGCGGGCGTCCAGCGTGATCACGATGAACGACACCAGCAGCAGCACCGCGAGCAGCGTGCGAGGACGCCGACCGTCGTGGTGCGGCCCCTCCGGGTCGCCGGACCCGCCCCGCAGGCCACCGGGGCCCAGCAGGGGCCGGTCAGAACGACGCATGACGGCTCACCTGCGGGGTTCCGAGACCAGCACCTGCTGCAGCGCCTCGAAGTCCTCGACGCACTTGCCGGCGCCCATCGCCACCGAGTCGAGGGGGTCGGGTGCGACGTGCATCGGCATGCCGGTCTCGTGGCGCAGCCGCTCGTCGATCCCGCGCAGGAGCGCGCCGCCGCCGGTGAGCACCACACCGCGGTCCATGATGTCGCCCGCGAGCTCGGGCGGCGTCTTGTCCAGGGTCGTCCGGACGGCGTCGATGATCGCGTGCAGCGGCTCCTCGAGCGCCTGGCGCACCTCCGCCGACGAGATCGTGACGTTCTTGGGCAGCCCGGAGATGAGGTCACGGCCGCGGATCTCGGCCTCCGGCTCCTGCCACAGCGGGAAGGCGGAACCGAGCGCGACCTTGATCTCCTCCGCGGTGCGCTCGCCCAGCATCAGGGAGTGCTCCTTCTTCATCCAGCCGATGATGGCCTGGTCGAGCTCGTCCCCCGCGATCCGGATCGACTGGCTGGTCACGATGCCGCCGAGGGAGATGACCGCGACCTCGGTGGTGCCCCCGCCGATGTCGACGACCATGTTGCCGGTCGCCTCGTGCACCGGCAGCCCGGCGCCGATCGCCGCCGCCATCGGCTCCTCGATGATGTAGACCCGTCGGGCGCCGGCCTGGTAGCCGGCCTCCTTGACCGCGCGCTGCTCGACAGCCGTGATGCCCGAGGGCACGCAGATCACCAGGCGGGGCTTGGTGAAGTACTGGCGCCGGTGCACCTGCTGGATGAAGAACCGCAGCATCTGCTCGGTGGACTCGAAGTCGGCGATCACGCCGTCCTTGAGCGGCCGGATGGCGACGATGGTGTCCGGCGTACGGCCGATCATCTTCTTGGCCTCGGAGCCGATGGCGAGGATCTCGCGGGTCTGGGCGTTCAGCGCGACGACCGAGGGCTCGTTGAGCATCACCCCGCGCCCACGCACGTAGACGAGCGTGTTCGCGGTGCCGAGGTCGACGGCCATGTCGCGGCCGATGAAGCTGTTCGCCATGCTTGACGCGGTTCCCCTTGAGGTCCGTTCTGGACTGCCACCGGTGCCGACCAGACTAAGTTGAGAGGCTCGCCACGCCCGGCAGGACACGCGCCGTCCGGGACGTCCCGAGGCCCGCGCGCCGTCCGGGACGTCCCGAGGCCCGCCCCTCCAACCCGTCGGGTCGGTGCGAATTCTAGCCACGGGCCAGGCGCACCGCCGGGGAATCGGCCGACGCGGGCGAAGAACGGCTACAGATCGGGGAAGAAGAGCTTGATCTCACGCTCGGCCGACTCCGGAGAGTCCGATCCGTGCACGAGGTTCTCCCGGTTCGACAGCGCGAGATCCCCCCGGATCGTGCCGGGCGCGGCCTTGCGCCCGTCGGTGGCGCCGTTGAGCAGCCGGACCACCTCCACCGCCTCGTCGCCCTCGAGTACGGCGGCCACCAGCGGCCCGGACGTGATGAACTCCCGCAGCGGCGGGTAGAAGTCGCGGTCGACGTGCTCGGCGTAGTGGGTGTCGGCGAGATCGCCGTCGATCGTGCGCTGGTCCATCGCGACGACGGCCAGGCCCTTGGTCTCGTAGCGACGCAGGATCTCCCCGACCAGGCCGCGGCGTACGGCGTCGGGCTTGACCAGGACCAGCGTGCGCGAAGACATGGCGGGCAGCCTATCCAGCGCGCACCTGTCGCGGCCTGTGGGGCCTTCCCGGGCTCAGCCTCCGAGGAAGCATCCCGACCCCGGTTTCCTGACAGACGGTGGCCGGCGTGGCGTGCGGGACCGCATCCGCGTCCGAGGACTACTGCATATGTAGCAGGAGTGCTACCGTCGTCCCGGTGGAGCGCGGGGAGGGAGCGGCATGGCGGTAGCGCATCGGCTCGGGGGGTTGCCGCTCGGCGGGGCAGCGGCCGACGAGGCCCTTACCGAGGTGCAGGACCTGCGGATGCGCTACGGCACCCGCGATGTGTTGACCGGGGTGGACTTCACGGTCCGTCGCGGTGAGGTGCTGGCGCTGCTGGGTCCGAACGGCGCCGGGAGCTGGGCCTGCTCGCGCTGCTGCCGATCGGCATGGTCATCGGCGCGCTGGTCCCCAGCACCCAGAAGGTGGGCACCTGGGGGCATGCTCCCGGTGATGGTGCTGGCGGGGATCTCAGGGATCTTCTACCCGATCCAGCAGCTGTGGGGATGGGTGCAGGTCCTCGCCCAGGTCTTCCCGATGTACTGGCTCGGGTTGGGCATGCGCTCGGCGTTCTTCCCGACGCGGCGTCAGCGCTGGAGGTCGGCGGCTCCTGGCGCACGGTCATGACCGTGCTCGTGCTGGCCGGCTGGGCCGTGCTCGGGCTGCTGGTGACGCCCGCCGTCCTCCGCCGGATGAGCCGGCGCCAGTCCGGCTCGCAGGTGGAGGCGGCACGGCACGCGGCGGCGCAGTGGACCCGGTGAGCGCGCGCCACGCCGACTCATGGCCGGCCCGGAGACCGCGGCCGTGAGCGACGCCGTCTACAACCGCATCGCCCTGCTCCGGGCCGAACAGGGCGTCTCCCGGCGAGACCTGGCCGAGGCCCTCGGTGTCCACTACCAGACCGTCGGCTACCTCGAGCGCGGCGAGTACAACCCCAGTCTGCACCTCGCGCTGCGGATCGCGGAGTTCTTCGACGTCCCCGTCGAGGCGGTGTTCTCCACCCGCCCGTTCCCGCGCATCACCGACACGTCGCGAACGGCCTGATCGGCGCCGCCGGCTCAGGCGGCCTCCCGGGCGGCCTTCGCCTCGTCGACGCGGCGCCCGAGAACCAGCGCCGCGGCCCAGAGCAGGGCGAAGACCGCGCCGAGGACGAACATCGCCGTGACCACGAAGCCGAGCCCCACGGCCGCGACCTGCAGCAGGGAGCCGGCGACGTAGGCCCAGCGGTAGCGCAGCACCGCGCACAGCAGCACGGCGACCACCGCGAGCCCGAGACCGGCCGCGAGCGCGGGACCCCGGCCCACGTCGGAGACCTGGATCATCACCGGCGTGGTGAGGAACAGCACGATCGACTCGAGACCCAGCACCGCGGCCGCCATCGTGCGCATTACGCTCCCCTGCCGGTCACGTTCGCATCCACGGTCACGTTCACCTCGCCCGCTCGCTCCGCTCGCGCGCTCGGCTCACCGTTCCACATCCACGGTCACGTTCACCTCGCCCGCTCGCTCCGCTCGCGCGCTCGGCTCACCGTTCCACACCCTTCATCAGCGTGCGCGCCTCTCCCGCGGTGATGACCGACCCGGTCACCAGCACTCCGCCGGACCCGAGCGCCTCCCCGAGCATCCCGCCCTCCTCGGCGAGCCCGACGGCGGCCTCGATCGCGTCGTCGAGCCGGGGCGCCACCACGACCCGGTCGGGGCCGAACACGCCCCGCGCCAGCTCGCCCAGCGCCTCGGCCGGCATCGACCGCGGGGTGGAGTTCTGCGAGCACACCACGGTGGCCATCACCGGCTCCAGGACCTCCAGCAGCCCCTCGGCGTCCTTGTCCTTCATCACGCCGAGAACCCCGACCAACGGGCTGAACGAGAACGCCTCCTGCACCGCCTCGGCCGCGGCCTGGGCCCCGTGCGGGTTGTGGGCCGCGTCGACCACCACCGTGGGGCTGCGGCGTACGACCTCCAGCCGGGCCGGGGAGTCCACCTCCCGGAAGGCCTCCCCCACCACGTCGCCGTCGAGCGCCTCGTCGCCGCCACGCAGGGCCTCGACCGCCGCCAGCGCACATACCGCGTTGTGCGCCTGGTGGGCGCCGTGCAGCGGCAGGAACACCTCGGCGTACTCAGCGGCCAACCCCTGCAGGGTCACCATCTGCCCGCCGACGCCGGGAAGGCGGTCGGTGACGCCGAACTCCAGGCCCTCCCGGGCCACCGTCGCCTCGGTTTCCACGACGCGGCGCAGCAGCACCTCGGCCACCTCGACCGGCTGCTGGGCCAGCACGGCGAACGAGCCGGGCTTGATGATGCCGCTCTTCTCGCCCGCGATCTCCTCGACCGAGGCACCCAGGTAGTTCGCGTGGTCGACCGCGATCGGCGTCACCACGGCGACCGCGGCGTCGGCCACGTTGGTGGCGTCCCACACCCCGCCCATGCCGACCTCGAGGATGACCACGTCGACGGGCGCGTCGGCGAACGCCGCGAACGCCATCGCGGTCACCAGCTCGAAGAACGACACGGGGTGCGGTCCGGAGCGGTCGACGACCTCGGCGTACGGCGCCACCTCCGCGAACACCTCCGCGAACCGCTCCTCGCTCAGCGGCTCCCCGTCGATGCAGATGCGCTCACGCATCGACTCCACGTGCGGGCTGGTGAACCGGCCGGTGCGCAGGCCCAGGCCGCGCACCAGGCTGTCGACCATCCGCGCCGTCGAGGTCTTGCCGTTGGTGCCGGTCAGGTGGATCACCGGCGCGGCCCGCTGCGGGTCGCCCAGCAGCTCGCACAGGGCCCGGATCCGGTCCAGCGACGGCTCCAGCCGCGTCTCCGGCCAGCGGGACAACAGCGCCGCCTCGGCCAGCGGGTACGACGGCGCGGACGAGCCTGGGCTACCCGGGGCAGGCCCGGGAACAGAGGGAGTGGGCATCGCCAGCGAGTCTAGGCGGTCACCCCACCCGTTCCCGCAGGCCAAACCGAGTCGAGCCCGTCGATGACGGGACCGTAGGATCGGCTGACATGAGCGACCCGCAGGAGACACCTTCCCCTCCCGCGTCCGGCCGCGCGGACGACGCCGCCGCGGCACCCGCCGGCCGGGCCGTCCGGGTGCCGGACAAGCCCGCGCTCGAGGGTCTCGAGGCGAAGTGGTCACGGGTGTGGGAGGAGCAGGGCACCTACCGCTTCGACCGCGGCGTCGCCGACCGCTCGCGGGTCTACGCCATCGACACGCCGCCACCGACCGTGTCGGGGTCGCTGCACGTGGGGCACGTTTTCTCCTACACGCACACCGACACGGTCGCGCGGTACCGCCGGATGGCCGGCCAGGAGGTGTTCTACCCGATGGGGTGGGACGACAACGGCCTGCCGACCGAGCGCCGCGTGCAGAACTACTACGGCGTGCGCTGCGACCCGTCGCTGCCCTACGACCCCGACTTCACCCCGCCGGCAAAGCCCGACCCGAAGAAGCAGGTGCCGATCAGCCGCGGCAACTTCATCGAGCTCTGCGAGGAGCGGGCGGCGCAGGACGAGAAGGCCTTCGAGGACCTCTGGCGCGGCATCGGCCTGTCGGTGGACTGGTCGATGACCTACACCACCATCGGCGACGCGTCGCGCGCCGCGTCCCAGCGCGCGTTCCTGCGCAACCTCGCCCGCGACGAGGCCTACCTGTCGCACGCGCCCACCCTGTGGGACGTGACGTTCCAGACGGCGGTGGCGCAGGCGGAGCTGGAGGCCCGCGAGTACGCCGGCCACTTCCACCGGGTTGCCTTCCACGGCGACCACGGCCCGGTCCACGTCGAGACCACCCGGCCCGAGCTCATCGGGGCGTGTGTCGCGCTGATCGCCCACCCCGACGACGAGCGCTACCAGCCGCTGTTCGGCGGCACCGTGCGGTCGCCGCTGTTCGGCGTCGAGCTCCCCGTGCTGGCCCACCACGCCGCCGAGCCGGACAAGGGCGCGGGCATCGCGATGTGCTGCACGTTCGGCGACCTGACCGACGTGCAGTGGTGGCGGGAGCTGCAGCTGCCCACCCGCACGGTGATCGGCCGTGACGGGCGGATCCTGCGGGACACCCCGGAGTGGCTGGCGGGCGGGCCGGCGAGCGCGGCGTACGCGCAGCTCGCGGGCAAGACGGTGTTCAGCGCCCGCGAGCAGTCGGTGCAGATGCTGCGCGAGAGCGGCGACCTCGACGGCGAGCCGACACCGACACAGCGGATGGCGAACTTCTTCGAGAAGGGCGACAAGCCGCTGGAGATCGTCTCCACCCGGCAGTGGTACATCCGCAACGGCGGCCGCGACGCCGGGCTGCGCCAGCGTCTGCTCGAGCGCGGTGGCGAGATCACCTGGGTGCCCGACTACATGCGGCACCGCTACGACAACTGGGTCGGCGGCCTGAACGGCGACTGGCTGATCAGCCGGCAGCGCTTCTTCGGCGTGCCGATCCCCGTCTGGTACTCCCTCGACGGGGACGGCGAGCCGGTCTACGACTCCCCCATCGTGCCCGCGGAGGGTCTGCTGCCGGTCGACCCGCAGGCCGACCCACCGCCCGGCTACGACGAGGACCAGCGCGACAAGCCCGGTGGCTTCACCGGCGACCCCGACGTGATGGACACCTGGGCCACCTCGTCACTGTCGCCGCAGATCGCCTGCGGCTGGGAGACCGACCCCGAGCTGTTCGCGCTGACATTCCCGATGGACGTGCGCCCCCAGGCGCACGACATCATCCGCCCCTGGCTGTTCTCGACGGTCGTGCGCGCGCACTTCGAGCACGACACCGTGCCGTGGTCGCACGCCACCATCTCCGGGTTCGTGGTCGACCCCGACCGCAAGAAGATGGCCAAGTCCAAGGGCAACGTCGTGGTGCCCGACGAGATCGTCGACAAGTACGGCGCCGACGCGGTGCGCTGGCGCGCGGCGATGGGCCGGCCGGGCGTGGACTCGCCGTTCGACGAGAAGCAGATGAAGGTGGGACGGCGGCTGGCGATGAAAGTGCTGAACGCCAGCAAGTTCGTGCTCGGCCTGGGCGCTGTCGACCCCTCGCCGTCCGCGGTGACCGAGCCGGTCGACTGCGCGATGCTCGGCGGCCTGGCCGTGGCCGTGCAGCAGGCGACCGAGGCGTTCGAGGCCTACGACTACACCGGCGCGCTCGAGGTGGCCGAGCGGTTCTTCTGGGAGTTCTGCGACGACTACCTCGAGCTGGTCAAGGAGCGGGCGTACGGCGGACGCGGCGAGCTCGCGGCCGGGTCGGCGAACGCGGCGCTCGCGATCGCGCTCGACGTGCAGCTGCGGCTGCTGGCGCCGTTCCTGCCGTTCGTCACCGAGGAGGTCTGGTCGTGGTGGCGGGACGGCTCGATCCACCGCCAGCCGTGGCCTGGCGCGGACGACCTGGGGTCGGCCGCCGCGGCCGACGCCGGCATGCTGGGCGCGGTGTCCGCCGTACTCGGTGCGCTGCGCGGCACCAAGTCGGCGGCAAAGGTGTCGATGCGCACCGAGGTGACCCGCGCCGAGGTCCGCGGCCCGGACGCGGTGCTGACCCGGGCCCGGCGTGCCTCCGACGACCTGCGCGCCGCCGGGCGTGTGGTGGGCGAGCTCACCTTCGTCACCGACGACGGGGCCGAGGAGGTCACCGCCGACGTCGAGCTCGCCGTACCGCAGGCCTGAGTCTCCGTCGCCCGTCCGGGGAACCCGCCGCCTCGGGAAAGGGTGTAACCGCCTGTGACATGACCTTTCCCATCCGCTGCAGGCAGGTGGAAGCCCGCGACCGGGGTCGGGAAGCACTCAGGCGCGACGCGCGCCAGCCGATCCGCAGGCCATGTCCTCTCCTCACCTGCGTCCGCTCCGCCTGCTCGCGGCCCTGACCCTTGCTCCGCTGACCCTGACCACGTCCCTGGTCGGCCCCGGCGCCGCGGCGGCCGACCGACCGGAACACCCATCCGGGTCGTTCGCGCTCAGCGGCCCGGCGGCCCGCACCTACACCGTGCCCGACGACGTACGCCTGGTCCGCACCACCGACCTCACCGGAGACCGGACCGCGTCCCGCTACCAGCAGGTGGTCGACGGTGCGTCGGTGTTCGGCGGTCAGGTCACGGTGGTCGAGAACGCCGCCGGGGAGACCACCGCCGTCATCGGCGCCCACTTCCCCGGTCTGCGGCCGCAGAACGCGGTCGCCCAGACCCGGACCGAGGCTCGCGGCGTCGTGGAGGGGCGGATCGGCGAGTGGGGCGAGTGGAGTACGCGGCTGCGGCTGGACCCGCGCTCGGCCCGCCTGTTCTACGAGGTCGGCAGCATCCGGGCGGCTCACCGCCCGGTGCGCTGGGTGGACGCCCAGACCGGGCAGGTCCGCAAGGCCTTCGACGCGGTCAACGAGGGCGAGGGCGTCGGGGTCAAGGGTGGCACCAAGCAGGTCGACACGACCGCGTTGGCTGGCGGGGGGTACCTGCTGCGCTCGGTCGACGGACGGCAGCAGGTCTACGACGCCGGCAACGGGACGACCAACCCGCCCGGTCAGCCGATGACCGACGCCGACGACGTCTGGGACGAGAGCCAGAGGACCTTCCGCAGCCCCGACCAGCGTCCCGGCGTCGACGCCCACTACTACTCGAGCCTCGTCGACGACTTCTACCGCGACGTCTTCGGGCGCGACAGCATCGACGACCAGGGCATGAAGCTGGTGTCCACGGTGCACTTCGGCCGCCGGGTCTGCAACGCCTTCTGGAACGGCGTGCAGATGACGTACGGCGACGGCGACGGCAGGAACTGCCTTCCGCTGTCCGGGGCCCTCGACGTGGTGGCCCACGAGCTGACCCACGGGGTCACGGAGTACACCTCGAACCTGACCTACGAGAACGAGTCCGGCGCGCTCAACGAGGCGTTCTCCGACATGATGGGCTCCACGCTGGAGTTCTACGCCGCGCAGCACGGCGCGGACCCCACCGGCACGCCGGACTGGCGGATCGGCGAGGACGTCGTACTCGACACGCTCGGGTTCCGCAGCATGGCCGACCCGCAGGAGTACGGCCACCCCGACCACTACTCCGAGCGCTACACCGGCACCGACGACAACGGCGGCGTGCACACCAACAGCGGCATCCCCAACCACGCCTTCTACCTGGCGGCCGAGGGCGGCAGCAACGCCGGCTGCACCGGCTCCGCCTCCGGGCACCAGCACGCGGCCGACTGCGACGTGACCGTGCCGGCGGTGGGTCTGGACCGTGCCCAGCACGTGTTCTACGACGCCTTCACCAACCTGCCCGAGTACGCGAACTTCTGCGACGCCCGCAACGCCACCGTCGCCTTCGCCGGCCCGGACGGACCGAGCATCGGCGACGCGTGGGCCGCGGTCGGTGTGCACGGCGGCTGTGAGCCGGGCAGCCCGCCGCCCGCGCCGTGCGTGGGCGACGACGCCGCCACGGTGCCGTTCGAGTCACCGCACCCGTATGGCAACAACGGGGACTGCACCTGGACCTACCACCACGGGGTGCCGGGCTTCGCGTTCCGCTTCAGCCTGCTCGACACCGAGAAGGACTACGACTTCGTCTACGTCCGCGACGGGAGCGGCAGCGTGCTGGCCCGCTATCACGGCGACGCGGTGAAGGGCAAGAAGGGCCTGACCACGCCGTGCATCCCCACCAGCACCGGCTCGGTCCAGCTCGTGACCGACGAGGCGGTGACCGCGCAGGGCTTCACCGTGGACGCCGTCGAGCCCTGCACGCCGCGCTAGCCGCGCGCCGCGCCACGTCGCCGCCGCCGCCGGCTATGCAACCGGGTGTTGTGGACCCTTCCCGA
>DATABY010000166.1:0-2368 GCA_036259355.1 Nocardioidaceae bacterium
CCGACGCGGGCCCGGCCAGCCCGGCCAGCCCGCCGGCCGGCGCGGCGGCGACGGCGGGCCGTTCCGGCGGCGGCGTACCCGCGAGACGCAGAGCTCCGGGGCCCACCCCGACGAACGCGACCCGCAGGCCCTCGACGCCACGATCGGACGGCTCGTCGCCGAGCAGGGCTGGGGCACCGACGTGGCAGTGCACGGCGTGTTCTCGCGCTGGGCGCAGATCGTGGGGCACGACGTCGCGGAGCACTGCCAGCCCGAGCGGTTCGCCGACCGCAAGCTGTCCGTGCGCGCCGAGTCCACCGCCTGGGCGACCCAGGTCCGGCTGCTGGCGCCCACCGTCGTACGCCGCCTCAACGAGGAGCTCGGCGACGGCACCGTCACCCACATCGATGTCGTGGGTCCCGACGTGCCCAGCTGGTCCAAGGGCTTCCGCTCCGTTCGTGACGGCCGCGGCCCGCGCGACACCTACGGCTGACCGTTCTCCGCGCCGCCTTTCGGGAAATGGCACGTAACCGCCTGTTCTCCCTCCTGTCCGACCGGAATTCCGGTCGGGATCGGGGGAGTCGGACGGGGGACCCGGCGACCGCGGTCACGACGCGGGGGGCGCGGCGAGCGGAGGCGCCTGAGAGGCTCTGCGCGCCCGGTGCCGCGTATGGGGACCCTCGGCAACCACGCCGCGGCGCCCCGCGGCGCCGTTGCGCGCCGTATACGGCGTCTCTGGCGGCCGCCACGCCGCCGACTGTGGACGGGGTGGGTCGTGTACGGCCCGCAAACCGGTATACTCGGACCGTTGTCATGACCGCTCCTTCTTGCCACTGACGCGGTTGCGACGAGGGTCCGCAGTGACCTTGAGACGTCGTGGTGAGGAGCGGTTTCGTGTGTCATCGGGTCACCTGGAGGTCCCACGCGTGACGGTCCCGGACGAGTCTGGACAGGCCCAACCAGAGGCCCGACCGGACGCCCAGCCAGCGGCACCGCCCACCCCCACCGACGCTCCTCCCGCGCAGGACCTCACGCCCGGTGACTCGCAGATCGCGTACGACGCCAGCGCCATCCAGGTGTTCGAGGGTCTCGACGCGGTCCGCAAGCGCCCCGGGATGTACATCGGGTCCACCGGCGAGCGCGGTCTGCACCACCTGGTCTACGAGGTCGTCGACAACTCCGTCGACGAGGCGCTGGCCGGCCACTGCGACCGGATCACGATCACGCTGCAGCCCGACGGCGGGGTCAAGGTCGAGGACAACGGCCGTGGCATTCCCGTCGACATGCATCCGATCGAGAAGAAGCCCGCCGTCACCGTCGTCCTCACCGTGCTGCACGCCGGCGGCAAGTTCGGCGGCGGCGGCTACAAGGTCTCCGGCGGTCTGCACGGCGTCGGCGTCTCGGTCGTCAACGCGCTGTCGGAGCGCCTCTACGTCGACATCAGGCGCGACGGCTACCGCTGGACCCAGTCGTTCTCCGACGGCGTTCCCGACGGCCCGCTGGAGCAGCACGAGGCCACCGACGAGACCGGCACGACCACCACGTTCTACGCCAGCCGCAACGTCTTCGAGACCACGACCTAC
This sequence comes from Nocardioidaceae bacterium, assembly GCA_036259355.1. Taxonomy (GTDB): domain Bacteria; phylum Actinomycetota; class Actinomycetes; order Propionibacteriales; family Nocardioidaceae; genus JALZDI01. The sequence continues at coordinate 1,563 of DATABY010000166.1, forward strand.
TCCTTCGAGACGCTGACGTCGCGGTTCCGCGAGATGGCGTTCCTCAACAAGGGCCTGGAAATCGTCGTACGCGACGAGCGCACCCGCGCCGAGGACATCGGCGAGGCCGTCGACGACCCGACCGTCGCCCACGCTGTGTCATCCGGGGGCGACACCGTCCACGCCGACGTGCTCAGCGAGGCGCCCGAGGGCGGCATCGAGCGGCGCTTCAGGTACGACGGCGGCCTGATCGACTACGTCGAGCACCTCAACAAGTCCAAGGACCCGGTGCACCGCACCGTGATCTCGTTCGAGACCGAGAACGTCGAGTCCGGCCTGAGCCTCGAGGTCGCGATGCAGTGGAACATGAGCTTCAACGAGTCGGTGCACACGTTCGCCAACACCATCAACACCCACGAGGGCGGCACCCACGAGGAGGGTTTCCGGTCCGCGCTGACCAACCTGGTCAACGGCTGGGCCGAGGAGTGGGGGCTGGTCAAGAAGCGCGAGGACCGGCTGTCCGGTGACGACGTACGGGAGGGCCTGACCGCGATCATCTCGGTGAAGCTGGCCGAGCCGCAGTTCGAGGGACAGACCAAGACCAAGCTCGGCAACACCGAGGCGAAGTCGTTCGTGCAGCGGGTGGTCAACGAGGAGCTCGGTGCGTGGTTCGAGCAGAACCCGACCGAGGGCAAGGACATCGTCCGCAAGGGCATCGCGGCGGCGACCGCGCGGGTGGCGGCCCGCAAGGCCCGCGACCTGGCCCGCAACCGCAAGGGGCTGCTGGGCGGCGGCGGGCTGCCCGGCAAGCTGGCCGACTGCCAGTC
>DATABY010000167.1:0-3689 GCA_036259355.1 Nocardioidaceae bacterium
AGGGCAGATTGCTCACGTGTTACTCACCCGTTCGCCGCTCGTGTACCCCCGAAGGGGCCTTACCGCTCGACTTGCATGTGTTAAGCACGCCGCCAGCGTTCGTCCTGAGCCAGGATCAAACTCTCCGTTGAAATCTTGCGATCACCCGCACGAGGCGAGCGACCAAGATCCGGAGTATCCCGGCAAGAGTTGGCACCGAAGTGGTGCCGTCTTACCAAAGGAACCGTTGACAGAGTCGAAGGGACGAGTCCCTCCGCATCTGCCGACGGGGCGTTACTGTCATTCGTCGACTTTTGGCACGCTGTTGAGTTCTCAAGGATCAAGCGCGCACCGTCACTCAGCCTCGCGACTGGCTCCGGGGCAACCTGCTCAAATTTACCGGCTCCTACTGGCTCCGTCAAACCGGTTCAGGCGGATCCGGTCCCGCACAGCCCGACTCGACCTCAGCGTCCCGGAGCGTGCCGGACCACCTTGGTTTGAGTGGAGAGGTGTGGGGCCACCCGGGGCCGGCCGCCCGGTCTCTCGACCTTGCGTCCCGCCGCTCCCTGGCGACGCAGAGAACATTACGGAGTGGGGCAGGCAAACGCAAATCTGTCTGCCGGTGGCTCGGGTCACACCGGTGTCTGCGCAGGTCAGAGCGCATTTTGCCGCCCGCTGTGTCCCCGCCGGCGGGAGTGCGGACCGGAGCGGAACCGTCGCTGAACCACATCGTTGTGGTTCGAGGCGCCCACGTGAGCAGGTCACGAGACGACCTCGACGCCGGCCATGCTGCGCTTGCCGCGGCGGAGTACCAGGAACCGGCCGTGCAGCAGCTGCGTGCGCTCGACGTGGGCGTCGGGGTCGCTGACCCGCTCGTTGTTCAGGTAGGCGCCGCCCTCCCCGGCCGTGCGGCGGGCGGCTCCCCTGCTGGGCGCGAGACCCGTCTCGACCAGCAGCTCGGTCACGGTCGGGAGCCGTTCGCCTGCCGTGACCTGGGCGTTGGGCGCCTCGCGCAGCGCCGCCTCCAGGGTGTCCGGGGCCAGGGCGGCGAGCTCCCCGCCGCCGAAGAGCGCGGCCGCGGCCTCCTGCACCCGACGGGTCTCCTCGGCCCCGTGCACGAGGGTCGTGACCTCCTGCGCGAGCGCGCGCTGGGCCGCCCGGGCCTTCGGGCGCTCCCGGGTCTGCTGCTCCAGGTCGCCGACCTCCTGGGCGCTGCGGAACGTGAACACCCGCAGCAGCTCGCCGACCTGGGCGTCCTCGACGTTGAGCCAGAACTGGTAGAAGGCGTACGGCGACGTCATCCGCGGGTCCAGCCAGACGGTGCCACTCTCGGTCTTGCCGAACTTGGTCCCGTCGGGCTTGGTCAGCAGCGGCGTCGCGAGGGCGTGCACGTGCTCGCCCTCGACCCGGCGTACCAGCTCGACGCCGGCGGTGATGTTGCCCCACTGGTCGCTGCCGCCGGTCTGCAGCCGGCAGCCGTAGCGCCGGAACAGCTCGAGGTAGTCCATCGACTGCAGCAGCACGTAGCTGAACTCGGTGTAGCTGATCCCGCTCTCCAGCCGGGCCCGGACCGCCTCGCGGTCCAGCATGCGGTTGACCGGGAAGTGCTTGCCGACATCACGCAGGAAGTCGATCGTCGACAGTCCGCTGGTCCAGTCGTGGTTGTTGACGACGCGCGCGGCGTTGTCGCCGTCGACGGCGACGTACTGTGCGATCTGCCCGCGGTACGTCTCGGTCCACTCGCGAACCGTCTCGACCGGGTTCAGCACCCGCTCCCCGGTGTCCTTGGGGTCACCGATGAGCCCGGTGGCGCCGCCGACCAGGATCAGCGGACGGTGTCCGGCCGCCTGCAGCCGGCGTGCGGTGAGGAGCTGCACGAGGTGGCCCATATGCAGGCTGGGCGCGGTCGGGTCGAAGCCGACGTAGAAGGTGACCGGTCCCCTCGACAGCTCGGCACGCAGGGCGTCGGGGTCCGTCGCCTGCGTCACGAGTCCGCGCTCGTCGAGCTCGTCGAGGATGTGCTGGCTGCCGGTCACGCGGGTCTCCTTCTCGCCTGGTCGTGTGCTGCCCAGTGCGGTGTCAAGCCTGCCGCATGCGCGCGTGCCGCGGCTAACGGGTTCGGCGGGCCCGCTGCACCGCCGGCCGGTAGGCCGAGACGTACGGGTCGTCCTCGAGCCAGTAGCGCCACGGCCGGTCGGCCGCGTGACGGAGGCCGACCCGCGGCCCGGTGCGCACGCGCTCGCGCGACACCTCGCCGTCGGGGCGCGTCAGCCGGATCTCGCCACCGAACAGGTCGGCGCCGTCGTGCGCGCGGTCCCAGCCCAGCGCCTGTGTGAGCCGCGCCGGCCCCCGGGCCAGGTCGCGGTCGGCGACCCGGGACCCGCGGCGGGTCCGGGCGACGTCGATGCCGTCGACCACCTCGCCGGCGCGCAGCAGCACCGCCGAGCAGCGGCCGGCCTCGCCGCACACGAGGTTGGCGCACCAGTGCATGCCGTAGGTGAAGTAGACGTACAGGTGGCCGCCCGGGCCGAACATCGTCGCGTTGCGCTTCGTGCGCCCGCGGAAGCCGTGCGAGCCCGGGTCGTTCTCGCCGTCGTAGGCCTCCACCTCGCACAGACGCACGGACACCCCGGCGTGGCTGACCACCACCCCGAGCAGGTCCGGGGCGACCTCCAGCACGGGACGTCGGAAGAACGCCCGGGTCAGTCCTCCGGCCATCAGCCGCGTGTCCACGCCCGCAGCTCCTCCGCGTTGGCGTGGAGCTCGGCCAGCTGTTCGCGCACCCGGTCCACGGCGGTGCCGCCCCGGGCGTCGCGCGAGGCGATCGCGCCGTCGACGCTGAGGACCGAGCGCACGTCGGGCTTCAAGTGGGGCGAGACCGCGGCGAGGTCGTCGTCGCTGAGGTCCCACAGCTCCACGCCGCGCTCCTCGCAGCGTCGTACGCACGCGCCGGCGATCTCGTGCGCCTCCCGGAACGGCACGCCCTGCCGGACCACCCACTCGGCCAGGTCGGTCGCCAGCGAGAAGCCCTGCGGCGCCAGCTCCTGCAGCCGCGCGCCGTCGAACCGCAGCGTCGCCACCATGCCGGTGACGGCGGGCAGCAGCAGCTCGAGGGTGTCCACCGAGTCGAAGACCGGTTCCTTGTCCTCCTGCAGGTCGCGGTTGTAGGCCAGCGGCAGGGCCTTCAGCGTGGTCAGCAGCCCGGTCAGGTTGCCGACCAGCCGGCCGGCCTTACCGCGGGTGAGCTCGGCGACGTCGGGGTTCTTCTTCTGCGGCATGATGCTCGAGCCGGTCGAGTACGCGTCGTCGAGGTCGACGAAGGCGAACTCCTTCGTGGCCCACAGGATGACCTCCTCGGCCTGCCGGGACAGGTCGACCCCGATCATCGCCGCCACGAAGGCGAACTCGGCCACGAAGTCTCGTGCGGACGTGCCGTCGATGGAGTTCGCCGACGAGCCGTCGAAGCCCAGGTCCGCCGCGACCCGCTCGGGGTCGAGGCCGAGCGAGGAGCCGGCCAGCGCCCCGGAGCCGTACGGCGAGTCGGCCGCCACCCGCCGGTCCCAGTCCCTCAGCCGCTGCACGTCACGCAGCAGCGGCCACGCGTGCGCGAGCAGGTGGTGCGACAGGAGCACCGGCTGCGCATGCTGCAGGTGCGTGCGGCCCGGCATCGCGATCCCGAGGTGCGCCTCGGCCTGGCCGGCCTGGGCCGC
>DATABY010000168.1:0-55388 GCA_036259355.1 Nocardioidaceae bacterium
GTCGGCCGGTGCACCGGCCTACCTACACTCACAGGCGTGTCCCAGCCTGCCGTGGAGGTCCACGACCTCGTCATGCGCTACGGCCCGACCACGGCCGTGGACGGCCTCACGCTGGGCCTCGAGCAGCACGCGATCACGGCCGTCCTCGGGCCGAACGGCGCCGGCAAGACCACGCTGCTGGAGACCTGCGAGGGCTACCGCCGCCCGCACGGGGGCCGGGTGCGGACCCTCGGTCTCGACCCGGTCCGCGACCGGCACCGGCTGCTCCCCCGCATCGGCGTGATGCTGCAGAGCGGCGGCGCCTGGTCCGGCGTACGCGCGCACGAGATGCTGCGGCACATCGCCGCCCTGCACGCGCACCCGCTCGACCCGCAGATGCTGATCGAGCGGCTCGGGCTCGGCGGCTGTGGCCGTACGCCGTACCGGCGGCTGTCCGGCGGGCAGCAGCAGCGGCTCGGGCTCGCGATGGCCCTGGTCGGCCGGCCGGAGCTCGTGTTCGTCGACGAGCCGACGGCCGGGCTCGACCCGCAGGCGCGGCACGCGACCTGGCTGCTGCTGGAGGAGGTCCGCCGCGACGGCGTCACGGTGGTGCTGACCACCCACTTCATGGACGAGGCCGAACGGCTCGCCGACCACGTGTTCGTGATCGACCACGGCCGGCTGCTCGCGGCCGGCAGCCCCCGCGAGCTGACCCACGCCGAGGAGCAGACCAGCCTGAGCTTCCACGCCCGTCCCGGTCTCGACCTCGACTCGCTGTCGCACGCGCTGCAGGACCGGTGCGTGGTCGCGGAGCATCCGCGCGGCACCTACGTGGTCACCGGCCCGGTCGGACCCCAGGAGCTCGCCACGGTCACCTCGTGGTGCTCCGAGCACCACGTCATGCCCGCCGGCCTGACGGTGGGCCGACGGACGCTGGAGGACGTGTTCCTCGAGCTGACCGGGCGGGACCTGCGCCCGTGACCCACACCTTCGCCCCCGCCCCCGGCGCCGCGCCGCTCCCCCGCATGGTCCTGGCGCAGACCGTGATGGAGACCCGGCTGCTGATGCGCAACGGCGAGCAGCTGCTGCTCGCCGTGGTCATCCCGCTGATCGTGCTGTTCGCCGGCGTCTACGCCGCCGACCACTTCGACCTCACCGGCGCTGACCCGGTCCAGGCACTCACGCCCGGTGTCCTGGCGCTGGCGGTGCTGTCCACCTCGTTCACGTCGCTGGCGATCGCCACGGGTTTCGAACGCAGGTACGGCGTGCTGAAGCGGCTCGGCTCCTCGCCGCTGCCCCGCTCCGGGCTCCTGCTCGGCAAGGTGCTGTCGCTGTTCGCCGTGCAGGTCGTGCAGTTCGTCGTCATCGGTGCCGCTGCGCTGGCCGCCGGGTGGCAGCCCGCCCTGGGTCCGCAGGCGCTGGCCGGCGCCGGGCTGTGCGTTCTCACCGGCACGGCGGCGTTCGCGTCGCTCGGCCTGTTGATCGCGGGCATGCTCCGCGCGGAGGCGACGCTGGCCGCGGCCAACCTCGTCTACGTCGTGCTCCTCATCGGCGGCGCGGTGGTCGCCCCGCCGTCGGCCTACGGCGAGGCCGGCTGGGCGCTCGAGCACCTGCCCTCCGGGGCGCTCGGCGAGGGCCTGCGCGAGTCGTTCACCGCCGGGCAGGTGCCGTGGCTGCATGTCGGGGTCCTGGTGTTCTGGGCCGCGCTGGGGGCCATGCTGACGGCGAGGACCTTCAAGTGGGAGTGAGCCGGCTGCTGCGGCCGCTGGCGGTGGCCACGCTGGTCAGCAACATCGCCATCGTCGTCACCGGAGGGGCGGTACGGCTGACCGGTTCGGGGCTCGGCTGCCCGACCTGGCCCCGGTGCACCCAGCAGTCCTTCGTGCCGCACGGCGAGCTCGGCATGCACGGCGCCATCGAGTTCGGCAACCGGCTGATGACGTTCGTCCTGGCCGGCATCGCCGTCGCGACGTGGGTGGCAGCGATGCGGGCCCGGCCGCGCCGCCGCTCGGTGCGGGTGCTGGCGACGGTGCTCGCGCTGGGCATCCCCGGGCAGGCGGTGATCGGCGGCGTGACGGTGCTGACCGACCTGAACCCGTGGGTGGTGTCGCTGCACCTGATGCTGTCGATGGCGATGATCGCGCTGGCGGTGTGGCTGGTGCGGCTGGTCCGCCAGGGCGGCCCGCTCAGCACGCCGCTGGTGGGACAGCCCCTGCGCCGGCTCTGCGTCGCGGTCCTCGCGGTGACGTCCGTGGTGCTCTACCTCGGCACGGTCGTCACCGGCGCCGGGCCGCACGCCGGTCACCTGGAGGCCACCGACCTGGAGGGCCAGGCGGTGGTCGTCGTACGCAACGGGCTGGACGCGCAGGTCGTCAGCCACGTCCACGCCGCGCTGGTGTACCTGCTCGTCGCGCTCACGGTCGCCGCGCTCGTGGTGGCGGTCCGCACCGGAGCGCCGCGCGAGGTACGCCGGGCGGCTGGCGTGCTGCTCGGCGTCGAGGCGGTGCAGGGCACCGTCGGGTTCGCGCAGTACTTCCAGGACCTGCCGATCCTGCTGGTCGGGACCCACCTGCTCGGTGCCGCGCTGCTCACCGCGGCTGCCACCGGGCTGCTGGTCTCCACTCGCGCCGCACCGCCGGACGCACGTGGCGCAACGTCCGCCGGGCCGAGCGGCATGGCGCACACCTCGGCGGACGCAACGATCGGCGTGGCGCAACGTCCGCCGGATCGAGCGGTATAGCGCACGCTTCGGCGGACGCAACCCGCAGGCGGCGGGGTGTCAGGTCAGCAGCGGCTCGAGGGCGACGGCGAGGAAGAGCAGCGCGAGGTACAGGTTGGAGCCGTGGAACAGCCGCATCGGCTTCATCGCGGCCAGGTCGTAGCCGCCGCGGGCCCGCCTGTGCAGCAGGTGCGCCTCCACGATGAACGGCACCCCCAGCACGGCTGCCGCCGCCGGGTAGAACCAGCCGGTGCCGACGACCGGCCAGAGCAGCAGCGACGTGGCCACGGTCGCCCAGGTGTACGCCACGATCTCGCCGGTGACCCGGCGCGCCGGCGCCACCACGGGCAGCATCGGCACGCCGGCGGTGGCGTAGTCGTCGCGGTAGCGCACCGCCAGCGACCAGAAGTGCGGCGGCGTCCAGAAGAACACCACGGCGAACAGCACCACCGGCGCCCAGGCGAGCTCGCCCGTCACCGCGGTCCAGCCGATCAGCGCCGGGAAGCATCCGGCCGCACCACCCCAGACGATGTTCTGCGGGGTACGTCGTTTCAGCAGCAGGGTGTAGCCGAGGACGTAGAACACGTTGGCCGCGAGCGCCAGCAGCGCCGACAGCCAGTTGACCAGCAGCCCGAGCCAGAGCGTGGAGACGACGCCCAGGGCGAGGCCGAACACCAGCGCGGCGCGGGCGCCGACCAGGTGCCGCGGCAGCGGCCGGCGGCGCGTGCGCCGCATCCGCTCGTCGATGTCGCGGTCGAACACGCAGTTCAGGGCGTTGGCGGAGCCGGCCGACAGCGTGCCGCCGAGGACGGTCGCCACGACCAGCCACAGATCCGGGACACCACGCTCGGCGAGGAACATCACCGGCACGGTGGTGAGCAGCAGCAGCTCGATGATCCGCGGCTTCATCAGGCCGATGTAGGCAGCGACGACGTCCCGGGTGCTCGCGCGCAGTGAGGGCGATACGACCGGCTCGTCGTGCGGGCGCACGGAGGCCTGGGAGTCGATGGCCGTCACGGGTACCTCAGTCTGCGCGGTTGTGTGTCAGGACGCCGGCTTGGCCCCCTCGGCCCCGGCTCACAGCTACCGGTGAGTCTAGTGCCGAGAGCTCCGCGGGACGGCACCGGGCGGCGGCGTGCTGCGCGACCTGTCACCACGTGTCGCGAACATGCCGCCGGGTACTGTGCCGATGGTGGCGCCCACCACCCCCACACCGGCTCCTTCGAGAGGGGAAACCACGCCGTGAGCAACGCCAGCACGAGCCCCAGCAAGCTCGAGTGGACCGACGACGACCAGCGTGTCGTCGACACCGTGCGCGTCCTGGCCATGGATGCCGTGGAGAAGACCGGCAGCGGCCATCCCGGTACCGCGATGGCCCTGGCACCCGTCGCTCACCTGCTCTTCCAGAAGCTGATGCGGCACAACCCCGCCGACCCGAACTGGACCGGCCGCGACCGCTTCGTGCTCTCCGCCGGCCACTCCAGCCTCACGCTGTACATCCAGCTCTTCCTGGCCGGCTACGGCCTCGAGCTCGAGGACCTGCAGTCGCTGCGCCGGTGGGGCAGCCAGACACCGGGACACCCCGAGCACGGCCACACCAAGGGCGTGGAGACGACGACCGGTCCCCTCGGCCAGGGTGTCGGCAACGCCGTCGGGATGGCGATGGCCGCCCGGCGTGAGCGCGGTCTGCTCGACCCCGACGCGGCGCCCGGCGAGAGCGTCTTCGACCACCACGTCTACGTGGTCGCCAGCGACGGCGACATGGAGGAGGGCGTGGCTTCCGAGGCCTCCTCGCTGGCCGGGCACCAGCAGCTCGGCAACCTGATCCTCCTCTACGACGACAACGAGATCTCGATCGAGGACGACACCGACATCGCGTTCTCCGAGGACGTCAGCGCCCGCTACGCGGCGTACGGCTGGCACGTGCAGCGGGTCGACTGGACCAACGACGGCCAGGGCTACGAGGAGGACGTCCAGGCGCTCTGGGACGCCCTGCAGGCGGCGCGCGACGAGACCGACCGGCCCAGCTTCATCTCGCTGCGCACGATCATCGGCTGGCCGGCACCCAACGCGCGCAACACCGGCAAGGCGCACGGCGCCGCGCTCGGAGCCGACGAGGTCGCCGCCACCAAGGAGATCCTCGGCTTCGACCCGGACAAGACCTTCGAGGTGCCCGACGGTGTCCTCACCCTCACCCGGCAGGCCACCGACCGCGGCAAGTCCGCGCAGGCGGAGTGGGACGAGGCCTTCAACCGGTGGGCGGAGGGCGCCGGCGAGCGGCTCGACCTGTACCGGCGGCTGCGCGAGCGCCGGCTGCCCGACGGCTGGGCCGACGCGCTGCCGACGTTCGACGCCGACGAGAAGGGCGTCGCGACCCGCAAGGCCAGCGGGGCCGTGCTCGCCGCCATCGCCCCCGCGCTGCCCGAGCTGTGGGGCGGCTCCGCCGACCTGGCCGAGTCCAACAACACCACGCCCAAGGGCGAGCCGTCGTTCGTGCCGGCCGAGTTCTCCACCAAGGAGTTCCAGGGCGACAAGTACGGCCGGGTGCTGCACTTCGGCGTACGCGAGCACGCGATGGGCTCCGTCCTCAACGGCATCACGCTGCACGGCGGCACCCGGCCGTACGGCGGCACCTTCCTCATCTTCAGCGACTACATGCGGCCGGCCGTGCGCCTCGCGGCGCTGATGAAGCTGCCGGTCACCTACGTGTGGACGCACGACTCGATCGGGCTGGGTGAGGACGGACCGACCCACCAGCCGATCGAGCACCTCGCGGCGCTGCGCGCGATCCCCGGCCTCGACGTCGTGCGTCCGGCCGATGCGAACGAGACGGCCGCCTGCTGGCGGACCGTGCTCGAGCACACCGACCGGCCGGCCGGCCTCTGCCTCACCCGGCAGAACGTTCCCACGTTCCCCCGCGGCACCGACGGCTTCGCCACCACCGAGGAGGTGTCCCGCGGCGCCTACGTGCTCCGCGAGGCCGACGGCGGCGACCCCGAGGTGGTGCTGATCGGCACCGGCTCGGAGGTGCAGCTCGCGGTCGAGGCGCAGCGTCAGCTGTCCGACCAGGGCATCCGTGCCCGCGTGGTGTCGATGCCGTGCAAGGAGTGGTTCGACGAGCAGGACGCGCAGTACCGCGACTCGGTCGTGCCACCGACGGTCAAGCCGCGGGTGTCGGTGGAGGCCGCGGTCTCGCAGGGCTGGCGCGAGGTGGTCGGTGACGCCGGCAGGATCGTGAGCCTGGAGCACTTCGGCGCGTCCGCCGACTACGCCACGCTGTTCAAGGAGTTCGGCATCACGGCCGAGGCGGTCGTCGACGCCGCGCACGCCAGCATCGCCTCGGCGCAGGCGCTCGGCGGCTCGGGCGCCCCCGTGCACAGTGAGGCCGCCGGCGGCAAGGGGCCGGGCGACGACCGCGCCAACCCCTCGACCTGACCACGAAAACCCCCGCACGAAGGACTGGTGACTGTGAACAAGGAGAACGACCGTCTCAAGGCCCTGTCCGAAGCCGGGGTGTCCGTCTGGCTGGACGACCTGTCGCGCGAACGGCTACGCGACGGCCACCTGCAGCGGCTGATCGAGGAGAAGCATGTCGTCGGGGTGACCTCGAACCCGACGATCTTCGCCAAGGCAGTCGCCGACGCCGACGACTACGCCGAACAGGTGCACGAGCTCGCCGCGCGCGGGGTCTCCGTCGACGAGGCCGCGCGGATGATCACGACGTACGACGTCCGCTGGGCCTGCGACCAGATGCGCCCCGTGTACGACGCCACCGACGGGCTCGACGGCCGGGTGTCGCTGGAGGTGGACCCACGGCTTGCCCACAACACCGCGGCCACCATCGCCGAGGCGAAGTCGCTGTGGTGGCTGGTCGACCGCCCGAACCTGATGGTGAAGATCCCCGCCACCCCCGCGGGCCTGCCGGCGATCACGACCACGCTGGCCCAGGGCATCAGCGTCAACGTGACCCTGATCTTCAGCCTGCAGCGCTACCGCGAGGTCATCGACGCCTTCATGTCCGGGCTCGAGCAGGCCCGTGACAACGGGCACGACGTCGGGCAGATCGCGTCGGTGGCGTCGTTCTTCGTCAGCCGGGTCGACACCGAGGTCGACAAGCGGCTGGAGAAGATCGGCACCGAGGAGGCCGCCGCGCTGCAGAGCCGGGCGGCGATCGCGAACGCGCGTCTGGCCTACCAGCTGTTCGAGCAGGAGTTCGCCACCGACCGGTGGCAGACGCTGGCGGGCCACGGGGCGCGGCCGCAGCGTCCGCTCTGGGCGTCCACGTCGGTGAAGGATCCCGACCTCCCCGACACGATGTACGTCACCGAGCTGGTGGCACCGGGCGTGGTGAACACGATGCCCGAGCCCACGATCGAGGCCACCGGCGACCACGCCGAGGTGGTCGGCGACACGGTCACCGGCCGCTACGACGACGCCCAGCAGGTGCTCGACGACCTGGCCGGCCTGGGCGTCTCCTACGACGACGTCGTGGAGGTCCTCGAGGTCGAGGGGGTGGACAAGTTCGCCGCCTCCTGGCAGGAGCTGCTCGAGACCGTGGCGTCGACGCTGGAGGGCGCCCAGCAGGACGCACAGGGGGAGGTCCGGCGTTGAGGCAGCCGCTGCAGGTCGACGTCACCGGTGCCGACCACACCGCCACCCTCGACACGCTGGTGCAGGACAAGGTCGCCTCCCGGATCGCCGCGCAGGACAGCACGCTGTGGGGCGAGGAGGCCCAGGAGGAGGCGTCGGTCCGGCTCGACTGGGTCGGCCTGCACGAGTCGTCCCGCCCCCTCCTCGCGGAGATCGACGCCTTGCGCGCCGACCTGTGGGGTGAGGGCCTCGACCGCGTGGTGCTGTGCGGCATGGGGGGCTCCTCGCTCGCGCCGGAGGTCATCACCCGCACCTACGGCTGCGACCTCGTGGTGCTCGACTCCACCGCCCCCTCGGTGGTGGCGCGCGCCGTGTCGACCGACCTCGACCGCACGGTCGTCGTGGTGTCGTCGAAGTCGGGCGGCACCGTGGAGACCGACAGCCAGCGGCGGGCGTTCGTCCAGGCCTTCACCGAGGCGGGCATCGACGCCGCCTCGCGGCTGGTGGTCGTGACCGACCCGGGCTCCCCGCTGGCGGACCTCGCCGAGCAGTCGGGATACCGGCGTGTCTTCCACGCCGACCCCCATGTCGGCGGCCGCTACAGCGCGCTGACCGCCTTCGGTCTGGTGCCGTGCGGACTCGCCGGGGTGGACGTGGCCGATCTGCTCGACGAGGCCGACGACGTCGCGGACGCGCTGGCGACCGACTCCCCGGACAACCCGGCCCTGCGGCTCGGCGCCTGGCTGGCCGACGGCGGGCGCGACAAGGCCGCACTGACCGATGCCGGCTCCGGTATCACCGGCTTCCCCGACTGGGCCGAGCAGCTCATCGCCGAGAGCACCGGCAAGCACGGCACCGGTGTGCTGCCCGTCGCCGTCGAGGACCTCGGCGCACCGGAGGTCGTGCAGGCACCCGACGACATGCTGCTCGGCATGCTCACCCCGGAGGCCGACGAGTCCGACGAGGATGCACCCGCGCAGAGCTCCGCCCCCGCCGCAGCAGGCGTCCCCACGGCCCGGGTCTCCGGCTGCCTGGGCGCGCAGTTCCTGCTGTGGGAGACCGCCACCGCGGTCGCCGGCCGGCTGCTGGGCATCAACCCGTTCGACCAGCCCGACGTGGAGAGCGCCAAGCAGGCGGCCCGCGGTCTGCTCGACGAGCAGCCGGAGCCCGAGCCGGCACGCTTCGTGGACGGGTCGGTCGAGGTGCGCGGCGCCGACGACCTGCTCTCCGGGTCGGACACGCTGCGCGGCGCGGTCGACGCCGTCCTGGAGCGGCTGAGCGCCGACGGCTACCTGGCGCTGATGGCCTACCTCGACCCGGAGCAGGCCGCCGGCCTGCGCTCCTGCCGGGCGACGCTGGCCGAGCGCTGTCGCCGGCCGGTGACGTTCGGCTGGGGGCCCCGCTTCCTGCACTCGACCGGGCAGTACCACAAGGGCGGGCCCCCGCACGGTGTGTTCATCCAGGTGACGGCGGCCTTCGCCGACGACGTGCCGATCCCGGAGCGGCCGTTCACCTTCGGCACGCTGATCGGGGCCCAGGCCAGCGGTGACGCGCGCGTTCTCGCCGAGCTCGGCCGGCCGGTCCTGCGGCTGCACCTGACCGAGCTCGACGGCGGCCTGCAGCAGCTGGCCGAGGTGCTGCGGTGAGGCGGGCGGGCGTCCAGCACAAGCCGGTCAACCCGCTTCGCGACCCGCAGGACCGCCGGCTGCCCAAGATCGCCGGACCCGGCGGCCTGGTCATCTTCGGGGTGACCGGCGACCTCTCCCGCAAGAAGCTGATGCCGGCGGTGTACGACCTGGCCAACCGCGGCCTGCTGCCCCCCGGCTTCGGCCTGGTCGGCTTCGCCCGGCGTGAGTGGCACGACCAGGACTTCACCCAGATCGTGCACGACGCGATCAAGGAGCACGCCCGCACCCCCTTCCGCGAGGAGGTGTGGCGCCAGCTCGCCGCCGGCTTCCGCTTCGTGCCCGGCGACTTCAACGACGACCTGGCGTTCGACCAGCTGCGGCAGACGATCGCCGACCTCGACGAGGTGCGGGGCACCGGCGGTAACCACGCCTTCTACCTGTCGATCCCGCCCCGGTTCTTCCCCGACGTGGTCGGCCAGCTCAAGGAGCACGGGCTGGCGGACCCCAGGAACGACGGCTCCTGGCGACGCGTCGTGGTGGAGAAGCCGTTCGGCCACGACCTGCAGAGCGCCCGCGAGCTGAACGCCGTGGTGTCGGAGGTGTTCCCGCCGGAGTCGGTGTTCCGCATCGACCACTACCTCGGCAAGGAGACCGTGCAGAACATGCTGGCGATGCGGTTCGCCAACGCCATGTTCGAGCCGATCTGGAACTCCAACTACGTCGACCACGTGCAGATCACGATGGCCGAGGACATCGGCATCGGCGGCCGCGCCGGCTACTACGACGGCATCGGCGCCGCCCGCGACGTCATCCAGAACCACCTGCTGCAGCTGATGGCGCTGATCGCGATGGAGGAGCCGACGTCGTTCGACGCCCGCAGCCTGCGGATCGAGAAGCAGAAGGTGCTGGCCGCCGTACACCTCCCGCGGCGACTGGACCTGGGGACCGCCCGCGGCCAGTACGCCGGCGGCTGGCAGGGGGGCGCGGAGGTCGCCGGCTACACCGATGAGGCCGACATCCCCGCCGACTCGCGGACCGAGACCTACGCGGCGATCGCGCTCGGCATCGACACCCGGCGCTGGGCCGGGGTCCCGTTCTACCTGCGCACCGGCAAGCGGCTCGGACGCCGGGTGACCGAGGTCGCGGTGGTGTTCAAGCGCGCGCCGCACCTGCCGTTCAACGACACCGAGACCGAGGAGCTGGGCCAGAACGCCCTGGTGATCCGGGTGCAGCCCGACGAGGGGGTGACGTTGCGGTTCGGGGCCAAGGTGCCGGGGACGGCGATGGAGATCCGCGACGTCAACATGGACTTCGCCTACGGCGGCTCGTTCGTCGAGTCGAGCCCGGAGGCCTACGAGCGGCTGATCCTCGACGTGCTGCTCGGCGAGCCCCCGCTGTTCCCGCAGCACGAGGAGGTCGAGCTGTCCTGGCAGATCCTCGACCCCGTCGTGGAGCACTGGGCGAAGAAGGGCAGCCCGGAGCCCTACCCGGCGGGCACCTGGGGGCCGCCGTCGGCGGACAAGATGCTCGCGCGCGACGGCCGGGCCTGGCGCCGACCCTGAGGGAGACCCGATGCGGATCAACCTGACCGACACCAACGCCGGCGCGATCGCGGCCGAGCTGGTACGCGGACGCCGCCGAGCCGGCAGCCCGGCCATGGGCATGGTGCTGACCCTGATCGTGGTCGTGGACGAGAAGCAGGCCGACGACGCCCTGGCCGCGGCGGAGGAGGCGTCCAAGGAGCATCCGGCCCGCATCCTCGGCGTGATCATCGGGTCACGGCAGCCGGCCTCGCAGGTCGACGCCGAGATCCGGATCGGTGCCGGCACCACCGGTGAGACGGTGCTGCTGTGGCTGCGTGGCGAGGTCACCGGGCACAGCGAGTCGGTGGTGACCCCGTTGCTGCTGGCCGACTCCCCCGTCGTGGTCTGGTGGCCCAGCCGTGCACCCGACGACCCTGCGGCCGAGCCCCTCGGTGCGCTGGCGCAACGCCGTATCACCGACGCCGCCGGAGCCCCACGACAGAAGCAGCAGGCGATGTCCACGCAGTGCCGTCACTACTCCCCCGGCAACACCGACCTGGCGTGGACCCGGATCACCGGCTGGCGGGCCATGCTCGCGGCCGCCCTCGACCAGCACCCGGCCAAGGTGACGGCCGCCTCGGTGCGTGCGGAGCGGGTGAGCCCGAGCGCCGACCTGCTCGCGGCGTGGCTCACCGCGCGCCTGCGGGTGCCGGTCGAGCGGAACACCTCGCGCGGCCCCGGGATCACCCAGGTGGTGATGCGCACGGGTGACGGCGAGATCCGCATCGAACGCCCCGACGGCGTGCTGGCCTCGCTCACGCTGCCCGGGCAGCCCGACCGCCCGGTCGCGCTGAAGCGCCGCTCGGTCGCCGAGCTGCTCGCCGAGGAGCTGCGCCGGCTCGACCCGGACGAGATCTACGAACAGACCGTCGCCTCGATGGTCAAGATCGAGAAGCAGAAGGCGAAGGACTAGCGATGTCCGCGGAGCCCACGCTCGTCGTGCACCACACCTCCGACCTGCTGGCGCAGGCGGCCGCCGCCCGGCTGATCACCCGGCTGGTGGACGCGCAGGGCTCGGCGAGCACGCCGTCGCTGGTGCTCACCGGCGGCGGGATCGCGGCGCGCACCTACGCCGCGGTCGCCGACTCCCCCGCCCACGCCGCGGTCGACTGGGGCCGGGTCGACATCTGGTGGGGCGACGAGCGCTACCTGCCCGCGGGACACCCCGACCGCAACGAGACGCAGGCCAGGGAGGCGCTGCTGAACCGGGTCCCGGTCGACCCGGAACGGGTGCACCCGATGCCGGCGGCCGACGGGACATCGGCCGGGGACCCCGACCAGGCCGCCGCCGACTACGCCGAGGAGCTGCGCCGGGCCACGCGGCCGGAGCACCACGGCCAGGTGCCGGCCTTCGACGTACTGCTGCTGGGCCTGGGCCCCGACGGGCACGTCGCCTCGCTGTTCCCCGAGCACCCCGAGCTGTACGACGAGCGCGCCGTCACGGCGGTCCACGGCGCCCCGAAGCCCCCGCCGACGCGGCTGTCGATGACGCTGCCGACGCTGCTCAGCGCTCGGGAGGTGTGGTTCCTGGTCTCCGGGGCGGACAAGGCGCGGGCGGCGCGGCTCGCGCTGTCGGGAGCGGGGCAGATGCAGATACCCGCCGCCGGCGTCCGCGGCCGGCAACGGACGCTGTGGCTGCTCGACCGGGACGCGGCCCGGGACGTCCCGAGCGCGCTCGTGCGTGCGGCGTCGCCCTAGTGCGGCAGCCGGCTCGGCGGTCGGCTCAGAAGATGACCTCGCCGTTCCTGCGCTTGTCGCGCAGGGCCTGCAGGGCCTCCTGGAGGATCTCGGCGGCCTCGGTGTCGGAGCGGCGCTCCTTCACGTAGGCGAGGTGGGTCTTGTACGGCTCGATGCGCGGCGGTGGGGGCGGGTTCTGCTCGTCTCGGCTGGCGGGCAGCCCGCACCGTGGGCAGTCCCAGGAGTCCGGCAGCTGCGCGTCGACCGCGAAGGTCGGCTGGGTCTCGTGGCCGTTGGCGCAGAAGTAGGACACCCGCTGGCGCGGTGCTGAGTCGCCGCGCTCGGCCTCGCCCATGGGGCCGGCCCCTACCCGACTGCCCCTGATCGCACTGCCACCACTCACGGTCGTACTCCTTGTCGTCTCTGACGGCGCCCGTCAGGTGTTCGTCAACAGCCCGATGGCGATGATGCACAGTGTCCAGATGACACCGACCCCCACCGTCAGCCGGTCGAGGTTGCGCTCGGCCACCGACGAACCACCCAGACCGCTCGACATGCCGCCACCGAACATGTCCGAGAGCCCGCCGCCACGACCCTTGTGCAGCAGCACGAGAGCGAGCATCAGCAGGCTGGTGACGAGCAGCAGAATCTGGAACGCAAGAATCACAGTAGGAAACCCTAACCGTTCAACGGGCGATCAGATAACCGGCATGTCATAGAAGCGACAGATTCCGGAGAACTCGTCGACCTGCAGGCTCGCCCCTCCCACCAGCGCACCGTCGATGTCGGACTGTTGCATGATGCCCGCCACGTTGGCGGCCTTCACGGAACCACCGTAAAGGATTCGCACCGACTGCGCGGCGTCTTCGGAGAACGTCTCCCCGATTCGCCCACGAACGGCCGCGCAGACCTCCTGCGCGTCGTCCGGCGTGGCGACCTCGCCCGTGCCGATCGCCCACACCGGCTCGTACGCCACCACCAGGTCGGCAACCTGCTCCGCCTTGAAGCCCGCCAGCGACCCGTCGACCTGGCCGAGCGTGTGCTCGACGTGCCGACCGGCCTGCCGCACCTCGAGGCCCTCACCGACGCACACGATCGGCGTCATGGCGTTGTCGACGACCTTGTGCGCCTTGGCGTTGACCTCCTCGTCGGTCTCGGCGTGGTCCTGCCGGCGCTCGCTGTGCCCGACGACCACGAAGCGGCAGCCGAGCTTGGCGAGCATGGCCGCGGAGACGTCGCCGGTGTGCGCGCCGTTGTCGTGCGGCGACACGTCCTGGGCGCCGTACCCGATCCGCAGCCGGTCGCCGTCGACCAGCGTCTGCACGCTGCGCAGGTCGGTGAACGGCGGGATCACGGCGACCTCGACGGCCGCGAAGTCGTGCTTCTTGTCCTGGAGGGTCCAGGCGAGCTTCTGGACCAGCACCACCGCTTCCTGGTGGTTGACGTTCATCTTCCAGTTGCCCGCCATCAGCGGAACACGGCCGGAGCCGGCCTTGGGCGACTTCGCCATGCGTTCAGTCCTTCAGTACGTCGATGCCGGGGAGGGTCTCGCCCTCGAGGTACTCCAGGCTGGCGCCGCCGCCGGTCGAGATGTGACCGAAGGCGTCCTCGGCGAAGCCCATCTGCCGCACGGCGGCGGCGGAGTCGCCTCCACCGATCACGGTCAGGCCGTCCACCTGGCTGAGCGCCTGCGCGACGGCGCGGGTGCCGCCGGAGAAGGCCTCGATCTCGAATACGCCCATCGGGCCGTTCCAGAACACCGTGCGCGCGTCGGCCAGCGCGGCGCCGAACGCCTTGCTCGACTCGGGACCGATGTCCAGACCGATCCGGTCGTCGGGGATCTCGCCGGCGGCGACCACCGACGGGATGGCCTCGGCGGACACGGCGTCGGCCACGACCACGTCGGTGGGGAGCACGATCTCGACGCCGAGCTCGCGGGCACGCTCGAGGTGCCCTCGCACGGTGTCGACCTGGTCCTCCTCCAACAGGCTGGCGCCCACGGCGTACCCCTGCGCCTTGAGGAAGGTGAACACCATCCCGCCGCCGATCAGCAGCCGGTCGGCCTTCCCGAGCAGGTTCTCGATGACGCCGAGCTTGTCGGAGACCTTGGAGCCGCCCAGCACGACCACGTACGGGCGTTTCGGGGACTCGGTGAGCTGCTCGAGTACCTCGATCTCGGCGAGCACCAGTCCCCCGGCCGCGTGTGGCAGCCGCTGCGCGACGTCGTACACGCTGGCCTGCTTGCGGTGCACGACGCCGAACCCGTCGCTGACGAACGCGTCACCCAGGTCGGCCAGCGCGTCGGCGAACTCGCCCCGCTCGGTGTCGTCCTTGCTGGTCTCGCCGCGGTTGAAGCGGACGTTCTGCAGCACTGCCACGTCGCCGTCGCGCAGCCCGTCGACGGTGGCGCGGGCGGAGGCACCGACGGTGTCCTCGGCCATCGCGACCTCGGCCCCGAGCAGCTCGCCGAGGCGTACGGCGACCGGCGCGAGCGAGTACTTCAGGTCGGGTGCGCCCTTCGGCCGGCCGAGGTGGGCCATCACCACGACCCGGGCACCCGCGTCGCGCAGCCGGCTGATCGTCGGCACGCTGGCCCGGATCCGCCCGTCGTCGCCGATCACGCCGTCGTCGAGCGGGACGTTGAGGTCGGACCGGACCAGCACACGCCGGCCACGCAGGTCGCCGAGACTGTCGATCGTCTTCATCCGGTGCGGGGCGCTCAGAGCGACTGGGACACGTGCTGGACGAGGTCGATGAGGCGGCAGGAGTAGCCCCACTCGTTGTCGTACCAGCCGACCACCTTGGCCTGGTTGCCGATCACCTTGGTGAGGCCGGAGTCGAAGATGCACGACGCCGGGTCGGTGACGATGTCGGCGGACACGATCGGGTCCTCGGTGTAGCGCAGGATGCCCTTGAGCGGACCCTCGGCGGCGGCCTTCATCGCCGCGTTGAGCTCCTCGGTGGTGGTCTCCCGGCCGAGCTCCATGGTGAGGTCGGTCGCGGAACCGGTCGGCACCGGTACGCGCAGCGCGTAGCCGTCGAGCTTGCCCTTGAGCTCGGGCATCACCAGGCCGATCGCCTTCGCCGCACCGGTCGAGGTGGGTACGACGTTGAGCGCGGCGGCGCGGGCGCGACGCAGGTCCTTGTGGGGGCCGTCCTGCAGGTTCTGGTCCTGGGTGTAGGCGTGCACCGTGGTCATCAGGCCCTTGACGATGCCGAACTCGTCGTTGACGGCCTTGGCCATCGGCGCCAGGCAGTTCGTGGTGCACGAGGCGTTGGAGATGATCGTGTGCTGTGAGGCGTCGTAGTCCTCGTGGTTGACGCCCATCACCACGGTGATGTCCTCGTTCTTCGCCGGCGCGGAGATGATCACCTTCTTCGCGCCGTTGTCGACGTGCACCTTGGCCTTGGTGGCGTCGGTGAACAGCCCGGTGGACTCGACCACGATGTCGGCGCCGAGGTCGCCCCACTTGAGGTTGGCGGGGTCGCGCTCGGCGAACGCCTTGAAGGTGTGCCCGCCGACGCGGATCTCGTCGGCGGAGGACGAGACCTCCTCGTCCAGCCGGCCGAGGATCGAGTCGTACTTGAGCAGGTGGGACAGCGTTGCGTTGTCGGCAAGGTCGTTGACGGCGACGATCTCGATGTCGGCCCCGGACGCGTGCGCGGCCCGGTAGAAGTTGCGGCCGATGCGGCCAAATCCATTGATGCCTACGCGGACTGTCACGGCAAGCCCTTCCCTCGGGTGTGTGTGTCTGTTGCGCCCTTGTCGAACCCTACCCACTCCGGTTCCGCCGACTCGGGGCGAGACCTGCCCTACGCACAGGTAACCGCCGGGGGCGACCGACGCCGGTCAGGGTCCCTCGACCATCATCTCCGCGGTGAGGTTGGACTCGGTGTCGGGTACGCCGAGCTCCTCCGCGCGCTTGTCGGCCATCGCCAGCAGCCGGCGGATCCGCCCGGCGATCGCGTCCTTGGTCAGCGGCGGCTCGTGCAGCTGGCCCAGCTCCTCCAGGCTGGCCTGCTTGTGCTCCAGGCGCAGCGTGCCGGCCATCCGCAGGTGGTCGGGGACCTCGTCGCCGAGGATCTCCATCGCGCGCTCGACCCGGGCGCCCGCGGCCACCGCGGCGCGCGCGGAGCGGCGCAGGTTGGCGTCGTCGAAGTTGGCCAGCCGGTTGGCCGTCGCCCGCACCTCCCGGCGCATCCGGCGCTCTTCCCACGCCAGCAGTGACTCGTGCGCGCCGAGCCGGGTCAGCAGCGCGCCGATCGCGTCGCCGTCGCGGATGACCACCCGGTCGACGCCGCGCACCTCACGCGCCTTGGCGGGGATCCCGAGCCGGCGGGCGGCGCCACACAGCGCCAGCGCCGCCTCCGGGCCCGGGCAGGTCACCTCGAGCGCCGAGGACCGGCCGGGCTCGGTGAGCGAGCCGTGCGCGAGGAACGCCCCCCGCCAGGCCGCGACCGCGTCGCAGCCGGCGCCGGAGACCACCTGCGGCGGCAGCCCGCGCACCGGTCGCCCGCGACCGTCGAGGAGCCCGGTCTGCCGCGCCAGCGCCTCGCCGTCCCGGACCACCCGCACGACGTACCGGGTGCCCTTGCGCAGCCCGCCGGCCGACACCACCAGCACCTCCGTGTGGTGCCCGTAGACCTCGGCGATGTCCTTGCGAAGCCGGCGGGCGGCCGCCCCGGTGTCGAGCTCGGCCTCCACCACGATCCGGCCGCTGACGATGTGCAGGCCTCCCGCGAAGCGCAGCATCGACGAGACCTCGGCCTTGCGGCAGCACGACTTGGTGACCTGAGTGCTCGCCAGCTCGGACTTGACCTGTGCCGTCATCGCCATGACGCCGATACTGCCACGTGGCCACGGGGGGTGCCCACGGCCGGTCAGCCGGGGGCCAGGATCTGCGCGTACACGTCGGCCAGGCGCTCGGCGTCGTGCCGCGGCGACCCGTCCCGGAGCGCGACGTCGGCCATCACCACCTCCGCGCCGAGGGCGGCGGCGGAGCCGCGCAGGGCGTCGGCGTCGTGCACGGCACGCCGGTCGGCGACCACCACGTCGACCTTGAACCGCGGCGAGTGCGCAGCCAGCACGTCGAGGTGGTTGGCCGGGGAGAACCCGTCGGTCTCCCCGGGTTGCGAGGCGAGGTTCAGCGTCACGATGCGCACGGCGCCGGTGTCGCACAGCGCGTCGTTGAGCCCGGGCACGAGCAGGTGCGGGATCACGCTGGTGAACCACGACCCGGGGCCGAGTACGACGTGGGAGGCGGCCCGCACCGCCGCCACGGCCTCGGTGCAGGCCGGCGGGTCGGGCGGCTCCAGCGCGACGTCCACGACCCGGCCGCGCGTGGTGGCCGCCTGCACCTGGCCGCGCACGGTCTCCAGCCGTTCCGGGTCGTCGGAGTCCAGTCCGGCCACCCGGGCGACGATGTCCAGCGGCACCGCCGTCATCGGCAGCACCCGCCCCTTCGCACCGAGCAGCCGCGCCACCCAGTCCAGGCCGGCGACGTGCTCACCGAGCAGCTCCCACAACGCGACGATCAGCACGTTGCCGACCGCGTGGTTGCGCAGCTCCCCCGCGCTGCTGAACCGGTGCTGCAGCACCCGCGCCCAGGTGCTGCCCCACTCGTCGTCGCCGCACAGCGCGGCCAGCGCCTGGCGCAGGTCACCGGGCGGCAGCACGCCGAGCTCGTTGCGCAGCCGGCCCGAGGAGCCGCCGTTGTCGGCGACGGTCACGACCGCGGTCAGGTCGTCGACGATGCGGCGCAGCGCCGACAGCGACGCGGCGAGGCCGTGGCCCCCGCCCAGTGCGACCACCCGCTGCGCGCCCGTGCCGTCCCCGGCGCTCAGGCGGCTGCTCACTCGCGCCCCAGGTCGCGGTGGGTGACCAGCGTCGGGATGTCGTTGGCGCGCATGCGTTCGGCCAGCGCCTCCGCCATCGCGATGCTGCGGTGCTTGCCGCCGGTGCAGCCCACCGCCACGGTGATGTAGCGCTTGCCCTCGCGCAGGTACCCCTCCGCCAGCGTCTTGAGCAGCTCCTCGTACTTGTCCAGGAACGGCTTGGCGTCGGGGTGCTCGATCACGTAGTCGCGCACCTCCTTCTCCAGGCCGGTGTGCGGGCGCAGCTCGGGCACCCAGTGCGGGTTGGGCAGGAACCGCATGTCGACCACGAGGTCGGCGTCGACCGGGATGCCGTACTTGAAGCCGAACGAGACCACGGTGGCGCGCACGGCCACCTCGCCCTCCTGCGAGTACGCGTTCAGCACCTTGGCCGCGAGCTGGTGCACGTTGAGCGCGGAGGTGTCGATGATGAGGTCGGCGTCGCCCCGCAGCTCACGCAGCATCTCGCGCTCGCGTTCGATGCCGTCGAGCAACCGGCCGTCGCCCTGCAGCGGGTGCGGGCGGCGCGCGGCCTCCTGCCGGCGTACGAGCACCTCGTCGCTGGCCTCCAGGTACAGCACCGAGGCACGTACGCCGGCGTCACGCAGCTCGGCGAGGGAGCCGCGCAGCTCGGCGAAGAACCACCGGGAGCGCACGTCGACCACGACCGCGATCCGGGGCTCGCCGCCGGCCTCCTCGCTGACCAGCTTCACCATCGGCGCCAGCAGCTGCGGTGGCAGGTTGTCGACGACGAAGTAGCCGAGGTCCTCGAGCACCTTGGCGGCGGTGCTGCGGCCGGCACCGGTCATCCCGGTCACCAGCACCAGCTCGGCGACCTGCGGGTCAGCCATCTCGCTCCTCCTCTGCGGCATTGTCGTCGAGAATCTCACCCGTCGCGGTGTTGACGCCCGCGGGCACCGGCCCCGACAGTGCCTCCGCGACCGCCTGCGCGGTGTGCCGGCCGACGCCGGGCACCTGCGCGATCTCGTCGAGCGAGGCGGCACGCAGCTTCTTCAGCGACCCGAAGTGGCGCAGCAGGGCCTTGCGGCGCACCTGGCCGAGGCCGGGCACCCCGTCGAGGGCGCTGGCGGTCATCGACTTCGACCGGCGCTGCCGGTGGTGGCTGATCGCGAACCGGTGCGCCTCGTCGCGGATCCGCTGCAGCAGGTACAGGCCCTCGCTGGTACGCGGCAGGATGACGGGGTCCTCTCGACCGGGCAGCCACACCTCCTCCAGCCGCTTGGCCAGGCCGCACACACGGACGTCGTCGACGCCGAGCTCGTCCAGCGCGCGCTGCGCGGCGGCCACCTGCGGCGGCCCGCCGTCGACCACGACCAGGCCGGGTGCGTAGGCGAAGCGGCGCGGCCGGCCGGTGTCGGGGTCGATCAGGGCGGGACTGTCGTCGCCGGCGCCGTTGCCCCGGATCTCCAGGTCGGAGCTCTCCGAGCGCTCCTCCAGGTAGCGACGGAACCGCCGCGAGACCACCTCGTGCATGGCGGCCACGTCGTTCTGCCCGGCTACCCCGCGGACCACGAACCGCCGGTAGTCGCCCTTGCGCGGCAGCCCGTCCTCGAACACCACCATCGAGGCCACGATCTGCGTGCCCTGCAGGTTGGACACGTCGAAGCACTCGATCCGCAGCGGCGCCTCGGGCAGCTCCAGGTTGCGCTGGACCTCCTCCAGCGCCCGGTTGCGGGTGGTCAGGTCGCTCGCGCGCTTGGTCTTGTGCAGGGTCAGCGCCTGACCGGCGTTGCGCCCGACGGTCTCGAGCAGCGCCTTCTTGTCCCCGCGCCGGGGCACGCGCACCGACACCCGGGTCCCCCGCAGGCGGCTCAACCATGCGGACACCGCGGCCGTTCTGCGGGGATCGTCGGGCAGCGTGGGCACCAGCACCTCGCGCGGGATCGCCTCCGCGACCTCGCCGTCGTACAGCTGCAGGAGGAACCGCTCGACCAGGTCCGCGGTGTCGGCGTCGTCGACCTTGTCGGCGACCCAGCCGCGCTGCCCGCGGACCCGGCCGCC
The DNA here is from genome assembly GCA_036259355.1 of Nocardioidaceae bacterium. Lineage (GTDB taxonomy): Bacteria > Actinomycetota > Actinomycetes > Propionibacteriales > Nocardioidaceae > JALZDI01. Next base: position 20,073 of record DATABY010000168.1, read on the forward strand.
ACGCACGTAGAAGATCTGCACCGCCACCTCGAGCGGGTCCTCGGCGAGCGCGATCACGTCGGCGTCGGTGTCGTCACCGAGCACGACGGCGTTCTTGGCCGCCGCCCGCTCCAGTGCGGCGATGTCGTCACGCAACCGCGCCGCGCGCTCGAACTCGAGCTCCCCGGAGGCGGATCTCATTTCGCGCTCGAGGCGCTTGAGGTGGACGTTGGTCTGCCCCGCCATGAACGCGACGAAGTCGTCGACGATCTCGCGGTGCTCCTCGGGGCTGACCCGGCCGACACAGGGTGCCGCGCACTTGCCGATGTAGCCGAGCAGGCAGGGCCGGCCGATCTGCGCCGAGCGCTTGAAGACACCGTTGGAGCAGGAACGCATCGGGAACACCCGCAGCAGCAGGTCGACGGTCTCGCGGATCGCCCAGGCGTGCGAGTACGGCCCGAAGTAGCGGACCCCCCGGCGCTTGGCGCCCCGGCCGACCATCACCCGCGGGAAGTCCTCGTTCACGGTGACCGCGAGCCAGGGGTAGGACTTGTCGTCGCGGTACTTGACGTTGAACCGTGGGTCGTACTCCTTGATCCAGGAGTACTCCAGCTGCAGCGCCTCGATCTCGTTGTCGACGACGGTCCACTCCACCGACGCGGCGCTGTTGACCATGGTCTGGGTGCGCGGGTGCAGGTTGGCGACGTCGGTGAAGTACGACGAGAGGCGGGCCCGCAGGCCCTTCGCCTTGCCGACGTAGATCACGCGCCCGTGCGCGTCGCGGAAGCGGTAGACCCCCGGACCCTCGGGGACCGAGCCGGGCGCGGGTCGGTAGGTCGCGGGATCAGCCACGGGCCAAGCCTAGGCAGGCCCGCGGACCCTCCCAACGCCCCGGGCGAGCGTGCCGGTGGACGAGGCTCAGGCCAGGACGATGTTGTTGCCCTGGACCCTGATGTTCTCCTTCGGCAGCGGCTTCGCCGCCGGGCCGTTCGCCACGGTGCCGTCGAGGTTGAACTTGCTGCCGTGACAGGGGCAGTTGATGGTGCCGCCGGTGACGTCGCCGACCGTGCAGCCCTGGTGGGTGCAGGTCGCCGAGAAGGCCTGGAAGTCGCCCTTCGTCGGCTGGGTGACCACGACCTTCTGCTCCTTGAACACCATGCCGCCGCCGACCGGGACCTCTGACGTCGAGGCCAGCTCCTTGCTCGCCGCCTGGGAGCCCGAGCCGGACCCGGAGCCTGAGTCGGAAGCCGACGCCGAGCCGGTCTCCTCGCCTCCGGAGTCGCCGCCGCAGGCGGACAGCAACGAGGCGGACGCACCGAGGGCGCCGGTCACGGCCACGCCGCGCAGCATCGTACGCCGGTCGAGGCCGGGACGGTCGCGATCGTCGGCAGGGTGCGGGTTGGTCATCTCGAGCCTTCCGGTCGTGTGCCCGGTGTCAGAATAAGCCGCGGCGGGTGCCGACGGGCAACGCCCAAACCCTCCGAGACCGGCGTCAACGGTTCGTAACGACCCTGGTGGCGGCGGGGTTCCTCCGTCTGCCCCGAGCCGGTGCCGCGGCCGCCTTGCGCCTGCGCCGGGGCGCCTCGACGGCGCGGCCGTCCAGCACCGACTTCAGGAACACGCCGGTGTGGCTGGCGTCGTCGGCCGCGACCTCCTCCGGGGTGCCCTCGGCGACCACCAGGCCGCCGCCGGTGCCGCCCTCGGGGCCGAGGTCGATGAGCCAGTCGGCGGTCTTGATCACATCGAGGTTGTGCTCGATCACCATGACCGTGTTGCCCGCGTCGACGAGGCGGCCCAGCACTCCCAGCAGCTTGCGGATGTCCTCGAAGTGCAGGCCGGTCGTGGGCTCGTCGAGCACGTAGACGGTGCGGCCCGTCGAGCGCTTCTGCAGCTCGGAGGCCAGCTTGACCCGCTGCGCCTCACCGCCCGAGAGCGTCGGTGCCGGCTGGCCGAGCCGCACGTAGCCCAGCCCGACGTCGACGAGCGTGCGCAGATGGCGGGCGATGGCCGGGATCGCGGCGAAGAACTCCACCGCCTCCTCGATCGGCATGTCGAGGACCTCGGCGATCGTCTTGCCCTTGTAGTGCACCTCGAGCGTCTCGCGGTTGTAGCGGGCTCCGTGGCAGACCTCGCAGGGGACGTAGACGTCGGGCAGGAAGTTCATCTCGATCTTCAGCGTCCCGTCGCCGGAGCACGCCTCGCACCGGCCGCCCTTGACGTTGAACGAGAACCGGCCCGGCAGGTAGCCGCGCACCTTGGCCTCGGGCGTCTGTGCGAACAGTTTGCGGACGTGGTCGAACACCCCGGTGTAGGTCGCGGGGTTGGACCGCGGGGTGCGGCCGATCGGCGACTGGTCGACGTGGATGACCTTGTCGACCTGGTCGGCCCCGGAGACGGTGCGATGGCGACCCGGGATGTCACGCGCGTTGTAGATGCGGCGGGCCAGCGACTTGTAGAGGATGTCGTTGACCAGCGTCGACTTGCCGGAACCGGACACGCCGGTGATCGCGATGAACACACCGAGCGGGAACGAGACGTCGAGGTTGCGCAGGTTGTGCTCGCGGGCACCGCGGACCGTGATCTCCCGGCCCGGCGTGCGCGGACGCCGGGCCGTCGGCAGCGGGATCTCCTCGCGACCCGCGAGGTAGGCGCCGGTGATCGAGTCGGGATGGTCGAGCAGGTCCTGCACCGGACCGGACACCACCACCTGACCGCCGTGCTCGCCGGCCCCCGGACCGATGTCGACGACCCAGTCGGAGGTGCGGATGGTGTCCTCGTCGTGCTCGACCACGATCAGCGTGTTGCCGAGGTCGCGGAGCCGCTTCAGCGTCTCGATCAGCCGATGGTTGTCGCGCTGGTGCAGGCCGATCGACGGCTCGTCGAGGACGTACAGCACGCCCACCAGCCCGGCGCCGATCTGGGTGGCCAGCCTGATCCGCTGCGCCTCGCCGCCGGACAACGAGCCCGACGGCCGGTCCAGGGTGAGGTAGTGCAGCCCGACATCGAGCAGGAACCGCAGCCGCTCGTTGATCTCCTTCAGCACCCGCTCGGCGATCTGCCGCTGGCGTGGGGTCAGGTCGAGGGTGTTGAGGAACTCCGCGGCCTCCCCGATCGGCATCGCGCACAGCTCGGCGATGCTGATGCCGCCGAGGGACACCGCCAGCGATACCGGCTTCAGCCGGGCGCCGTCGCAGGCGGGGCACGGCACCTCGCGCATGAAGCCCTCGAACCGCTCACGGCTGGTGTCGGTCTCCGCCTCGCGGTGCCGTCGCTCGACGTAGGGGATCACTCCCTCGAACGGGGAGTAGTAGGACCGCTCGCGCCCGTAGCGGTTGCGGTAGCGCACGTGCACCTTGGTGCGGTGCCCGCGCAGCAGGGCGTTGCGGGCCCTGACCGGCAGCGACTCGAACGGGGCGGTGGTGCTGAAGTGCAGCTCGTCGGCGAGCGCCTCGACCAGCCGGGCGAAGTAGTCGGACACGTGCGCGGCCGACCACGGCGACAGGGCGCCCTCGTGCAGCGACTTGGACGGATCGGGTACGACGAGCTCCGGGTCGACCTCCATCCGGGTGCCGATGCCGTGGCACTCGGTGCAGGCGCCGTAGGGCGAGTTGAACGAGAACGACCGCGGCTCGAGCTCCTCGAACGACAGGTCGTCGTACAGGCACGCCAGGTGCTCGGAGAACACGCGCTCGCGGTGCGGGTCGTCCTCGGGCAGGTCGACGAAGTCAAGGGTGACCAGCCCCCCGGACAGGCCGAGCGCGGTCTCCACCGAGTCGGTCAGCCGGCGCTTGGCCGACTCCTTGACCTGCAGCCGGTCGACGACCACCTCGATGGTGTGCTTCTGCTGCTTGTTGAGCTTGGGCGGCTCGGTCAGCAGGTGCGTCTCCGCGTCGACCCGCACCCGGGAGTAGCCCTGGGTCTGCAGCTGGCGGAACAGGTCGGCGTACTCGCCCTTGCGGCCACGCACCACCGGGGCCAGCACCTGGAAGCGGGCGCCCGCCTCGAGCTCGAGGACGCGGTCGACGATCTGCTGCGGCGTCTGCCGGACGATGGGCCGGCCGCAGACCGGGCAGTGCGGCCGCCCGGCGCGAGCGTAGAGCAGCCGCAGGTAGTCGTAGACCTCGGTGATCGTGCCGACGGTCGACCGCGGGTTGCGCGAGGTCGACTTCTGGTCGATCGACACCGCGGGTGACAGGCCCTCGATGAAGTCGACGTCGGGCTTGTCCATCTGGCCGAGGAACTGGCGGGCGTAGGCCGACAGGCTCTCGACGTAGCGCCGCTGACCCTCGGCGAAGATCGTGTCGAACGCCAGGCTGGACTTGCCGGATCCCGACAGCCCGGTGAACACGATCATCGCGTCACGGGGGAGGTCCAGGGAGATGTCCTTGAGGTTGTGCTCGCGCGCGCCCCGCACGATCAGCTGGTCAGCCACGGAACGCCCCTCGCGACACACTCATCCTCTTCGAACACACTTTCGCGATGATATCCGGCGGCACAAGGTGCACCGCGGCGAGGTGACCCGATAGGTTCCGGAGAGTTCTCCGCTCCACACGTCGCGACGATGGGAGAGGGTCGATGGGGTCGCCACCGACGACAGCGGACACGCCAGCCATGCTGCAGATGCTAGAGATGTCCGCCGACACCCTTGTCCGCAGCATCGCCGACACCTCCGTCGAGCACGTCCTCGACGATCGTGGCCGAGTCGTGGTGACGGGCCCGCAGTCGGCAGGCCCCTCCCGCGGTGGGTCGTTGCCCGAGCCCGCATCCTGGCGGTGACGACCGCCGAACCCGAAAGGAGACACCCGTGGCCTACCACGGCGCCGTGACCGTCGGCGGCACACCCGACGTGCGCGAGCTGACCGACCTGATCATCTCCAAGGTCGCCGTCGGTCCGATGGACAACAACGCCTACCTGCTGCGCTGCCGGCACACCGACGAGCAGCTGCTGATCGACGCGGCCAACGAGGCGGACACCCTCCTCACGCTGGTCGGGAACACGCCCCTGCAGACCGTGGTGACCACGCACCGGCACGGCGACCACTGGCAGGCGCTGACGGAGGTGGTGGCGAAGACCGGCGCCGCCACCGTCGCCGGGGCCGAGGACGCCGACGAGCTCCCGGTCGACGTGAACCGTCGGGTCGACGACGGCGAACGGGTCTCGGTCGGGCGCTGCGAGCTGGAGGTCATCCACCTGGTCGGGCACACCCCCGGGTCGATCGCGCTGCTGTACGACGACCCGGAGGGACACCCGCACCTGTTCACCGGCGACTGCCTGTTCCCCGGCGGGGTGGGCAAGACATGGTCGTCTGAGGACTTCGAGACCCTGGTCGGCGACGTCGAGCGCAAGGTCTTCGACCGGCTGCCCGACGAGACGTGGGTCTACCCCGGCCACGGCAACGACACGACCCTCGGCGCGGAGCGACCGCACCTGACCGAGTGGCGCGCCCGCGGCTGGTGACGGCAGCGCCGGGCCTTGCAGGAAGGTCCCGGCCACTGCCGGGCTCCCGACCGCCGCTGCTGGGCGCTGAAAACGCCGGTTGCTGCGTGGTCGTCCCGACCGCTCAGTCGAGGGAGGGCCGCCGACTCGTCCAGTCGGTCGCGTCCTCGTACGCCTTCGCCGCCGCCAGCACCCGCTCGTCGGCGTGCCGCGGGCCGACGATCTGCAGGCCCACCGGCAGTCCCGCGGAGGTGAATCCGCACGGCACGGTCGCCGCCGGCTGCTGCGTCATGTTGAACGGGTAGCTGAACTGGGCCCAGCTGGTCCAGCGCTCGGCCGGCCATCCCCCGGGCACCTCCACGCCGGCCTCGAAGGCCGCCAGCGGCATGGTCGGCGTCACCAGCAGGTCGTAGCGCTCGTGGAAGGCGCCCATCCCGATGCCGAGCGCCATCCGTTCCTGCATGGCCTGCAGGTAGTCGAGGGCGCTGAAACGCGCGCCCTGCTCACAGACCCCCCGTAGCGCGGGCTCCAGCACCTCCAGCTGCTGCTGCGTGTAGTTGCGCACCGTCTGCGCGGCGCCGGAGAACCACAGCACCTGGAACGCCTCGACCGGGTCGGTGAAGCCGGGGTCCACCTCCTCGACCCGGGCCCCGAGGCCGCTGAGCACCTGCACGGCCTCCTTGACCAGGGTCGCCACCTCCGGGTCGACGTCGACGTAGCCGAGGTCGGCGCTGAACGCCACCGTCAGCCCCTGCACGCCGGTGCGGAGGCTGTCGACGTACGACAGCGTCGGCGGCGGCATCGCCGACCAGTCGCGTGAGTCGAAGCCGCTGAGCACGTCGAGCATCAGCGCCGTGTCCTCGACCGTCCAGGTCATCGGCCCGGCGTGCGCGAGCGTGCCGTACGGGCTCGCGGGATAGTGCGGGATGCGGCCGTAGGTGGGCTTGTGCGCGACGACCCCGCAGAACGACCCCGGGATCCGCACCGAGCCGCCGCCGTCGGTGCCCATGGCCAGGGGCGCCATGCCCAGCGCCACGGCAGCCCCGGCACCGCCGCTCGACCCGCCCGCAGTCCGTGTCGGGTCCCACGGGTTGCGTGTGACCCCGGTCAGTGGCGAGTCGGTGACGCCCTTCCAGGCCAGCTCCGGAGTGGTCGTCTTGCCGACGAGAACGGCCCCACTCTCGCGCAGCCGCGCGACGGACGGGGCGTCCTCCTCCCACGGCTGGTCGGGCTCGATCGCCCGGGAACCGCGCAGCGTCGGCCAGCCCCTGGTCAGGAAGATGTCCTTGATCGACGTCGGCACGCCGTCGACCGGTCCGAGTGTGGTGCCCTCGGCATAGCGGTTCTCGGCTGCCCGGGCATCGGCCAGCGCGCGGTCGCGGTCGACGAGGCAGAAGGCGTTGACTCTCGCGTCGGCACGCTCGATGCGTCGCAGCACGGCCTCGGTGGCCTCCACCGGCGACAGCTCGCGCCGCGAGTACGCCGCCACCAGCTCGGTCGCCGACCATTCGGCCACGTCCGACCCGCTCATCCCTGCCTGCCTCTCATGTCGACGGCACGTAGCCCAGCTGCTTGTCCACCACGTTGCGCAGCTGCTCGCCCCGGCACCAGCGGCCGAGGTTCTCCAGGAACAACGCGGCGAGATCGTCGCGCCACCCGACCGTATCGGCCGACATGTGCGGCGACACGAGCACGTGCGGCATCGTCCACAGGGGTGAGTCCGGCGGCAGCGGCTCCTTCTCGAAGACGTCGAGGGCCGCCGCGGCGATGTCACCGGCCTGCAACGCCCGCACCAGGTCGTCCTCGACCACCAGCTCGCCCCGCCCGACGTTGACGAGCATCGCCGACGACGGCATCGCCGCCAGCACGTCACGGTCGACCATGCCGCGGGTCTGCTCGGTCAGCGGAGCCACCAGCACCAGGTAGTCGGCACCGGCCACCACGGCACCCAGGTCGTCGCCGGCGGCGACCTCGCCGAAGTCGGGGTCGGCGCTGCGGCGCGTACGCCCGACGCCCCGGACCCGCAACCCGACCGCGGCGAGCATCCGGCCCACCGCGCGGCCGATCGGCCCGACGCCGACGACCACGGCCTCTCGGCCCTGCACGCGGCGGGTCTCGCGGTGCTCCCACTCCCGGCGCTGCTGGCGCTGCCAGGTGCCGAGCATGTCCTTCGCCGTCATCAGCACCAGCCCGGTCACGTACTCGGCGATCGGTGTCTCGAACACGCCGCGCGAGTTGGTGACGACCACGTCGCTGTCCCGCACGTCGGCGGTCAGCACGTTGTCGATGCCGGCGCTGGCGGTGTGCACCCAGCGCAGCCGGTCGGCACCGGCCCACGCCGAGCCCAGCGCCGGCGTGGTGAAGTCCCAGGTGAGCAGGACGTCGGAGCCGCGCAGCGCCTCGGCCAGGCCGTCGGCGCGGGCGGTGCGCACCTGCGCCAGTCTCTCGATCTCGCCCAGGTTGGGCGGGAGCTCCCCGCCGTGCAGCACCGTGACGGTGGGCGCGGTCATATGCCTCCTCGGATCGGACCTGGAGGTTGCACGGTAGCGGAAGCGCGTGTCACGTTATGCATGGATCGTAGGATTGTCAACAATCGCTACGGGGCACATTGCCTTCATGACGGGACGGGCGATCATGGGTGAGACACACCACGGCTGGGACGCCTGGGAGGAGCACGCCTACGGCGTGATCGTGCCCTACGACTTCGCCCTGGACCGGGAGATCTGGCGCTGGGTACCCGACAACATCTCGCTCCTGCTGACCCGGACGGCGTTCCACCCGATGTCCTCGAGCGTGGAGATGGCCGAGCTGATCAGCACCGACGAGACCCTGCACGCGAGCACGTCCAACCTGCTCGCCGCGGAGCCGGAGGTGGTGGTCTACCTGTGCGCCTCGGGCAGCTTCGTGCGGGGCGTGCCCGGCGAGGCCGCGATGCGCGAGCAGATGCTGGCGGCCGGCGCACCGAAGGCCGTCACCACCTCCGGCGCCCTGCTCGAGGCCCTCGGGCACCTGGGCATCGAGAAGCTCGCGGTCGCCACGCCGTACGTGCCCAGCCTGACGCTGCGCCTGCACATGTTCCTCGAGGAGGCGGGCGTGCAGGTGCTGTCCGGCCGCGAGCTCGGCCTGGGCGAGCGGATCTGGCGGGTCACCGGCCCCACGGTCCACGATCTCGCGGTGGCGGCCGACCACCCCGACGCCGACGCGGTCTTCATCAGCTGCACCAACCTGGGCACCTACGGCGTCATCGCGCCGCTCGAGGCGGCGCTCGGCAAGCCGGTGCTCACCGCCAACCAGGTGTCGATGTGGGCGGCGATGCGGGCCGCCGGGGCGACGATCGAGCCCAACGGGCAGCGCCTGTTCGACTCGGCTGTCACGTATCCGCCGTCGACCCTCGCCACCGCGGTCTGATGTCAGAGCTCGCCCTCGTGCCGGGCGAAGTGCAGCGTCTCGCCCTCGAACCCGCGACGCCACAGGTCCTGCGCCGCCGCCGCCATCGCGTCGAGGCCGCGCACGATCGTGGCGAACACGTTGCCGGGCACGAACCCCACGTCGGGGTTCAGCAGCAGGTTGTTGCGCTCGTAGAAGACCGCGAGGTCGATGACATGCTCCGCCTCCCGCTGCACGGAGTCGGGGGCGTAGCCGTACCCGACGTTGGCCATCTGCCACTGCTCGAACGGGAAGTAGACGACGTCACCGGGGATCGGCGTGATGGTGGTGTTCTCCCGGCCCGGCGCCACCTCGGCGAACGTCGGCACGAACGTGTAGACCTCGTTGCGGGCGTACTTGGCGTGGTAGACGTCGGACCCCAGCGGGAGTGCGTCCCAGACGGCCGCACAGGTCCGCGGCGCCTGCTCGTCGAGCAGCCGGGCCACGCAGGTGGCCCCCCGCTTCTGCAGCGAGATGTCGATGTACCGGGCCATGGGGCACCTCTTCGTCGCGGGCTCGGCGGTGCGCGGAGCTCTCGGGGAGCATGGCCGACGCTATGGAGAACCTGTAGGATTGTCAACAATGTCTGAACAGAAGGCGTCTGTCCCTGTGCCCATGACGACCGTCGGCATCCTCTACCCCGGGTTCTCCGCCGAGGACGACTTCCCGCGCCTGGCCGAGATGCTGGGACCCGGCGTCGCCCTGCCGGTGCACCACACGGTGATGGTCGAGGACGCGCACCGGGCCGACGCACTGCTCGACTGGGGCCGCGACGACCGGCTCGCCGACGGTGCGGCCGCGCTGGCACCGCACTCGCCCGACGCGGTGGTGTGGGCGTGCACCAGCGGCAGTTTCGTCTACGGCTGGGAGGGCGCTCACGACCAGGCCGAGGCGCTGGCGAAGTCCGCGGGTGTGCCGGCGTCGAGCACCTCGCTGGCCTTCGTACGCGCCGCGCGCGCCCTGCGCGTACGCCGGGTCGCGGTCGTCGCCACGTACCCCGACGACGTCACGCGGCTGTTCGCCGACTTCCTGGGCCACGCCGGGCTCGACGTCGTCCGCGCCAGCAGCCACGACATCTACACCGCCGCGGAGGTCGGCACGCTCGGCCGCGACCGGGTGCTCGCGATGGCCGCTGCCGGCGACGACCCGGACGCCGAGGTGCTCCTGATGCCCGACACCGCGCTGCACACCGTCGCGCACCTGGACGCCCTGGAGGAGCATGTGGGCAAGCCGGTGCTCACCGCGATCCAGGTGTCGGCCTGGGAGGGGCTGCGCCTGCTCGGCCGGCACGACCGGCGACACGGCCTCGGGGCGCTGTTCCGCACGCCTGCACGCAACGCCACGGGAGAGGCGGACCGATGAGACCACGAGAGCACGTGAAGCCGATCGAGCGCGTACCCACCTCCACGCTGATCGCCGACCAGCTCCGCGAGGCGATCATGTCCGGTGACTTCGCCCAGGGCGACCAGGTCGGGGAGGCGCACCTGGCGGAGCAGCTCGGCGTGAGCCGCGGCCCGTTGCGCGAGGCCATGCAGCGGCTGGTCCAGGAACAGCTGCTGGAGAGCGTCCCGCACCGTGGGCTGTTCGTCGTCACGCTGTCCGAGGACGACATCCGTGACATCTACACCGCGCGGCTGGCGATCGAGACCGCGGCCGTGCTCGAGATCATGACGCACGACAACTCCGACGCCTCGGCCAGGCGCCTCGATCGCTCGGTCGAGCGGCTCTCCGCAGCCGCGGAGCGCGGGCCCACCACGAGGCTCAGCGAGAGCGACGCGGCCTTCCACGAGCTGCTGGTGTCGGAGTCCGGCAGCCCGCGGCTGCAGCGGATGGCCAGCACGCTGCTGGTGGAGACCAGGATGTGCATGGCCGCGCTGGCCGACACCTACGTCGTACCCGACGACCTCGCGCACGAGCACGCCGTCATCGTCGACGCCATCCGCGCCGGCGACCGCCACGCCGCGATCGACGTGATGCGCGCGCACATGCATGACGCCGTGCTGCGGCTGGTGCCGCTCCCCGTCGGCGACTGACGGGCCTGCACACACGGTCGCTGCCGCGATAGCGTCCGCAGAGTCGAACGACCCACGCTTGCGATGGAGGCGAGAGCATGGCCAACCTGTCACCCCTGCTGAAGCAGGCGACCCCGGTCGTGGTGGACCACGCCGAGGGCGTCTACGTGTACGACGAGGACGGCCGGCGACACCTCGACTTCACCGCGGGCATCGGTGTCACCTCGACCGGGCACTGTCACCCGCACGTCGTCGAGGCAGTGCAGCGCCAGGCAGCCCGTCTCATCCACGGGCAGTACACGACGATGCTCAGCCAGCCGCTGCGCGAGCTCAGCGGGCGGCTCGGCGACGTGCTGCCGGCGGGCCTGGACAGCACGTTCTTCGTCAACTCCGGCAGCGAGGCCGTGGAGGCCGCCATGCGGCTGGTGCGGCACGCGACCGCCCGGCCCAACATCTTGGTGTTCCACGGGTCCTTCCACGGCCGCACGTACGGCGCGGCGTCGCTCACCACCTCGGGCACCAAGTTCCGCGCCGGGATCGGGCCGCTGCCGTCCGGCGTCGCGGTCTCACCGTTCCCGTACGCCTTCCGCTACGGCTGGGACGAGGACACCGCCACCGACTTCGCGCTGCGAGAGCTGGACTACGTGCTGGCCACCACCTCCCCCGCGGCCGACACCGCGGCCTTCTTCGTCGAGCCGGTGCTCGGCGAGGGAGGCTACGTGCCCGCGCCGCCGCGGTTCCTGGCCGGGCTGCGTGAGCGCGCCGACCGGCACGGCATCCTGCTGGTGGTCGACGAGGTGCAGACCGGCTTCGGGCGCACCGGCCGGTTCTGGGGGCACGACCACTTCGACGTGCGCCCCGACGTCCTCATCACCGCCAAGGGCCTGGCCAGCGGCTTCCCGCTGTCCGCGATCGCCGCGCCCGAGGAGATCATGCGCAGGGCGTGGCCGGGGTCGCAGGGCGGAACGTACGGCGGCAACCCGGTCTCCTGCGCGGCCGCACTGGCGACCATCGACGTGATCGAGCGGGAGAACCTCGTCGAAAACGCCGCCGGGATGGGGCAGCGGCTGCTCACCGGGCTGCAGAAGGTGGCGACCGAGCATGCCGCGGTGGGTGACGTGCGCGGCCTCGGGCTGATGCTCGGCAGCGAGTTCGTCACGGCTGACGGGCAGCCCGACCCGGAGGCCGCGGCGCGCGTGCAGCGCGAGGCAGGTGAACGCGGCCTGATGCTGCTGATGTGCGGTGCCTACAACAACGTGGTCCGCATGATTCCGGCGCTGGTCGTCAACGGCGAGCAGATCGACACGGCGCTCGACATCTGGGCGGAGGCGGTCAGCGCGTCGGTGTGACGCTTAGTCTTCCCGGACCGCGCCGGGTGGGCCCGCGTGGCGACCTGGGGCGGTCGGGCCCCGGGAATGTCACAGGCTCCCTCGGTTGGGTATGTCTCACCCCGCACGAGTCCGAGAGGAGAGCCATGTCGCCGGAAGGAGCCGCAGCCACAGGTTCCAGCGTCCCGCCGACCGAGGAGTCGCCCCAGACCCTGCATCGCGCCATCGGCGCCTCCGCCATGGGGAACATGACCGAGTGGTTCGACTACGGCGTCTACGCCTACGCGACCACCTACATCACGGCGCAGTTCTTCCCGAACATGGGGACGGCGGCGACGCTGTCCGTGTTCGCGGTGTCGTTCCTGTTCCGGCCGCTGGGCGGCATCGTCCTCGGCCCGCTCGGCGACAAGCTGGGCCGCAAGGCGGTGCTGGCGGCCACGATCCTGCTGATGGCCGCCGCCACGTTCTGCATCGGTCTGCTGCCCAGCCACGACACGATCGGCGTGTGGGCGCCAATCCTGCTCGTCCTGCTGCGTGTCGTGCAGGGCTTCTCCGCCGGTGGCGAGTACGGCGGCGCCGCGACGTTCATGGCCGAGTACTCACCGGACCGCCGGCGCGGGTTCTTCGGCAGCTTCCTGGAGTTCGGCACGCTGGCGGGCTTCACGCTCGGGGCGTCGGCGGTGCTGGTGACCGCCACGATCGTCGGTGAGCAGGCGATGACCGACTGGGGCTGGCGGATCCCGTTCCTGATGGCGGGTCCGCTCGGCGTCGTCGGGCTGTACCTGCGGTCGAGGCTCGAGGACACCCCGGTGTTCCAGGAGCTGCAGAGTGCGCACGAGAGCGAGACCAGCCTCAAGACCGAGTTCAGGGACCTGTTCCGCGACTACAGGCGGCCGCTGTTCGCGCTCGCTGCCCTCGTCGTCGCGCTCAACGTGTGCAACTACACGCTGCTCGCCTACACACCGACGTACCTGCAGGAGACGCTCAGCATGGCGGAGACGCCGGCGCTCCTGGTGGTGATCCTCGGCCAGGTCGGGATGATGGCGGTGATCCCGTTCGCCGGGCGGCTGTCGGACCGTTTCGGACGCAAGCCGATGTGGTGGATCTCGCTCGTCGGCCTGTTCGTGCTGGCGGTACCGGCGTACCTGCTGATGGCGCAGGACTTCGCGGTCGCGCTGGTCGGGTTCGGCGTCCTCGGTCTGCTGTACGTCATGCAGCTGAGCACGATCTCCGCGACCTTCCCCGCGATGTTCCCCACGCACGTGCGCTTCGCCGGGTTCGCGATCGCCTACAACGTGTCGACCGCGTTGTTCGGCGGCACGGCGCTGTACGCGAACGAGAAGCTGATCGAGGTGACCGGGAGCGCCCTCGTGCCCGCCTTCTACATGATGGGCGCCTGCGTCGTCGGCGCGGTCGGGCTGCTGTTCGTGCCGGAGACCACCCGGGCCTCCATCCGCGGCCGCGGCATCCCCGGCATCGACACGGAGGTGCCGCCGTACGAGAAGGAGCCCGCCCCCGTCTGAGCCTCCTCAGACCTCGTCGGGATGCATCCCGAGCCGGGTGCCGCGGTCGAGCTCAGCGAACGCGGCCATGTCGTCGTCGGCGAGCTCGAAGCCGAACACGTCGAAGTTCTCCCTGATCCGTGCCGGCGTGGCCGACTTGGGGATCACGATGTTGCCGAGCTGGAGGTGCCAGCGCAGCACCACCTGCGCCGGGGTCCTGCCGTACTTCTCCGCGGTCGTGGCCACGACCGGCTCGCGCAGCAGGTCACCGCCCCGGCCCAGCGGCCGCCAGCCCTCGGTGGCGATCCCGTGCTCGGCGTGGAAGGCGCGCAGGTCGCCCTGCTGCAGGTACGGGTGCAGCTCGACCTGGTTGACGGCCGGGGTGGTCCCGACCTCGTCGATCACCCGGCGCAGGTGCTCCGGCTCGAAGTTGGACACGCCGACCGCCCGCACCCTGCCGTCGTCGAGCACCCGGGTCAGCGCGCGGAACGTCTCGACGTACAGGCCCAGGGACGGGACCGGCCAGTGGATGAGGTAGAGGTCGATGTGGTCGAGGCCGAGCCGCTGGTGGCTCGCGTCGAAGGCCTTCAGCGCGGCGTCGTAGCCGTGCTGGTCGTTCCACAGCTTGCTGGTCACGAACACCTCGTCGCGGGGGACCCCCGACGCCGCTACCGCGCGACCGACGCCCTCCTCGTTGCCGTACATCGCGGCGGTGTCGATGCTCCGGTAGCCGGCCTCCAGCGCCCGTCCGACCACCTCCTCGGTCTCGGCGGCCGAGACCCGCCACACCCCGAAACCCAGCTGGGGCATGGAGACGCCGTTGTTCAGCAGAACGTCGGGGGCTGTGGCCACGAGATCCTCTCGCTCAGTCGTTGGTTCCGTGCCGTCGCGAGCCGGCCTCCTCGGCCTCGCGGCCCCGACCGGGGACCTCGTCCGGCGGTCCCGCCTCCTCCTTCAGCTCCTCCGTGAGCGGCTCCTTGGCGTCGCTGCGGGTCTTGAGCAGGCTCGCGACCGCGGTGACCGCCAGGGTGCCGATGATGATCGTCAAGGACAGCCAGATCGGGATCTCGGGCGCCCACTCGATGTGCTCGCCGCCGTTGATGAACGACAGCTCGTTGAGGTGCAGGGCCTCGAGCACGAGCTTCACGCCGATGAACGCGAGCAGGAACGCGAGCCCGTAGCTGAGGTAGACCAGCCGCTTGAGCAGCCCACCGATGAGGAAGTACAGCTGCCGCAGGCCCATCAGCGCGAACACGTTGGCGGTGAACACCAGGTACGGCTCGGACGTCAGGCCGTAGATCGCCGGGATCGAGTCCAGCGCGAACAGCAGGTCGGTGGTGCCCAACGCCAGCATCACCAGCAGCATCGGCGTGATGAGCTTCTTGCCGTTCTCCGTCACCACGAGCTTGACGCCGTGGTAGTCCTTCGTGGCCGGGAAGCGGCGCTCCACGAACCGGATCAGCCGGTTCTCCTCGAACTCGTCCTCGTCCTCCTGGCCCTCCTTGGCCAGATGGACGGCGGTGTAGATGAGGAACGCACCGAAGATGTAGAAGACCCACGAGAAGTTCGCGATCGCGGCGGCGCCGATGGCGATGAAGATGCCCCGCATGATCAGCGCGAGCACGATGCCGATCATCAGTGCGGTCTGCTGGTACTGCCGCGGCACGGCGAACTTGCTCATGATGATGATGAAGATGAACAGGTTGTCGACCGACAGCGAGTACTCGGTCAGCCAGCCGGCGAAGAACTCGCCGCCGTACTGCGCACCGGCGAAGAACCACACCCCCAGCCCGAACACGACTGCGAGGCTGAGGTAGAACGCCAGGTGGCGGCTGACCTCCTTCATCGACGGCTCGTGCGGACGACGGCCGATGACCACGACGTCGACGAGCAGGAACGACACGGTGATCACCACCGTGGCCCACCAGACCCACTCGGGGATGTTCAAGAGCTGACCTCCTCCGGACAGACTAAGGGCCGGCCCGGAGGTCTCTTCCGCCTGGTGCAGCGAGCGCACAGGCCGGCAGGGCCGGATGGGTGCAGGATGCAGCGACTGCCCAGACCATCGTGGTGACGACCCCGCCGCGAAGGAGTACTCCCCTCCACGCGAGCCGTCATTGTCCCATGCTGCCCCTCGGCCCGACGAGTCCGGGGCGGTGGACCCCGCCCTAGGGTGAGTCGCATGGAGACCAGACCCGCTGCCCTCGTCCGTCAGGTACGCGCCCGGGTCACCGGCGACGAGGCACCGACGAAGCTGTTGCTCGAGCTGGACCTGTCGCGGGGCGTCGCGGAGGCGCCGCCGTCCACGCCGGTCGAGGCCGCCCGCGCACGGCACGTGCCCGTGCTCCGACACCTGGTGCAGGGGCTGAGCCAGGGCGCGGAGGACCCCGACGTCGTCGGCCTGGTCGCCCATGTCGGGGCTGCGCAGCCGACGCTGGCGATGGCAGGCGAGCTGCGCGCGGCCGTGCAGGAGTTCCGCCGGAGCGGCAAGAAGGCTGTCTGCTGGTCGGAGTCGTACGGCGAGATGGGCCCCGGCAACGTGTCCTACTTCCTCGCGACCGGCTTCGACGAGATCTGGCTGCAGCCGTCCGGCGACGTGGGCCTCACCGGCGTGGTCGCCCAGGGAGTGTTCCTGCGGGAGGCGCTGGACCGGGCGGGCATCTCCCCGCAGATGTCGCAGCGGCAGGAGTACAAGACCGCCGCCGACATGTTCCTGCGGTCCAGCATGACCGACGCGCACCGGGAGATGGCCGAGCGGCTGACCGAGTCGGCGATGGATTCCATCGTGCACGCGGTCGCCGAGGGGCGCGGCATGACGGCCGAGGCGGTGCGCGCCGCGGTGGAGCGGGCCCCGCTGCACGCCGACGAGGCCGTGGGGCTCGGCCTGGTGGACCGGCTCGGCTACCGCGACGAGGTCTACACGGCGACGCGCGCCGCGTTGCCCCCGGCGCGCCTGCGCTACGTCGAGCGCTACCGCAAGCGGCCGGAGTCCAGCCCGGCGCATCGGATCAGCGCCCGGAACCGTCCGGTGGTGGCGGTGGTCCAGGCCTCCGGCCCCATCCACCTCGGCCGTTCGCACGGCGGGTCCCCGCTGCGCGGGCGCTCGATCGGAGCGGACACGCTCGGAGCCGCGCTGCGCGCCGCCCGCGAGGACGACGCCGTGCGCGCGGTCGTGCTCCGCGTGGACAGCCCGGGCGGCTCCTACGTCGCCTCCGACGCGTTGCGCCGGGAGGTGCTGCGCACCCGCGAGTCCGGACGCACGGTCGTCGCCTCGATGGGCTCGGTCGCCGCGTCCGGTGGCTACTACATCGCGATGCCGGCCGACGCGGTCATGGCCAGCGCCGGGACGATCACCGGCTCGATCGGCGTCCTCGCCGGCAAGCAGGTGATCCGTGACGCCCTGCAGCGGTTCGGGGTGCGCGTCGAGACCGTCTCGACCGGCCGCCAGGCCGAGATGTTCTCCACCCAGCGCGAGTTCACCGAGGACGAGTGGCAGCGGTTGGAAGCGTGGCTGGACCGGGTGTACGACGACTTCACCGGCAAGGCCGCCCTCGACCGCGGCATGGACGTGCAACAGCTGCGGGACGTCGCCAAGGGCCGAGTGTGGACCGGCGCCGACGCCCGCGACCGTGGCCTGGTGGACGAGCTCGGCGGGCTCGCCGACGCCGTGGACCTGGCCTGCGCGCGCACCGGGCTGAGGCGGGAGGACGTCGAGGTGAAGACGCTTCCCAAGCCGGCCATGCTCCAGGCGCTACGGCCCGCGCAGTCCAGCGAGAGCCCCGCGGCCGCCACCGCCGCGTCCGGCAGCGGCGCCACGTTGCTCGACGCCGTCTACGGCGCGCTGCGCATGCCGGCGTACGGCGTCCTCACCACACCGGTGCTCTGGGACCTGCGCTAGCCGGCCCGGGGAGTCGCGTCAGGCGGTCTGCTCGAGCGATCCGGCGGCGGCCGCGGCGCCGGCGGTGAACAGCGGCATGGCCGGGGTCACGCCGCCGTACTTCGCCTCGGCGATCGCGAGGTTGCGCTCCGCGATCTCCCGGGCGGCGACCCGCAGCGACGGCTGGCCGTTGACCCACGCCATCATCAGCGACGCCACGACCGGGCGGATGTGCGCGCTCAGCATCTGCCGGGCATCCTCCGGACCCTGCACGCAGCCGAACATGACCCACCAGGCCCAGGCCGCCGGACCGGCGTTGGCGACGAAGTCGGGGATCACCACGACCCCACGGTCGACGAGCCGCTGCTCCGCCGCCACGGTGACCGGCACGTTGGCGGCCTCGACCACAAGGCGGGCACTCACCGCGTCGCAGTTGCGCTCGTCGATCGTGTACGACACCGCCGCCGGCACGAGCACGTCGGTCTCGATGTCGAGCCAGGCGTCGAGCGGCGCCTCGGTGTCGTCGACGCGCAGCCGGCTCCGGTCGATGACGCCTCCGGGCTGACGGGTCGCCAGCAGGACGGGCACGTCGAGCCCGCGGGCGGTGTTGACGATCAGCCCCCGCGCGTCGGAGAGCGCGACCACCTTGACGCCGGCCCGGTGCAGGTACAGCGCGGTCGACCCGCCCATCGCGCCGAACCCCTGGACGACGGCTCGGGTTGCGGCCGGTTCGAGCTGGAGGAGGACCATCGCCTGCAGGGTCGCCTCCGCCACCCCGTAGCCGCCGATCAGGTCCGACATGAGCAGGCCCTCGTCGACGTCGGCGAACAGCCGGCCGACCCGGGCCGCCTCGGCCTCGGGGTCGTCACTGCGCTGCAGCGGTGCCCGCATGGACGAGGAGCCCAGGCCGGCGCGCTGGAACACCCCGTCGAGCCGGGCCTGCGGGGTGCCGAGGTCGCCCGCGGTCGCCCAGACCGAGTCGAGGAGAGGCTTGACGGCCAGCAGGAAGCGCTCCCGGACCTCGTCGACGTCCGGGGCGTCCGAGGGGTAGTCGATCCCGCCCTTGGCGCCGCCGACCGGGAGCCCGTAGAGGGCCGTCTTCAGCGACATCTCGGACGCCAGGTCGGCGACCTCCTCCATGGTGCAGCCGGCGCGGGTGCGGAGGCCGCCGGTGGCGATCCCGCAGACCAGCCGGTCGACCACGACGAAGCCGGTCGCCGATGTCTCGGGATCGGACCAGGTGACCTGCAGCTGCGGGCGATGCTCTGGGAACCTCACTGGCGTGACCGATGACATCGACGACCTCCCTTCTACGCATTGGCGGCGCCACTCGGCGCCGCTGTAGGATTGTCAACAATCCTTCACCCTGATGGTGCCCAAACGGCAAAGAAATATCCACTCCGACGCGTTACAGGGCGATGAAGTTTTTCGGGGGCCGCCCGCGGGCGGCCGAGCCCGGCCCAACGGACCACTGGCCGGGGCTTGTCGGGGCCGGTCGGGCGTGGTCAGACCGGGTCAGCCGGGGTCAGCTCACGCAGAACTCGTTGCCCTCGGGGTCGGTCATCACGACCCAGGTCAGGCCCATCTCCGAGTGCTCCTCCACGCGCGTGGCACCCAGTGACTCCAGACGGTGCACCGCGTCCTCGCGGTGCTCGTCGACCTGGTCCGGCTCGACGCCGAGCGTGGCGTGCACGTCGAGGTGCACGCGGTTCTTGGCGGTCTTGCCCTCCGGCACCTTCTGGAAGAACAGCCGCGGCTTGACCCGCTGCGGGTCGACGATGGCCCAGGCGCTGTCATGCTTGTCCTCGGGCACCCCGATCGACTCGAGGAACGCCGGCCAGGAGTTGAAGCCCTCCGGGGGCGGGTCGGTCTCGTAGCCGAGCGCCGAGGCCCAGAAGCCGGCCAGCCGCTCCGGCTCGCCGGCATCGAACGTCACCTGGAACGCCACGCTCGCGGTGCCGCTCGTGGGCCGGGCCTCTTGCCGTTCCGCGGTCATCGTGCTCCTTGGGGTCGGTACGGGGTCATCGGGCGCCGGCCTCCACCATCTGGCGCAGCTCCTTCTTCAGCTCCGAGATCTCGTCGCGCAGCCGGGCGGCCACCTCGAACTGCAGCTCCGCGGCGGCGTTGTGCATCTGCTCGGTCAGCTGCTGGACGAGGTCGGCCAGGTCGGTGGTCGGCAACCCGGCGAGGTCGGCGGCGTGGCTGCCCGCGTCGGCCCTGCGGCCGAGGCCCGGAACCGGCTTGCCCCGGCTCTGCGAGCGGCCGCCGCCGAGGAGCTTCTCGGTATCGGCGTCCTCACGGGCCAGCATGTCGGTGATGTCGGCGATCTTCTTGCGCAGCGGCTGCGGGTCGACGCCGGCGGCCTTGTTGTAGGCGACCTGCTTCTCGCGGCGGCGGTTGGTCTCGTCGATGGCCCACTGCATCGAGTCGGTGACGGTATCGGCGTACATGATGACCTGCCCCGACACGTTGCGCGCAGCCCGCCCGATGGTCTGGATCAGCGACTTCCCCGACCGCAGGAAGCCCTCCTTGTCGGCGTCGAGGATCGCCACCAGCGACACCTCGGGCAGGTCCAGGCCCTCGCGCAGCAGGTTGATGCCGACGAGCACGTCGTACTCCCCCAGCCGCAGCTCGCGCAGCAGCTCCACCCGGCGCAGCGTGTCGACCTCGCTGTGCAGGTAGCGGGTGCGCAGCCCGGACTCGAGGAGGTAGTCGGTGAGGTCCTCGGCCATCTTCTTGGTCAGTGTGGTGACCAGCACCCGCTCGCCGCGCTCGACGCGCAGCTGCACCTCGTGGATCAGGTCGTCGATCTGGCCCCGGGTCGCCCTGACCACGACCTCGGGGTCGACCAGGCCGGTGGGCCGGATGATCTGCTCGACGACGTTGTCCGCGCCGCCCACCTTGGCCAGCTCGTAGTCACCGGGGGTCGCGGAGAGGTAGACCGTCTGGCCGATCCGCTCCAGGAACTCCTCCCAGCGCAGTGGCCGGTTGTCCATCGCGCTCGGCAGCCGGAAGCCGTGGTCGACCAGCGTGCGCTTGCGCGACATGTCGCCCTCGTACATGCCGCCGATCTGCGGCACGGCCACGTGGGACTCGTCGATGACCAGCAGGAAGTCCTCGGGGAAGTAGTCGAGCAGGCAGTTCGGGGCCGACCCGCGGGCGCGGCCGTCGAGGTGGCGGGAGTAGTTCTCGATGCCGGAGCAGCTGCCGACCTGGCGCATCATCTCGATGTCGTAGGTGGTACGCATGCGCAGCCGCTGCGCCTCCAGCAGCTTGTTCTGTCGCTCCAGCTCCGTCAGCCGCTGCTCGAGCTCCTCCTCGATCTCGCGGATCGCCCGCTCCATCCGCTCCGGCCCGGCGACGTAGTGGGAGGCAGGGAAGACGTAGATCTCGGTGTCCTCGGTGACGACCTCGCCGCTCACCGGGTGCAGGGTGTAGAGCCGCTCGATCTCGTCGCCGAAGAACTCCACCCGTACGGCGAGCTCCTCGTAGACCGGGAACACCTCCAGCGTGTCGCCGCGGACCCGGAACGTGCCGCGGGTGCCGGCCAGGTCGTTGCGGGCGTACTGGATCTGCACCAGCTTGCGCAGAAGAGTCTCCCGCTCCACTTCTTCGCCCACCCGCAGCCGCACCATCCGGTCGACGTACTCCTGCGGCGTGCCCAGGCCGTAGATGCAGGACACGGTGGCGACCACGATCGTGTCGCGGCGGGTGAGCAGTGAGTTGGTCGCGGAGTGCCGGAGCCGCTCGACCTCCTCGTTGATCGAGGAGTCCTTCTCGATGTAGGTGTCGGTCTGCGGGACGTAGGCCTCGGGCTGGTAGTAGTCGTAGTAGGAGACGAAGTACTCGACCGCGTTGTGGGGGAAGAGCTCCCGCAGCTCGTTGGCGAACTGCGCGGCCAGGGTCTTGTTGGGCTGCATCACCAGGGTCGGCCGCTGCAGTCGCTCGACGAGCCACGCCACGCTCGCGGTCTTGCCCGTGCCGGTGGCGCCGAGCAGCACCGCGTCGTCGGCCCCGCCCTTGATCCGGCGCTCGAGCTCGTCGATGGCGGCGGGCTGGTCACCGGAGGGCTGGTAGTCGGAGACGACCTTGAACGGCGCGACGCTTCGCTCGATGTCGGTGACGGGACGCATGACACCACGGTACGGGCACGGGCCGACACCCCGCGCTCGGCGGTGGAGGCCCCGGCGGCGTGCGAGGCCGTAGATTTGCGCACGATGAGCAGAGGGGCAGGCGTCCGCCGACGCCACGGCGGCGTCACCGGGTTCGTGCGCCGTCTCCTCAGACGCGCCCTGCTGACCGTGCTCGGGGCGCAGCTGACCGTGATCGCCGCGCTGACCGGCATCGACGCGTGGCGTAAGCGGGTGCGGCCGCAGTCGGCGCAGTTCCCGCGCACCAAGCCGCGGTCGTCGGTGATCGGCGCGTCCACGGTCACCACGTTCACCTACGGCGAGGACCTGTACGAGGCGATGCTGGCCGCCATCCGCGGGGCCCGCGAGCTCGTGCTGTTCGAGACGTTCATGTGGAAGTCCGACGCGGTCGGGCAGGAGTTCAAGGACGAGCTGGTCCGGGCGGCCGAGCGCGGCGTCGAGGTCTACGTCATCTACGACGCCTGGGCCAACCTCGTCGTCCCCTCCGCCTTCAAGCGGTTCCCGGACTCGCTGCACGTCCTGGAGTACCCCGTCTTCCCGGCCGGCTGGCGGTTCTACGACCTGCGCCGAGCGGGGCGCGACCACCGTAAGATCCTCGTCGTCGACGGCGAGGACGGCTTCGTCGGCGGCTACAACATCGGCTCGATGTACGCCACCCAGTGGCGGGACACCCACGTGCGCATCGAGGGGTCGAGCGCGTGGGACCTGCAGAACGCCTTCGTCGACTTCTGGAACCTGCGCCGCACGCCGGAGCTGCCTGCTCTCGTCGACCGGGGCACCAGCCAGTGGGAGGCACGCATCCGCGTGCACCGCAACGTGCCACGGTCCTGGGTCTTCCCCATCCGCGGGATGTACCTGGAGGCGATCGACCGCGCCCAGCACCACATCTACCTGACCCAGGCGTACTTCATCCCCGACGACGACTTCCTCAGGTCACTGCTGGCCGCGGCGCGGCGCGGCGTCGACGTGCGGATCCTGATGCCCGAGGTGTCCAACCACGTGGTGGCCGACTGGCTGTCGCGGGGGTTCTACGCCACGCTGCTGCGCAACGGCGTGCGGCTGATGCTGTACCGGGACGCGATGGTGCACGCGAAGACCGGGACCATCGACGGTCAGTGGACCACGATCGGGACGGCCAACATCGACCGGATCAGCCTCACCGGGAACTACGAGGTCAACGTCGAGTTCTACGACAGCGACCTGGCCGAGCAGATGCAGCGGGTGTTCGAGACCGACTGCAGCAACGCGCGCGAGCTCACCCTGCGCGCCTGGGAGCGTCGGCACGTGGCGGCGAAGTTCAGCGAGAGCGTGCTCGCGCCGCTCCGCCCCCTGCTGTAGCGCCCTCCCCCGGTGACGCGTCAGGAGCTCCCCGGCCTCATCGGTGTGACGCACCTGCCATGGACCTCCGCAGCAGGGCGCCGCTGGCACGTACCGGCCGTCGACGGTCAGCCGGGGAGGTGGGTGCGCGGCGCCATCCGAGGGCCGCGCCGGGGCGCGCCGGCACCGGCGAGCTCGAGGAGCCGCTGCACGCGGTAGCGGTGCGGGCGGTACGGCGCCAGCAGCGTCGTCAGCGCGGCGTCGTCGACGCGTTCACCGGTGAGTGCCCAGCCGACGTTCTTGGCCACGTGGTAGTCGCCGAAGCTCACCGCGTCGGCGTCGCCGTGGGCGCGCTGGCGTACCTCCGCCGCGGTCCAGACGCCGACGCCGGGCAGCGACCGCAGCCGCCGCTCCACCTCGGCGGTCGGCGCCCCGACGGTGCGCTCCAGGGAGTCGGCCACCCGAGCCGCCGTCACCACGACCCGGGAGCGTGCGGGGTCCACGCGGCACCGCAGCCACTCCCACGACGGGATCCCCCGCAGGTCGCGCGGCGTGGGCAGCACGCGCATCCGCCGCTGCTCCCCGGGTCCGGGCGCCGGCTCGCCGAAGCGGCGCAGCAGACAGCGCCACCCGTACCAGGCCTCCTGACCGATGACCTTCTGCTCCAGCGCGGCGGCCACCAGTGCCTCGAGCACCAGACCTGTGGCGGGCACCCGCCAGCCCGGGCGCCGGCGCTGGGCCTCCCGCAGCGGCGGATGCAGCGGGACGAACCCGCCGGGATCGTCACCGCCGCCGAGCATGGCCGGCATCCGGTCCAGCATCCAACCGGCGCCAACGCCCCAGGCCGAGCCGCGGACCTCGCCGGTGCGCCGGTCGGTGCGCAAGTGCAGGGTGACGGGCCCCTCCGGGGTACGCGCGGATCGCCAGATGCTGCCGTCGCGGTCCACCTGGTAGGTCGGGTCGCCGCTGCCGCGCCGCAGCGCTGACAGGGTCGCCCCGGCGTCGCACGGGAAGCCCGGACGCCACACGCGGGAGGCGTCGGGAGGCGTAACGGTCGGCACGGCACAGCACAATATGCCTGTGCTCCTCCAGTCGCTCGTCACGACCTCGCGGGATATCTCCGCGACGAGGTCGCGCACCACGAAGACCCGCCTGCTGGCGACGGCCCTGCGGACCGCCGAGCCGCACGAGATCGAGACCGTCGTCAGCTACCTGTCCGGCGAGCTGCGCCAGCGCCGGATCGGCGTCGGCTGGCGGTCCCTGCAGCAGCTGCCGCCGCCGGCCGGGGTGCCGTCGCTCACGGTCGGTGAGGTGCACGACGCGTTCGAGCGGATGAGCGGGCTCGCGGGCGCGGGCTCGCAGGCGGCGCGGTCGCAGCTGCTCGCCGAGCTGTTCGGCCGCGCCACGGCCGACGAGCAGCGCTACCTCTCGCTGCTGGCGCTGGGCGAGCTCCGGCAGGGTGCGCTGGACGGCGTCATGCTGGCGGCCGTCGCCGAGGCGTCCGGCGTACCCGACGACGTGGTGCGGCGGGCGGTGATGCTGCGCGGGGCGACCGGTCCGGTGGCCGCCGTGGCGCTGGCCGAGGGGGCGCGCGGTCTCGACCGGTTCCGGCTGCAGGTCGGTCAGCCGCTGCGGCCGATGCTCGCGTCCAGCGCCGCCGACGTGGAGGCCGCGCTGCTCAAGGCCGCGGCCGGTGGCGAGCCGGTGGCGGTGGAGTGGAAGGTCGACGGCATCCGGGTGCAGGTGCACCGTGTCGGCGACCGGGTCCGGGTCTTCACGCGGTCCCTCGACGACATCACCGCGCGTGTCCCGGAGATCGTGGAGACCGCACTGGCGCTCCCGGCCACGGCGGTGGTCCTCGACGGCGAGGCGGTCGCACTGGACGACACCGGGCGCGCGCGGCCGTTCCAGGAGACCGGTTCCCGTACGGCGAGCAGCGCCAACGTCGCCGAGCTCCGCGCCCGGGTGCCGCTGACGACGTACTACTTCGACCTCCTGCACGTCGACGGCTCGGACCTGCTCGACCTGCCGGCGGCGCAGCGGCAGGACCGCCTCGCCGCGCTGCTGCCCGAGCAGCAGCGCATGCCCCGTGTCGTGACCGACGACCTGACGGCAGCGCGCGGGTTCTTCGCCGAGGCCGTGCACAGCGGCCACGAGGGCGTCGTGGTCAAGCGGTTGGGCGACCCCTACGAGGCGGGCCGACGTGGTTCGGGCTGGGTGAAGGTCAAGCCCCGGCACACCCTCGACCTGGTCGTGCTGGCCGCGGAGTGGGGCCACGGCCGCCGCCAGGGCTGGCTGTCCAACCTGCACCTGGGCGCCCGAGACGACGACACCGGCGGGTTCGTCATGCTGGGCAAGACGTTCAAGGGGCTGACCGACGCGATGCTGGTCTGGCAGACCGAGCAGCTGCTCGGTCTGGAGAAGGCTCGCGAGGGGCACGTCGTACAGGTCCGGCCCGAGCTGGTCGTCGAGGTCGCGTTCGACGGCGTGCAGCACTCTCCCCGCTACCCCGCCGGCATGGCACTGCGGTTCGCGCGCGTGCTTCGGCACCGCACCGACAAGGACGCCGCGGAGGCCGACACGGTGCACACGGTGCGGGCCATCCACACCGGAGGCACCCGACCGACAGACGTGTAACTGGCCGTTACCGCTGGGGTTAGGGTTGCCGCGTGGCTTCGGAGCTCTCCCCTGCAACCGAAGGCGGCCGCCGCGAGGGCCGCCGTACGGCCGCTGCGGCGCGCAAGCGGGAGCGCGAGCAAGCCATCATCGCCGCCACCCGCGCGCTGTTCGACCAGCGAGGTGTGCGCGACGCCCAGATCGAGGACATCGCCACGGCCGTCGGCGTCAACCGCGCCATCATCTACCGCCACTTCACGGGCAAGGAGGAGCTGTTCGGGCTCACGCTGGTGGGCTACCTCGACGAGCTCGCCGCCTACCTGCGCAAGGCCGACGACCCCGGCGCCGACCCGGCGGCACGGCTGCGACTGCTGACGGCGGCGTTCCACGACTACGGGATGACCTACCCGGCGTTCGTCGACTGCGCGCAGACGCTGATGCGCAACACCGGCTCGGAGTTGTTCGAGGAGATCAGCGAGGGCGCCGTGTTCCGTCTCGGCCGCGCGATCGCCGGCTGCCTGGGACACCTGGTGGAGGTGCTGGAGGCCGGCAACGCCTCCGGGCACTTCCACATCGACGATCCACACCTGCTGGCCAACACGCTGTACGCACAGGGGCTCGGCACCATGCAGCTCGCGCGCGTCGGCCTGCTGGTGAAGGAGGCGGCCCCGGGTATGCCGACGGTCGCCCGGTTGTCGGCTGACCAGGTGAAGGACTATCTCGTGGCGGCGAGCGTGGCCATGGCCGTGGGCATCGAGACGCCGCCGACCATCAGGGAGGAGCGCAGGTGAGCCGACGCATCATCGTGTGGGGGGCGACCGGCTACACCGGCGGCCTGGTGGCGAGACAGCTCGCCGAGCAGGACGTGCCCGACGTCGTACTCGCCGGTCGCAGCGGGGGACGGCTCGACGCGCTGGAGGCGGAGCTCCCCGGGCGCCAGCAGGTGGCCGTCGCCGACGCCGAACGCCCGTCCACGCTGCGTGCGCTCGTCGGCGGCGACGACGTCGTGATCGCCACCGTGGGTCCCTTCAGCCGACACGGCTGGCCTGCCGCGGAGGTCTGCGCCGAGGCCGGGTGCGCCTACCTGGACTCCACCGGTGAGCCGCCGTTCATCCGCCGGGTCGCGGCGGACCTGGCCCCGCTGGCGGCCGAACGCGGCGCGGTGCTCGCGCCCGCGTTCGGCTACGACTTCGTGCCCGGGCAGCTCGCGGCCGTGCACGCGCTTCGGCACGCGCCCACCGCCACCGGGGTCCGCGTCGGCTACTTCACCGCCGGCCGCGGCGCCCGACGGTGGACCTCCGGCGGCACCACCGCGTCGATCGCTTCGATCGTCACCGAGCCCTCGTTCGCCTGGCGCCGGGGCCGGCTGGTGAGCGAGCGCGCGGCCGCCCGGGTGAGGAACTTTCCCGCGTCCGGCGGCGAGCTGGTCGGCATCAGCGTCGGCGGCGCCGAGCACCTGTTCCTGCCGCGCTCGTTCCCGCACCTGCGCGACGTCGACGTGTACCTCGGGTGGGCGGGTCGCCGCTCGCGGCTCGTGCAGGTCGGCTCGGCCGCCACCGCACTGCTGACGCGCGTGCCCGGTACGACCGCCGCGGCCGACCGGGTGAGCTCATGGCTGGTGCGCGGGTCGACGGGCGGACCGTCGGCGCAGGACCGGGCCAAGGTCCTGACCCGGGTGATCGCCCACGCCGTGGCCGACGACGGCTCCGTGCTCGCCCGCTGTGAGCTGCAGGGGCCCAACCCGTACGACCTCACGGCGGCGCTGCTGCAGCTGACCGCCCGGCGGCTGCGCGACGGCGAGGCCAAGCCGGCGCCGGGGGTGATGGGTCCGGCCGGGCTGCTGGGCGTGGAGGGCTTCCTCGCGCTCGGCGAGGAGGTCGGCCTGCGGGTCGTCACCTGACCCGCCGGCCTCCCGGCGGCCCCGCCTGCCTCCCCGAGCCGTTTCCCCCGTCCCCCAGCCGGATTCGGGTCGGGGAGGAAGGAGAACACGCGGTTACGGTCGAATTCCCGGCGCCCGCGCGCTCCGGCTCACCGCTCCGGACCGCTGGTCGCGTTCGCCTCGCCCGCTCGCTGCGCTCGCGCGCTCCGGCTCACCGCTCCACGATCGCGGTGACTCCCTGACCGCCCGCAGCGCAGATCGAGATCAGGCCGCGGCCGGAGCCCCGCTCCGCCAGCAGCTTGGACAGCGTGGCCACAATCCGCCCGCCGGTCGCGGCGAACGGGTGCCCGGCGGCGAGGGAACCGCCGGCCACGTTGAGCTTGCTGCGGTCGATCGCACCCAGCGGCGCGTCCAGGCCGAGCCGCTCCTTGCAGAAGATCGGGTCCTCCCACGCCTTCAGCGTCGCGAGGACCTGCGACGCGAACGCCTCATGGATCTCGTAGAAGTCGAAGTCCTGCAGCGTCAGGCCGGCGCGGTCGAGCATCCGCGCCGTCGCGTACGCCGGCGCCATCAGCAGCCCCTCGGAGCCGTGCACGTAGTCGACGGCTGCGGTCTCGCTGACCGACAGGTAGGCCAGCGGCTCCAAGCCGCGCTGCTCGGCATACCCCTCGCTGGCGAGCAGCACGACCGACGCGCCGTCGGTCAGGGGCGTCGAGTTGCCGGCGGTCATGGTCGCGGTCTCGCCCTTGCCGAAGACCGGCTTCAGCGCACCGAGCTTGTCCACGCTCACGTCCGGGCGCAGGTTCTGATCTCGCTCCAGGCCCAGGTACGGCGTGACCAGGTCGCCGTAGAACCCGCGCTCGTAGGCTGCGGCCAGGTTGCGGTGCGACGCCGCGGCCAGCTCGTCCTGCTCCTCGCGGCCGACCGCCCACTCCAGCGCGGTCAGCGCCGCGTGCTCACCCATGGACAGGCCGGTACGGGGCTCGGAGTTCTGCGGGATGGCCGGGACGAGGTGGCCGGGACGCACCTTGCTCAGCGCCTTGATCCGGCCCTGCATCGACTTGGCCCGGTTGGCCTCGAGCAGGATCTTACGCAACCCCTCGTGCACCGCGATCGGGGCGTCGGAGGTGGTGTCGACGCCGCCCGCGATGCCGGCCTCGATCTGCCCGAGCGCGATCTTGTTGGCGACGTTGACGGTCGCCTGGATGCCGGTGTCGCAGGCCTGCTGGATGTCGTTGGCCGGCGTCTCCGGTGCGAGCCGGGAGCCCAGCACCGACTCGCGGGTGAGGTTGAAGTCACGGCTGTGCTTGAGCACGGCGCCGGCCACCACCTCGCCGAGCCGTTCGCCGCCCAGGCCGAACCGGTCGACCAGGCCGTCCAGGGCGGCGGTCAGCATGTCCTGGTTGGACGCCCTGGCGTAGGTCTTGTTGGACCGCGCGAACGGGATGCGGTTGCCGCCGATCACGGCGACGCGACGAACCTCAGCCATTGCCTCTCCTCATGTCGCCGGCTCCCCGCCTAGCGGCGCGCCGGCCCTTCTGCGAGTCTCGACCAACTTCTAGCAACATGGCGAGAGCCACACCGGCCCGGCGTGCGCTCGCCCGTAAATCAAAGTTACTGTTTGGTAGGGCTATCCAGTAAAGCATCCGCACGGAGAGATAGGACACACCGATGAGTGACCGCTACCAGTTCCTCGCGCACACGCCCGTCGGCCGGTTCCTGGTCAAGAACCTCGGGCTCCCCGACCCGGTGCGGCTGGAGCGCTACCGCGAGGGTCAGCCGCTGGTCGAGGGCGTG
Organism: Nocardioidaceae bacterium; assembly: GCA_036259355.1. Lineage (GTDB taxonomy): Bacteria > Actinomycetota > Actinomycetes > Propionibacteriales > Nocardioidaceae > JALZDI01. Next base: position 49,394 of record DATABY010000168.1, read on the forward strand.
GTGCTCGTCGGCTCGGCTCCGGGCGGACGCCTGCAGGGCAGCATCAGCGGCTCGCTGGCGCAGCTGGGCATCGCCGAGGTGGAGTCCGCCGGCGCCGGCCAGCGCTTCAAGGGTCTGGTCTTCGACGCGACCGGCATCAAGTCCAGCTCCGATCTCGCGCACCTGCAGCAGTTCTTCACCCCGGTGCTCCGCAGCCTGCAGACGTGCGGCCGGGTCGTCGTGCTCGGCACCCCGCCGGAGGCCACCGAGAGTCCCGAGGAGCACGTGGCGCAGCGGGCGCTGGAGGGCTTCACCCGCTCGCTGGGCAAGGAGGTCGGCGGGGGCTCCGCCGTCCAGCTGGTCTATGTCGCCCCCGGCGCGGACGACACCATCGCGTCCACGCTGGCCTTCCTCCTCTCCCCCAAGTCGGCCTACGTGTCCGGGCAGGTCGTCCGCGTGGGGGCCACCGGCACCACCGAGGCCGACACCGTCGGCGACGTGCTGCGTCCGCTCGAGGGCAGGGTGGCGCTGGTCACCGGCGCCTCCCGCGGCATCGGCGAGTCCATCGCCCGCACCCTGGCCCGCGACGGGGCCACGATCGTCGGGGTCGACGTGCCGCAGATGGCCTCCGACCTGCAGGGCCTGATGAACGAGCTCGGCGGCGAGGCCGTCACGCTCGACATCACCGCGGTCGACGCGCCGCAGCGCATCGCGCGGCACCTCGAGGAGAAGCACGGCGGCGTCGACATCGTCGTGCACAACGCCGGCATCACCCGCGACAAGAAGCTGCGGAACATGAAGGAGGACGGCTGGCGCTCCACCCTCGCGGTCAACGTCACCGCGCCGGAGCGGATCACCGCCGAGCTGCTCGACCAGAAGCTCGTCCGGCCCAACGGCCGCATCGTCGGCATCGCCTCGATCGCGGGCATCGCCGGCAATGTCGGCCAGACCAACTACGGCGCGTCGAAGGCCGGCGTGATCGGGTTCGTGGAGTCACTGGCCCCGCGGCTGTCCGACAACATCACCGTCAATGCGGTCGCACCGGGCTTCATCGAGACCCAGATGACCGCGAAGATCCCGCTGGCGACCCGGGAGGCGGGGCGCCGGATGAACTCGATGAGCCAGGGCGGTCTGCCCGTCGACGTGGCCGAGACCATCGCTTGGCTGGCCAGCCCCGGCTCGACCGCCGTCAACGGCAACGTGGTCCGGGTCTGCGGGCAGAGCCTGCTGGGGGCGTGAGCGGTGGCGACACGTACGTACGACTCAGCGCCGTCGATGCTGCCGCTGTACGCCAAGGCGGTGGCGCCCGCGGTACCCGGCCTGTCGATGCTGCCCGGCGTACGGCGGGGCTCGCGTGACCTGCCCGACCTCGCACTGCAGCAGGACGGTGTCGCCATCGACCGGGACCGGCTGGCGGCGTACGCCGAGGTGTGCGGCTTCGGGCTGCGCGACGCCGTCCCGGCGACGTACCCGCACATCCTCGCCTTTCCCCTGCACATGGCGCTGATGACCGACGGCGCGTTCCCGTTCGCGCCGATGGGGATCGTGCACGTGGCCAACCGGATCACCCAGCAGCGGCCCGTGCTCAGCAGCGAGGTGCTCGACCTGCGCGTGCACGCCACCGACCTGCGGCCGCACCCCAAGGGGCGGCAGTTCGACATCGTGTCGGAGGTCGCGGTCGACGGCGAGCCGGTGTGGCGCGGGGTGAGCACCATGCTGCGGCGCGGTGCCGGCGGCGACGACGCGGCACCGCGGGAGGACCGACCGGTTCCGGCCGGGGCGACCCGCTGGAAGCTGGCGGGCGACCTCGGCCGCCGCTACGCCGCGGTCTCCGGCGACCGCAACCCGATCCATCTGTACGGCGCCACCGCCAAGGCCTTCGGGTTCCCGCGCCAGATCGCGCACGGCATGTGGAGCAAGGCCCGCTGCCTGGCGGCGCTGCAGTCCCGGCTGCCGGACGCGTTCGAGGTGGACGTGGAGTTCAAGAAGCCGATCCTGCTGCCGGCCACGGTGGCGTTCGGGTCGCAGCAGGGGGCGAGCGGACGGGAGTTCGGGCTCACCGACGCCAAGAAAGGCACGCCCCACCTGGTCGGCTCCGTCCGGCCGCTCTGACGCCCGACTGGGGACTTCCGGCACGAACTGCGAATAGCGCGGGGGTCCCCCGCTACGGACCTATCGGCGCAGGGGATCCCCGCGACGAAAAGGTTTCGTACCGGCGAGGCGCAGTCGACCCTCAGCCGGCGGCGGACTCGGCCTTGTCGCGCAGCGCCTTCACCATCGCGTCGGGATTCTCGGACTTGAACACCGAGGACCCCGCGACGAACACGTCCGCGCCCGCCTCGGCACACCGCTCGACGGTCTCCTCCGAGACACCGCCGTCGACCTGCAGCCAGAGCTCGACACCCTTCTGGCGGGCCAGCTCCCGGGCCCGGCGGACCTTGGGCAGGCAGAGGTCCAGGAACTTCTGCCCCCCGAAGCCGGGCTCCACCGTCATGACCAGCAGCATGTCGAGCTCGCCGAGCAGGTCGGCGTACGGCTCCACGGGGGTTGCCGGCTTCAACGCCATCCCCGCCCGCGCCCCCAGCGCACGAAGCTCGCGCGCCAGCCGCACCGGCGCGTGCGCCGCCTCGACGTGGAAGGTGACGTTCTGCGCGCCCGCCTCGACGTACGCCGGTGCCCACCGGTCCGGGTCCTCGATCATCAGGTGGCAGTCCATCGGCAGCGAGCTCGCCTTGCCCAGGGCTTCCACGACCGGGACGCCGAGGGTGAGGTTCGGCACGAAGTGGTTGTCCATCACGTCGACGTGCAGCCAGTCGGCGCTCGGGATGGAGGAGGCGGCGGCGGCCAGGTTGGCGAAGTCGGCCGAGAGCAGGCTCGGCGAGATCTGAATGCCCATCGTGGCCGACTCTAGCGACCCGGCACCCGGCGCAGCACCGCCAGGAACATCGCGTCGGTGCCGTGCCGGTGCGGCCACAGCTGTGCGGTCGGCCCGGGACCGAGGCCAGGCAGGTCGGGCAGCAGCGCTCGGGCGTCCTCCGCCACGGCGTCACCGCGCGCGGCGAGCACCGTGTCCACCACACCGGTGGTCTCGGCCGGATGCGGCGAGCAGGTCACGTAGGCGACCACCCCGCCGTCGCGGCAGCTGTCCAGCGCCGACTCCAGCAGCGACCGCTGCAGCGCGACCAGCGGGCCCACGTCGTCGGGGCTGCGGCGCCAGCGCGCCTCGGGCCGTCGGCGCAGCGCGCCCATCCCCGTGCACGGCACGTCGGCGATGACCCGGTCGAACGACCCCGCCCGCCACGGCGCACAGCACGCCGCGCACGCCGTCGCTGCCGCGCAGCGCCTGGCCCACCAGCCGGGCCCGGTGCGGCAGCCGCTCGTTGGCCAGCAGCGCGGCACCGCGCTCGCCGGCGAGTCCGGCGAGCAGCGCGGACTTGCCGCCGGGGCCGGCGCACAGGTCCAGCCACGAGGTGTCGGCCCCCTGCACGGGGGCACGGGGCAACGCGTGCGCCACCAGTTGCGAACCCTCGTCCTGCACGCCGACGCGACCCTCCCGGACGGCCGCCAGCGCGCCGGGGTCGCCGCCGTGCCAGCGGGCCGCGTACGGCGACCACCGGCCGGGCTCGGCGCCCGCCTCCACCAGCTCAGCGGGTGTCGCCCGGCCCGGTCGCGCGACCAGTGTGACGCCGGGCGGCTCGTTGTCGGCGCGCAGCATGGCCTCGACCTCCTCGAGGTCGCCGTGGAGCGCCTGGGTCAGCGCCTCGACCATCCACACCGGGTGCGAGTGCACGGTGGACAGGTGCTCGGTCATGGTCGCCTCGGTGCGGGGCGGCGCCACCTTGTCCATCCACGAGCTGAGGCGCATGCGCCCCACCCGGCGCAGCACCGCGTTGACCAGCCGCACCGGCCGCTCCCCCACGTTCGCGCGGGTCAGCTCGACCGTGGTCGCGACGGCGGCGTGCGCGGGGACGCGCATCGACAGCAGCTGGTGGGTGCCGAGCCGCAGCAGGTCGCGCACGGGCGGCTCGACGGGCGTGCGCAGCAGCGAGTCGACCACCGGGTCGTAGGTGCCCTGCCGGCGGATGGTGCCGTGGGTGAGCTCGGTGGCGAACGCCGCGTCGCGGCCGTAGATGTGGCGTTCGCGCAGCAGCACGGGAAGCGTGAGGTTGACGTAGGCGTCGCGTTCGGCGACCGCCCGCAGGACGTCGTAGGCCACCTGCCGGGACACGTCGACCCCGGAGCCCCGGGTCGCCGCCTGCGTCGCGGACCGGGGAGACGTCCGCGTCATCGCAGCGCCTCGCCTGCGGCGGAGGCGGTGCCCCCGGTTACCTCCTCGGTCATCTCCTCCCCCGCCTCCGGGCGCACGCCACGCGCCCAGTCGGCGGCAGGCATCGCCTTCTTCCCCTGCGCCCGGACCTCGCCCAGCCGCACGGCGTGGTCGGCCGCGCCGACGAGGACCTCGCGCCGTCCGGCCGCGACCTCGCCGGGGCGCAGCGTCGTCACCTCCGGGCGCAACGCCACCGGTCCGAGCTTGAGGCGGTCGCCGCGGAACGTGGTCCACGCTCCCGGCGCGGGGGTGCACGCGCGTACCCGGCGGTCGACCGCGAGCGCCGGCTCGCTCCAGCGCAGCCGGGCGTCGTCCACCGTCACCTTCGGTGCCAGCGTGACTCCCTCCGCCGGCTGCGGTTCCGCGACCAGGGAGCCGCTCTCGATGCCGTCGAGGGTGGCGACGAGCAGCGCGGCCCCGTGTACGGCGAGCCGGTCCAGCAGGTCACCGGAGGTGTCGACGTCGCGGACGCGCTCGGTGAAGACGCCGAACACCGGACCGGCGTCGAGCTCCGGGACGATCCGGAACGTGGTCGCACCGGTGATCTCGTCACCGTGCAGCAGGGCGTGCTGCACCGGAGCCGCCCCGCGCCAGGCCGGCAGCAACGAGAAGTGCAGGTTGACCCAACCGTGCTCGGGGATGTCCAGGGCCCGCTGCGGCAGCAGGCCGCCGTACGCCACGACCGGCGCGCACGCCGGCGCGATCGCGCGCAGCCGGTCCAGGAACTCCGGGTCCTTGGGGCTGACCGGCTTCAGCACCTCGATCCCGCGCCGTGCCGCGAGCTCACCCACCGGGGAGGGCGACAGCCGTCGACCGCGACCGGTGCGAGCATCGGGGCGCGTCACCACGGCGACGACCTCGTGCGAGGAGTCGAGGAGCTGACGCAGCGACGGCAATGCCGCCTCAGGGGTGCCGGCGAACACGACCCGCATGCTCAGAGCCCGAGACCGAAGGTCTGGTGCGGCGACACCTTCACGGTCGGCGCGGGGCCGCCGTTCCACTCCGCCTCGCGGATCGCCTTCATCGCCGCGCGCCTGGTCTCCCGGTCGAGCCGGTCCACGAACATGACCCCGTCGAGGTGGTCGGTCTCGTGCTGGATGCAGCGGGCCAGCAGGTCCGATCCCTCGACGAACACCGGCTCGCCGTGCATGTTCCAGCCCCGGGCCACCACGCGGGCCGCGCGCCGGCAGTCGAACGTCAGGCCCGGGATGGACAGGCACCCCTCCTCGCCGAACTGGTCCTCGTCGGACAGCTCCAGCTCCGGGTTGACCAGATGGCCCAGCTCACCGTCGACCCACCAGGTGAACACGCGCAGCCCGACGCCGATCTGCGGCGCGGCCAGGCCGGCGCCCGGCGCGTCCTGCATGGTGTCGGTCAGGTCCTGGACCAGGGTGCGTAGCTCCTTGTCGAAGTCGACCACCGGCGTCGCCTTCGTGCGCAGGACGGGGTCACCGAAAAGGCGGATCGGTTGCACGGCCACAGCGGTCGGGCTCCCCTCGTCGGGCTCGATGGTCGGCTGGCTGCGGCCGTCAGTCTACGAGGGGCAAGGATCGCGCGAATGCGTCAGTGGTCGGTCAGGCGGCGCCCCGCCGGCGGCGCCGGGCGGCCGCCGCCGCGGCCAGCACCAGCAGCGACCCGCCGGCGAGGCCCGCGTTCGTCAGCGCCGTACCGGCTCCGGCGGGCGGCGCC
>DATABY010000169.1:0-15927 GCA_036259355.1 Nocardioidaceae bacterium
AGGCGACGTTGTAGGCGGGCTGCGCCAACCAAGCCGCCAGGTCCCACAGTGCTGTCAGCGCGACGACGCCGCCCCAGGCCAGCGCTGTCCTAGACAAGCGTCCTTGGGAGAGACCAATGTCTGCCCGAGTACGCCGGGTGCTGGCCACCACGAGCGTGATCACACCCGGCACCAGCACCGCAACCGACGCCACCAGGCTCAACGGCGTCGCGAGGGAGGCGACCGCTGCGTACAGCAGCAGGGCGGCCACCGCCAACCCGCTGCGCGCCTTGCTCAAGTTGATGGTCACGCTCCCAGTGTCCGCTCCCGTGTCTCGTGGCGAGGTCTCGCCTCAACCGCCTTCGGCGGGGTGTGCACCGATGAGTTCGCGGCGATCGCGCGGTCGGTCTTGACGAGCGACCCGTCGAGAGGGTCCTCGGACACGAGGAGATGCGATGACATCGGTACGCACGCACCTGTGGTTCGGGAACAACAAGGCCGTCGAGGCGGCGAACTTCTACGCCGAACACATCCCGAACTCGGCCGTCACGAGAGTGTTCACCGCCCGCGCCGAACCCAACAGCCCCGTCGCCGAGGTCGTGGAGCTCACTGTCGCCGGACACGAGGTGGTCGGGCTCAATGCAGGACCAGAGTTCCACCTCAACGAGGCGTTCTCGTTCTACCTCCGCGTCGACGGGCAGGATGAGGTCGACCAGTATTGGGAGATCCTCACCGCCGGCGGCGGCGAGCCCGGTCCTTGTGGCTGGTGCAAGGACAAGTTCGGCGTCTCTTGGCAGGTCATCCCCCGCGAGCTCGAGGACCTGTCCGGTGACTACACGACGGCGGCCAACCAGCGCGTCTGCCAGGCGATGCTGAAGATGGGCAAGATCGACGTCGCCGAGCTTCAGGCGGCTTACGACGGCACCTGACCGCCCGGCCGTGCAGTCCCTACACCGAACGCCATCGATGCCCGGAGTCGGCGCAAGGCGGCCTGCACCTTGGTCCCGACTGCCGCTCCTCGGATGCCCTGCGGCGCCTACGATTCGGCGGTGGGTTCCTGGCTGACTGTTCGCCCGGCTCGGGTCGAGGACGTCGCGCAGATGGCGCGCGTGAATGTGCGGTGCTGGCAGGAGGCGTATCGGGGGCTCATGGCCGACGCGGTGCTCGACGACCCAGGCCTCCTGGCGGCTCGGGAGCGGTTCTGGGCTGCCGCGTTGACCGACGAGCGCTATCGCGAGAACCGCGTTGCTGTCGCCGAGCGGGATGGCGAGCTGGTAGGGATCGCCATGTCAGGCCCGCCCTTGGACCCAGGAGCGGCGTGGGCGAGACAGCTGTATGTGCTCTATGTGTACGCGGCCGACCACGGCACGGGCGCTGGGCCGTCGCTGCTGGAGGCGGTCGTCGATCCGGAGGAGTCGGTCGCGCTGTGGGTGGCTGACCCGAACCCTCGCGCACAGGCGTTCTACCGCAAGCACGGCTTCGTTGCCGACGGCACGGTCCAGGTCGAGCGCGGAGTGCGGGAGATTCGCATGGTCCGCGGCATGCAGGTCAGTCGGTAATCCAGTTCGCGCGCAGGCCACCGGCCGGTCCCGTCGCCTGGCTAGGCTCAGCGCTGCCCGAAGTGCACGGGGAGGTCAGGCCTGTGTCCATATCAGGCTGCGGGTCGATGCGCGTGTCCGTGGCCGGACGGGGTACGTCGAAGGCATGAAGATCCTGAGGACCGCAGCTGCCTTCGGCATCGCCAAGAAGGTGTACGACGAGGCGCGCAAACCCGAGAACCAGCGGCGGATCAAGGAGGCCGCGGCCTCCCTGCGCAGCAGGCAACAGGGCCGAAAGCGCCCCGGTCACTGAGTTCGTCGACGGTAAACGCGCTCCGCAGTGGAACAGCGACCAGCAGATGTCGTTCCGCAGCCGCTGGTCGTCGAGTACGTGCTCGCGAACTTCTTCCGGGAGCTCGTCGCGCTGCCATTGGCACTCGAGTTGCCCCGCGAGCTCGCCCTCGCCTTCCGGCGCGGCAGCACATGCGGCTTTGATCGCATAGGCGGCCGCACCGAGCTCGTGCGCTGCGACGTGTGCGACGGCCCCGGCCTGGCCGGCAGCGTACGCGGCATGCCGTGCCGCCCCACGCAGGTCTCCGGCGGCCTCATTGCGTGGCCGCCAGCCGCGCGAGCCTGGGTCATCTTCACCTCGCCACGGGCGCAGGCGCGGGCATGCTCGATCGCCTGACGCGGTCGTGGGTCCTCCGGCCGAGCCGACTCGAAGAGGTCAAGGACGTGCTCAGCGCACGAGGCCGCCCATAGGGCGAGGAGGCGATGATCGGGGTCAGTGAGTGTTCCACCGCGGCGGACCGTCACGAAGCGAAGGTCCCGGACCTCGGGAGGATCATGGTTGGCACTCCTCTTGCCTCGCGTCCACCCAACACCCATGCGGCACGCAGGACCAGGCATACCCCCGAGGAAGGCCCGCAAAGCCGGCGCGCGAATCCACAAGTTCGTCGAGACCACGTCGGCGGCGACTGGGTGGTCCGATGACTTCGGGGAGCTGCACGGGTCGTCACGTACGCCGGGTCACGGCCCACCGATGCTGACCGTGGAGGTGACCCGGCTGGACACAACGAGGATGTTGAGGAGCTGGCGCAATGGGTGAGCTGCACGTCAACATGAACACCACGCTCGACGGCGTGATCCAGGCCAATGGTGGCCCCACCGACGAGGACGGGGACTTCGAGTACGCCGGCTGGGAGCGCCCGTTCTGGGATGCGAAGTCCGGTGAACAGATCAATGCGGATGTGCAGGCATCCGACGCGCTGCTGCTGGGTCGCACGACGTACGACATCTTTCGCGCCTACTGGCCGGGCAAGACCGACGAGATCGGGCGGGCCTTCGACCGGGTGCCCAAGTACGTCGCATCCCGCGGCACGCCGGTCCTGTCCTGGGCCACCAGCACCCAGATCACCGACGTGAGCGCCGAGGTTCGTGGTCTGCGTGAGCGGCATGAGCAGATCCACACGTGGGGCAGCGCGAACCTGCTGCAGACCCTGTTCCGCGAGGCGTTGGTCGACCAGGTGAACCTGTGGGTGTGTCCGGTCGTGATCGGGCAGGGCAAGAAGCTCTTTCCTGAAGGCACAGCCGCCACCCGGTTCGAGCAGGCCGAGCCGCCGAAGCTGTACCCCGCAGGGGTGATGCTGCTGCGCTACCGGTGTCTCGAGGGCCGCCCGGAGACGGTGACCGAGGCCGTCAACGCTGCAGGCTGACTGCTTCCGCGCCAGCGTAGGTACGCTCTGGCACCGCTTACTTGCGTGACAACGCGTCTCTCTCCTGTCCCCTGTGGCGTCGGCCGGTCGCGTTCCAACAGGTCGACAAGGGTGTCCCGAAGAGCTGCCGGGGATGCTACGGGCGGCGGAGGCGGGGGGACCAGTCGTTGAGGCGATGGTGAGGGCCGTGGGCGGTGTCCACGAACTCCCCAGGACTTCTCCTTGCGCCGTAGACGCCGACGGACAGGACCTTGGCCTGCGCCCATCGCGGATTGCCCAGACAGGACCGCGGGACGCGTATCGCGGTCACGTTGGTGGCGTAGTTGATGCGGTGCCTGACGGCGCAGTCCACGGGCCGTCCATTCCGGCGGCTGACCTCGACGATGCCCCGATAGAACGACCTACCCATGAACCGTCCCGCGACCACGTTGACCTCCCGCAACAGGCCAGCATTGGTGCGCAGCACGACAACCTTCGCGTGGAACTGCGGCTTACGGAGTAGTTCGACGAACTTGGTTCGTACCGTGATGGCCCGCTGGCGGTGCCGGATGGTGGTCCGTCGGATGTCGCCGCGTCGCTGCTTGGGGGCGGCGAGCGGTCGCGCCTCGTTCTGCAGCCGCCACATGTCGCCTCGCGCGTCGATGATTTTCACGTCGTTGAGTGGTTCGGCGTGCGCCAGGACAGGCGCGGTGACCGGGAGTACGAGGCCGAGCGCGGCCACAGCGACGAGCCTACGGAGCATGGAGGACGCCTTCCGAGAGGGTTCGCGCGGACGCGCGCGTTTGGCGAGAGGTTAGCCAACGAGCCAGGTCGAGATGACGCAAACGCGAGAAATGACCCTCGTCCGTCCGGCACATGCCGGACAACTCGAAGGGAAAGTGTCTTGAGCCACCCGCACCATCGGCGGCGAGTCGGACGCCTAGGCGGCCGGGTCGGCTTCGCTGTGCAGCGTGGCGAGCGGCTCCCACACCACGGGCACGCTGCGCATGAGGAGGGCGCTGTCGAGTTCGGCGGTGCCGGCGGGGAAGGTCGCGGGGTCCTCGAAGAACGAGGAGTGGGCGTGGCCGACTACCGCTGGCTCGACCCTCCAGGCCGCGGTCTTCAGTCCCAGGCCGTCGAACCGTCCGGGCCGCCGGGTCGCGGAGTATCCGACGGAACCGGCCTCGAAGAAGGCGGATGCCTCGGTGACGTCGGCGAACAGGCGGCTGCCGCTCAGTTGCTCGGTGCGGTGCACCGACACATCGACGTGGGCAGAACCGTCCCGGGCCACGTAGGCCACACGGACGTGCTGGTCAGTCTCCTCGACCTGGAACCGGGCCCGGTGGTGCTCGCCGGGGTAGATCCCTCCGCCCAGGGCGATGTTGATCCAGGAGTCGCTGTCTCGACGCGGGATGTACACACCGGTCAGCGGGCCGGCAGGCGTGTCCCACTCGACAGCCACCCGGTGGGCGGCGTTCTCGCTGCGCCGTCCCATCCATCGGGGGAGGTGAACCGGGCGCATGTCGCCGAGCCGGATGAGGCAGATCCCGGCGATGGCGGCGTCCCCGACCAGCCGGGGCCGGAAGGGCTCCGGAAGCACGCGAGCAATCGCCTCGGGCTCGACTCGATAGTTGACCAGAAGCCGACGCTCGATGCGGCCTGCGATCTGAGGTAGACCCACCCTGCCCTGCACGTCCTGAGTGTCCCACGAGCCCAGGGTGCGCTCGTACCGTTCGCGGCGTTCTACGACATTCAGTCGAAGGCTCAGCCGAGGCCCTCGCTGTGGGTGAGGGCTTGGTCGAGGAGTGCTGAGGCCTCGTCGTAGTTGGTCTGGTGGCACTCTGCGAGCTCCGACACAAGGATCTGGCGTGCCTGGGCGAGCATGCGGCCCTCGGTCGCTGAGAGGTCGCCGGAACGGTCGCGTCGCCAGAGGTCTCGGACGACCTCCGCAACCCTGATGACGCAGCCCGTTCGCAGTTTCTCGATGTTCTGCCTGGAGCGCCGTGACCAGTTCGCAGGGTCGGGTGCCGGCTCGGCGCGCAACGTGTCCAGCACTCGCTGCAGGCCATCCCGGTCGACGACCTCTCGGACGCCGACCAGGCCGAGGCTGGCGGTGGGTATCCGAACGAGGAGCCCGTTCTGTGCGAGGACACGAAGAACCAGGTAGGTCTTGTCCTCAGCGTCGACCCGACGAGTCTCCAACGCGTCGATGACCGCTGCGCCGTGATTCGGGTAGATCACCGTGTCGCCGACTGCGTAGCTCATTGTTTGTCCCCCTTCGTTGATCGAGCGCACCGCGTGTCGCTACCGGTGGCGGAGCCTGGTATCAGGTGACCAAGCCGGATGGATTCTGCGGCAAGTCCCCGTATCCGGCTGTACGGCAGGCGCAGGGGCGCACAGTGTCATCCTTCCCATCTCGGTCTCCGGCAACCCCTTGCGGGGCCGCGTTAGCCACTTCCGGCTCAGATCGCTGGTCGTGTGCGCCGTCCTCCCGCCGCGTATGTCTCGGCGTCAGTTCAGGTTGCCTGCCACCCGCCCGAGGCCGCAGTGGCTGCAGTGAGGGCCTGGCACTCGACCTCGATGCCGTCGGCGATCGTCTGCACGTGCTGCACGATCGCGGGGTCTGCACAGATACCGAACGACAGTGTGTCGCCGAGGGAGACGACCGCCACGCGCAGTGCGTGACGCTCGCCGATCTCGGCGATCGAATAGAGCGCGTCGACCGGGGCGCTCAGCAATGTCACCGGGAGTCGAGGCCCGGGGACGTTGGAGACGTTGACCGCGAAGCTGCGTGGGCTCCGCTCGATTCGCAGGCACAGCAGCTTCAGGGCGGGCGAGATGTCGCCCAGGTGTCGCAACAGAGTGTCCATCGTCTGGGCGTCGTCCTCGGCCTTGCGCACCGAGGTCGCCGCGTGTGTCTCGCGCAGCCGGGCCACCGGGTTCGCCTCGTTCAGCGGGAGGCCGACGGTGAAGGAGGAGTCCCGGTTTCCGGCGTCGTCGCCCTCGTGGTGCAGGCTGACGGGAACCTTTATACGGACGACACCGAGGTGGCCGTGGTGCTCCTGCACCCAGCGCCGCAGCCCCCCGGCGACGCTGCTGAGGACGGCGTCGTTGAGGGTCGCCCCGCACAGGTCCTTGGCCGCGCGATGCAGCGAGTCCAGTTTCGTCGAGGCGAACGCGACCTCGCGGCGGGTACCGATGCGCCCGTCGAACGGGGAGCCGTCACGTGACCTGGCGAACTCCCGCAGCAGGAAGCCGCTCAGCTGTCCGCGCCGCCGTGCGTCGTCGTCGGCATGCGACTGAGCGTGGTGGTGATGGGACTGGGCCGCCTTCGGCGAGGCGTCCCAGAGCAGGTCGTGGGCGTACCGCATCAACATCGTGCCGTCGGCGAGGGCGTGGTGGACCCGCCAGACGAGCACCGCCTGCCCTCCGTGTACCGGGACGAGGTCGATGCGCCACAGCGGCCGTGACCGGTCGAGCCGTTCGGCGAACAGCTCGGCGACCACAGAGCGCACGGCCGCAGGTTCCCGGGGCGCACCGGGTGCCTCGGCGACGTGGTTGGTGATGTCGAACCGGTCGTCGGGCACCCAGGCCGGGCCGGCCGGAGTCTCCGCCAGTCGGCGGGTCAAGGCGGGGGTGGACCCGAGGCGCTCGGCCACCCTCACGCGCAGGGCCGCCAGGTCGGGCGCGCCGGGCCCGACGCGGATGACCTTGCAGGTGTGTCCGACGACGGTGGCGCTCTCCAGCGCGAGGATGTCCTGGTCCTCCGCTGTCAGTAGCACAGCCTCCACGCTGACATTGTCGTCGCGGGCGGCAAGACCGCGCTTCCGATGGTGGCTCTCACTCCGGGCGCACCTGGGGCAGTACCGCTCTAGACGACGGGCTCGTCGTCGGGTGGAGAGGCGGGCTCGGACTCCAGCGCCCACTTGAGCTGGAACTCGATCTCCTCCTCGTCGTCGCCGCGCTCGTGCTCGATGGAGAATTCCGCGCGTGCTGGCACACGGATACGCTCTCCAGCGATCTGAATGCGAAAGGAGCTATCCGTCTCGAGCGCGTCCGCGAGACGTCGCAGTTTCGCGACTACGTCCTCGGTCGTGTAGATGCGCTCAACATCTCGCGATGGTTTGGCCACAGCGTCCTCCTCTTGTACTGGTCCTCGTGAGTATGCCAACAGGTTTGGCTGCCACGTGGACGACGAGGACAACATCATCGGGACCCAGGTCGGCTGATGGTCCGATGGGGCACGCCCGGACACTGCTGACGAGGCCGCGCACACCCTGAGGCGAATGCGGACGTCGACCTTGGCCTAGGTGAGGACGCGCTCGTGGCGGTGGTGTCGCATCGCCCGCCGGAGGCGCATGGCACGCACCGCTTGCCGGACGGCTCCACCGAGGAGCAGCCAAATCTGCGCACGCAAGGCGTACGGGCCGTACTCCATGCGCTCCTGCTCCGCGCATTCCTCGGCGTTCATCATCGCCGGCCACAACTGGGCCAGCAACGCGAGAAGCCCATAGGGCCAGGCGGGCCCGGGCAGCGGTTGCCAGATGACCAGCACCAGCGCGGAAAGAAAGGCCAGTACGGAAGTCACGTACAGGTAGGGCTCTGACCACCACAGCCGCCGATCCCAGATACCCATCTCGCGGATGTCGTCCGCGGTGAGGGTCTCGAACCAGGTGATGCGCCGGATTGGTACACGTGAGACGACGTCTGGACCGGCGTCCTGCATGGCGGAGTCCGGTTGAGGTGTGGCCGGCTCGGCGGGCGCCCGCCTACGGGTGTGCAGCAGGGCGACAGCCCCGGTGATGGCGAGGATCAGTGCCAAGCCTGCGGCCAGCGCCGGCGTCCACCAGTCGGCACCCAACTGTTGCTCGCGCACGAGCGCGCCAGGCCGTGATGGGTGGTAGGACACGGTGATCCGGTCTCCCGGCTGCGGGGGCGGCTGCCAGTCGACCTCGGTGGTCCAGGTCCGCACCATCTGGCCACTGCCGGTCCGAAACACGAGCCTCACCTCGGACAGGCAGCGACGTTCCAACGGGGAGCACTCGTCGACGCCGGCAATGCGCGCCACTGCCGTCCGGCCGCTGGCCTCGAGGTCGCGATCGCCCTGGACAACCGCGTAGGCGAGGAACCCCAGCACGAGCGCGAACAGCAACTCCAGCACGCCGGTCAGTCGGCGTCTCCGCGTCCGAGCCACCCGACGGTCCCGCTGCCTACGGCCGCGCATGCTCCCTCGATCGCCATTTGTGGGCGTCACCAGGAGTGTCCGGACGCCACATCACCGACAGGATAGGTACACCGCCGTACCAAAGGTCGGAATTGGGCAATCTCGACTGAGTAGTTCAGCTTGGCGCGCGGCGGCTCCGGCGCCACCATGAGGTCGATCTCTGTGGACCGGAGGTGCTCCCGGTAAACCAGCCGCTCGCCGGCCGTCGCGCGCACAACGATGTGCTACCCGCACGAGGCCGGCCTCGCGTGTTGGCGGCGGTCGGCGTGGCCACCAGGGCTGGCTACAGCCCACCGGAGACGCGCAGGACCGTACCGGTGGTGTAGGAAGCGTCGTCGCTGAGCAGCCAACTGATGCCGGCGGCGATTTCGTCGGGCTCGCCGGCGCGGCCGAGCGGGATCTTGTCGGCCACCTTGGCGGGGCGGTCAGGGTCTGCGTGGATGTCGGTCCAGGTGGTGCCCGGCGCCACGGCGTTGACCCGGATCCGCTCAGGACCGAGTTCCTTGGCCAGCCCGATGGTGATGGCGTCCACCGCTGCCTTCGCGCCGGCGTAGTGCACGTATTCCCCTGGGCCGCCCAGGGTCGCCGCGACCGAGGAGACGTTGACGATGGCGCCACCGCGCCTGGTCATGTCAAGAGCCGCGCGGCGCGCGCAGAGCAGGTATCCGACCACGTCGACCTCGAAGACCCGCAGGAGCTGGTCTGTGGGAACGTCGACGAGCCGGCCGACCGGTCCGGTGATGCCCGCGTTGTTGACCAGACCGGTGACCGGGCCGAGGGCTGCGGCGGCATCGAAGAGCCGGTCCACGTCGCTGGGGTTCGTCGTGTCGGCCTGCACGGTGGCGCAGCGCATGCCGCTGGCGCGCACGGCTGCGGCGGTGAACTCGGCCGCGTCGGCGTCGGACCGGTAGCCGAGCACCACGTCGTGCCCGCAGGCCGCCAGGCGGCGACAGGTGGCCGCGCCGATGCCGCGGCTGCCGCCCGTCACCACGGTGATGTTGCGGTTCACGTGCGTCTCCTCTTCTCCGGCGCTACAGCACGCTAAACCCGGCCGGGACGTTGCGTCGGCCCGTCAGGCCCAACAGCAGATCGCCGGCGGTGCCCTTGTCGGCGCCGAGGGCTGCGGCGAGCCGCAGGGCCGACGCCGCCGCCGGCGCCGGCGGGTTGAGCGGCTCGCTCAGCGCGCAGGCGAGGTCGCAGGTGTGAACCGTGAGCTCGAAGGCCCGCGTGGGCAGGTACTCCGCTAGCGCCATGACGCCGAACGGGGTGGCCACGGGGGCATCGTCGGGGGTGTGGACGAGGCGTTCGGTCACGTCGTCGAGCAGCTCGGCGATGGCGGCGGCGGGTTCCGCCCCGAGGGCGGCGCCAGCGGCACGTCCACGTTCGGCGACCTCCTCTGGGGCGGCCTGGCGAAGGGCCCGGCGGAAGTAGTCGACCGCCGACTCCACGCCAATGCTTCCGGCGGCTTCGGTCGCCAGATAGCTGGACACGGTGGAGAGGGCGCGGCTGGTGTGCCCGAGCAGGTCCCGGACATTCCACACCCCCAGAGCGGGCCGGTCGAGCTGGTCGGGGGCCACCCGGCTGGTCGTGGCGAACCAGTGGCCGGCGGTGCGGAACGCTTCTCGCCACTGGGTGCTGGTCTCGCCCAGGGAGTTCACCTGCATCGTCTCGTCCCTTCTAGCCGGGCTGTGCAGACACGGGGTCAGCCGCCGAAGAGCGAGCGCAGCACGGCGGTGACGACGATGGCACAGGCCACCGCGATCAGGATCGGGGCTCTGAGCAGACCGGCGAGCAGCGCAGCTGCCACCCCAGTGGTCTGCGCCCAGTCAAGCTCACGCCATGCCGGTCCGGCGAGGTCGGTGACCACCAGGCCGGCGAGCAGCACCGGGGCGAGCAGGGTGGTGACTTTGACCGCGACCGCCGGCAGCCGGTGATGGCCCAGCACGAGCGGTCCACTGGCCTTCAGCAGCGTGTTGGCCAGCGTCACCGCGAGCGCGCTGATCCAGATCCTCATCGTGTCCTCGACCTCCAAGGTCTGCGTGGCGTGGGCGCGAGGCCGACGGCCGCACCGGCGACGGCGGCCAGCAGCGCGTTGGCCGGAGTCGTGACGAACAGCAGCCCGCCGGCGATGGTGGCGCCGACCGCGGTGGCGAGTCGCGCGCGGGCCGAGGTGCGCAGCTCGTCGACGGCCAGCAGCAGGAAGAAGGCGGGGAACGCCGCGTCCACTCCGAGGGTCTGCACGAGGTCGGCGGAGGGGGCGGCTACGGCGCCGATGGCGGTTCCACTGACCCAGGCGAGCCACTGCGGCACACTCGCGCCGATGAGCGAGGCGACGTCGAAGCGTCCGTCGCCGCGGTGGGCGATCACGAAGGACGCGTCCACGAGCGTCTGGGCCTGCAGCATGCGGCGCAGACGACCGCCGGTGAGGCTGTCGTTGACGGCCACGCTCATCACCAGGTAGCGGGCGTTGATGAGAGTCGCCGCGGAGACCGCCGCCAGCGCCGAGCCGGAGCTCAGCGATGCCAGCAGGGTGAACTGCGCGGAGCCGGAGAACGCGGCCATCGAGAAGAGCACCGGCAGGGCGGTGCCCCAGCCGTTGCTGACCGCCGCGGCACCGAAGGTGACGGCGAGGACGAACACCGGTGCTGCCGCGCCCAAGCCGAGGCGCATCCCGTCGACGAACGCGATGCGGCTTCCGGCTGGGATCACTGGCAACAGCATGGTCGGCGCACGGCCAGACCGCCTCATCGCATCGGCTTGTGGGGGAGTGGCCCGAGCAGGTACGCGTCTGCACCAGCCGAGGCGTGCAGCACCGTCAGCATCGCGCGGCCGACCAGGTCGCCGCGGCGGTGCTCGAGCACACCGACGTCGATACGTCTGGCCGCATCGGAGGCCGCCGGCGTGGCCGGCGTCGTTGCCGACTGGGTCACCACAGACATCGGACCTCACCCCTCTCTGGCACCGTCCAGGATGCGGTGTCCGGCTGACGAGCCGCTGACGTGACCGCCTTGCCCTTGTCCGGCTGACAGGTCGCTGACAGCGGCGATGCCGACGGCTGCGGGCACGGCGGCTCGGTGCCACACTGATCCCACGCGGGTCGGGACGGCTGAGGAGGGGCTGCGATGGAACTTCGCGAGGCCCACGACGTTGGTGCGGCAACCTTCGGCGAGCTGCCGACGAGCGGACAGCGGTGGACAGCGCTGTGGCGGCTGGTGGAGACCTACCACGCGGTGGTGTACTTCGCCCCCGAGCGCGCCGGCCACTACGAGGCGCTGGGACTCAAGGGCGGCTGGATGGGCTACTTCGCGTCTCGGTCCGGTGCGCTCGGCGTGGTGCCGCCGGAGGCGGTGACCGCGTGCTTCTACAACTTCAAGCACACCCTGGTCGCCCGCGCGCTGCCCGACGCCTGGACCTACACGACCCCGGCGCTGGCGTGCCAGGCCCGGCTTGCGGTCTTCGACCAGGCGATCCGCCGCCTGCTCGGTGAACTTTCCACCGGTGCGGCGGTGCGCGAGGCCGCGGAGGTAGCGGTGGCCGCCGTCGACGGATGCGATCTCGCGGGTCGGCCGCTGTCCGCCGCCCACGCCGCCCAACCGGTGCCCGAGGACCCGCACCTTGCGCTGTTCTGGGCAGCCGCAGTGCTGCGGGAGTTTCGAGGCGACGGCCACAACATCGCGCTGGCGCACGCGGGGGTCGGTGGCTGCGAGGCGCACGTGCTGATGTGTGCGCTCGGGCTGGTGCCGGCCGATCAACGGCGCTTCCGAGGCTGGGACGACGACGACTGGTCCGCGGCCACCGCACGCCTGCAGGACCGCGGCTGGCTGGACGACAGTGGCCATATCACCGCCGCCGGCCGACGAGCCCGCGCCGAGATCGAACGAGTCACCGACCGGCTCAGTGAGACACCGTGGCGGCACCTGGGCGCGGACCGGTCCGACCGGCTGCGCGAGCAACTGACGCCGCTGGCTGCCCGCATCGTCACCGGCGGAGGGGTGCCCTACCCCAACGGCATGGGCGTTCCCTGCGCCCCCGAACTGGCGGCCACCCGATGACCACGTCCGCTACCGAAGCATTCTCCCGCATGGTGGTCGGGCTGCTCGGCCCGGTGACCGTCTGGTGCGCCGGCGAGACGGCGCCGGTGCCGGGCCGGCTCGACCGGCTGCTGCTCGCCCACCTGACCCTTGCAGAAGGTCGCTCGTTGTCGGTCGACGCGCTCATCGACGCGCTGTGGGGCGACGACGCTCCCGCGCAGGCGCGCAACGCCGTCCAGGTCAAGATCTCCAGGCTGCGCCGCCACCTCGGGCCGCACGGCGACCTCCTGCAGCACACGCAGGGCAGCTACCGGCTGCTGCTGCAGCACGACCAGACCGACGTCGGTGCGTTCACGCAGCTCGTCCAGGGCGGGGAGCAGCTGCTGCACGACGGCCAGCACGCGAGCGCGGCCGAGCGGTTCAGCACGGCGCTGGCCCTGTGGCGGGGCCAGCCGCTGGCGGAGCTCGACGACCACCCCCGGCTGGTGGCATGCCGCATCCGCCTCGACGAGCTGCGCACCACCGCGCGGGAGGCCCACGCCGAGGCCCGGCTCGCCGACCCCGGCACCCGGGCCGGGGCCATCGCAGACCTGCGCGCCGTCCTCGAGCAGGAGCCGCTGCGGGCCCGTGCCCGGCTGGCGCTGATGCACGGGCTGGAGGCCGCCGGCCGCCGCGCCGACGCGCTCGCGGTGTACGACGCCGGGCGGCGCCTGTACGCACGCAGCGCGGGACTCGAACCACCCGAAGATCTGCGGCAGGCGTTCGCGCGGCTGCTCGAGGACGAACGCCGCGCCACCCGCCGCGCCACCCCGGTTCGCGCCCACCCGCGCTCGGCACCGGACGGGCTGCTGGAGGTCACCCGCTGGGTCGCCGACGACGGCGACCTCCCCGGTGCGCTCACCCTGGCCGTACGCGGCGCCTGGTGGTGGTGGCTCGGCGGGCACCGTGGCCGTGCGCACGACCTGCTGCAGGACCTGCTGCAGCGCGCCTCGAAGGCCGCGCTCACCGACGGCACCGTGCGGCTGGCGGCCGAAGCATGGGCCGGGGTCTTCGGCTCCCACCGCGCCCAGGAAGCGCTCGCACTTGACCGCGCCGACACCGCCCTGCGTACCACCTCCCGTCCTGCCTGGTCTCCGCACGACGCGCTGGCCGCCGTCCTGGTCGCCGAACGGCTGTACGAGCGCGGAGAACACCACCGCGCGGGTCGGCTGCTCGCGTTGGCCGCGCGCTACTACAGCCGCGGCGACGACGAGTGGGGGCAGACGCTGTGCGCCACGATCAGCGCCCGCGGTCGGCTGCTCGCCGGCGACATCAGCACCGCCGAGGGCCAGGCCCGTGCCCGTGCCGCGGACTTCGCCGACCTCGACGACGTCGCCGGGCAGATGATGGCCCTCGACATCATCGGTTACTGCGCCGAGATCCGCGGTGACCTGCACACTGCCGCCCACATCCACACCCGAGCCCTCCACCTCGCCCGCCGGGCAGAGGCACCGGACTGGGAGGCCGCCCAGCTGACCCGGCTGGGCAACGTGGGCGCGCTGGCCGGTCGTCCCGACGCCGTCGACCACCTCAGTCAGGCCGCCGAGCTGGGCATCGCCCTGGGCTCCAACGCGGTCACCGCGCTGTGCCGCAACGGCCTCGGCGTGGCGCTGTCGCTGCAAGGTGAAGGTGAGGCGGCGGCCGCCGAGCACCACGCGGCCTACGGCTGGTACCAGCAGACCGGCTCGCCTTCGGGGTTGTCCTACACCGGCGCCCGGCTGGCCATGCTGCACGGCCCTGAGGACACCGCGGCACTGACAGGTGCAGTCGACTCCTTGCACCTGGCGGTGCAGTCGCGCGACCCGCGCGCGGTTGCGCACAGCCTGGAGGCGTTGGGTCTGGTCACCGACCAGCCGGCCGACGCTGCCCGCGCGCTCGGTGCCGCCGCCGCGCTACGGAAGGCGTCCACCGCACTCCTCCCCCCGATCCAGCTGCGCCCGTTGCGCCACCGGCAACGCCAGCTGCGCACCCAGCTCGGATCCAACTTCTCCACCCACTGGAGCGCAGGAGTGCGTGCTCCCGTGTGCACCGCCAGGCACTGGTAGCTCGTCCGGCCATCCGCGTCCACCGCACTGGAGGTGCACATGCCCGTCGGCTTCCTCGGCCTCGGCGTCATGGGTCAGCCCATGGCGCTGAACCTCGTCAACGCCGGCGCCGACCTGGTGGTGTGGAACCGCACCGCCGACAGGACGCGCGTGCTGGAGGCCGCCGCGGCGCAGGTCGCCAGCACGCCGGATCAGGTGTTCGACCAGGCGTCGGTCGTGCTGCTGATGCTGGCCGACGGCACCGCCATCGACACGGTGCTCGGTCGTGGCACGCCACGCTTTGACCAGCGCGTGGCCGGACACACGATCGTGCACATGGGCACCACCGCTCCCGGGTACTCCGCCGGCCTGGAGGCCGACGTGCGAGCCGCCGGGGGACGTTACGTCGAAGCTCCCGTCTCCGGGTCCCGCACCCCCGCAGAGGCGGGTGAGCTCGTAGGGATGCTCGCCGGCGAGCCCGAGGCCGTGCAGGAGGCGGAGCCGCTCCTGCAGTCGATGTGCGCACAGACGGTGATGTGCGGGCCGGTTCCCGCCGCGCTGCTGACGAAGCTGGCCGTGAACCTGTTCCTGATCACCATGGTCACCGGACTGGCCGAGGCAGTGCACTTCGCCGAACGCCACGGATTGGACCTGCACCGACTCCTGCAGGTTCTGGAGTCCGGGCCGATGGCCAGCAGCGTGTCGCGAATCAAGGGACGCAAGCTACTCGCACGCGACCTGAGCGTGCAGGCCTCCATCGACAACGTGCTGGACAACAACCGGCTGATCGCCGAGGCGGCCCGTCTTGCCGGCGTGGCCTCCCCGCTGCTGGACACCTGCCACGCCCTCTACGGCGAGACGAAGATGCTCGGGGCGGGCCAGGCCGACATGGTCGCGGTCATCCGCGCCCTGGAGGAGCGTACGCACGCCGGCGAGGGGCTGCGCGGCTACGCCACGCACGACTGACCAGGCCCGACCTTCTCGGCGAACTGGTGGTCGGCCTGGTGGTGTCGAGGCCGGTCGAGCAGGGCCACCACGTCGTCGGCCACGTCGTCGAGCGTGTACGGCCCGTCCGGGACGGGAGCAGCCGTGCCCCCGCGGGCCCGGTGACCTCGTGGTGCACGGAACCGCGTTGCCGCCGCTCATCGGACCGCCTCGAACACCGCGGCCAGCCCCTGGCCGCCGCCGATGCACATCGTCTCGAGGCCGAAGCGGCTGCCGCGGCGACGCAGCTCGTGGGCCATGGTGGCGAGGATCCGGCCGCCGGTCGCGCCGACCGGGTGGCCGAGCGAGATGCCGGAGCCGTTGGGGTTGAGGCGCTCGTCGGCGGGGTCGAGCTTCCACTCGCGCAGACAGGCGAGGACCTGCGCGGCGAACGCCTCGTTCAGCTCGATCAGA
>DATABY010000170.1:0-5770 GCA_036259355.1 Nocardioidaceae bacterium
GGTCGTCGGCATCGGCGGCGGTGGCGTCAACGCGGTCAACCGGATGATCGAGGTTGGCCTCAAGGGCGTCGAGTTCATCGCGATCAACACCGACGCGCAGGCGTTGCTGATGAGCGACGCCGACGTCAAGCTCGACATCGGCCGGGAGCTGACGCGCGGCCTCGGTGCAGGCGCGCAGCCGGAGGTCGGCGCCAAGGCGGCCGACGACCACGCGGAGGAGATCGAGGAGGTGCTCAAGGGCGCCGACATGGTCTTCGTGACCGCGGGTGAGGGCGGCGGTACCGGCACCGGCGGCGCCCCGGTGGTGGCCCGCATCGCGCGCTCGTTGGGCGCGTTGACCATCGGCGTCGTGACCCGGCCGTTCGCGTTCGAGGGGCGCCGGCGCGCCAACCAGGCCGAGGAGGGGATCGAGCAGCTCCGCGAGGAGGTCGACACGCTGATCGTCATCCCCAACGACCGGCTGCTCTCGATCAGCGACCGGCAGGTCAGCGTGCTCGACGCCTTCAAGCAGGCCGACCAGGTGCTGCTGCAGGGCGTCTCCGGCATCACCGACCTGATCACCACGCCCGGCCTGATCAACCTCGACTTCGCCGACGTCAAGTCGGTGATGTCCAACGCCGGCTCGGCGCTGATGGGCATCGGCTCCGCGCGCGGCGAGGACCGGTCGGTGGCCGCGGCCGAGATGGCGGTCAGCAGCCCGCTGCTGGAGGCGTCCATCGACGGCGCGTACGGCGTGCTGCTGTCGATCGCCGGCGGCTCGGACCTCGGGCTGTTCGAGATCAACGAGGCGGCGGCGCTGGTCTCGCAGGCGGCGCACGCCGAGGCCAACATCATCTTCGGCGCCACCATCGACGACGCGCTCGGCGACGAGGTCCGGGTGACGGTGATCGCGGCCGGCTTCGACGGCGGGATGCCCAAGCGGCGCGACACGCAGCAGCCGGCGCTGCGCCGGGAGTCCGGCGGCCAGCGGGGCCAGCATTCCGGTCAGCAGCCCGCGCCCACGTTCGCGCCGTCCACGAACGGCTCCTCGTACGGGCAGGCAACGCCGCAGCCGCAGACCCGCCCCGCGCCGCAGCAGGAGCCGGGGCACGAGCCCGGTCGGCCCGACCACCCGCGCCAGCCGGCACCGACACGTGAGCCCGAGCCGAGCTACGCGCAGCAGCGCGGCCGCGACGAGCGGCCGGCCGAGGCGCCGCGCCAGCCGCGGCAGCCGCGGCCGGTCGAGTTCGACGACCCCAACGACCTCGACGTGCCCGACTTCCTCAAGTAGGACGCACCGAGGTCACTGACGGGTCCTTCGTGTTCTGCTTCCGCGACACGTCCGACGGCGTCGGCGTCGCGTTCACCGACCGCCGGGGAGGGGTGAGCGAGCCGCCGTACGCCTCGCTCAACCTCGGAACCGCCACGGCCGACGACCCGGCCAGCGTCGCGCGCAACTACGACCTGGTCGGGTCGGCGCTGGGCATCGAGCCGGGCTGGGTGGCGCGAATGGCCCAGGTGCACGGCGCCGAGGTCGCCGTCGTACGACGACCGCCCGACGCCGACCGGCTTCCCGCGGTCGACGCGATGGTGACCGACCGGCCGGGCCTCGCTCTGTCCGTGCGCGTGGCCGACTGCGTTCCGGTGCTGCTCGCCGATGCAGCGTCCGGCGTGGTGGGCTGTGCCCACGCCGGCCGTGCCGGGCTGGCCGGCGGCGTGGTGCCGAGGACGGTGGAGGCGATGCGCGGGCTGGGTGCGAGCAGGCTGCAGGCCTGGATCGGGCCCTACGTGTGCGGTGGCTGCTACGAGGTGCCCGCGCAGATGCGGGCCGATGTCACCGCGGTGGTGCCGGAGGCCGACTCGACGACGACCTGGGGTACGCCCGCGCTCGACATCGGCGCCGGTGTCGAGGCCCAGCTGCGGGCGGCCGGCTGCACCGTCGTCGAGGTCCCCCGACGCTGCACCCGCGAGGACCCCGACCTGTACTCGCACCGCCGCGACGGCGACCGGGCCGGCCGCTCCGCCGGTGTGGTGTGGCGGGTTCCATGAGCGCACCCGTGAGTCGCCGCGACGAGATCGAGGCCGGTCTGCACGCCGTACGCGAGCGGATCGCCACCGCGTGCGCCGAAGCCGGTCGCGACCCGGACGACGTGCACCTGATCGTGGTCACCAAGACGTTCCCCGCCGACGACGTGCGGATCCTCGCCGAGCTCGGGGTGGCAGACGTCGGCGAGAACCGGCACCAGGAGGCGGTCGGAAAGCACGCCGAGTGCGTAGGTCTCGGGCTCACCTGGCATTTCGTGGGCGCCCTGCAGACCAACAAGGCCGCGGCCGTGGCCGAGTACGCCGACGTGGTGCACTCCGTCGACCGCGGCCGGCTGGTGCGGGCGCTCGGCAAGGCCGTCGAGCGGTCCGGCCGGCGGTTGCGATGCCTGGTGCAGGTGGACCTCGACACGGTCGACAGCGCAGGCGGCACCGCCGACACCGCCGACGCCGCCAGTGCCGCAGGCGACGCCACGGCCGGCGGCCGGCGCTCCGGCGCCCGTCCCGACGACGTGCTCGCGCTCGCCGCGGAGATGTCCGCGCAGCCGCTGCTGGATGTCGGCGGTGTGATGGGGGTGGCTCCGCTGGGCGGCGACCCCGAGCCGGCCTTCCGCCGGCTGGCCGAGATCGGCGCGGCCCTGCGCACCGAGCACCCCGGTGCGACGACCGTCTCCGCGGGCATGAGCGGGGACCTGGAGGTGGCGGTCAAGTGCGGCGCGACACACGTGCGTGTCGGCAGCGCGGTACTCGGTGAGCGGCCACCGCTCAGGTAGTGTCCACTGCGGCGGACACACATATTCGAAAGGTCAAGAGGTCATGGCTAGCGCAATGCGCAAGATGGGTGTCTACCTGGGCCTGGTTGAGGACACCGACCACTACGACGACGAGTACGCCGACTATCCCGAGCACGACCGCTACGACGAGCGCGACCGTGCCCGCGAGGTGCGTCCGGTCCGCGCCGTACACGATGGAGACGAGGGTTCCGTGGCTTCGTTGTCCGAGCGCCGCCGCCCAGGCCCTGCGCCGGTGACTGCCGAGCTGTCGCGCATCACCACGCTGCACCCCCGCACCTACAACGAGGCCCGCACCATCGGGGAGAACTTCCGCGAGGGCGTGCCCGTGATCATGAACCTCACCGAGATGGACGACAACGACGCCAAGCGGCTGGTCGACTTCGCCGCCGGCCTCGTGTTCGCCGTACGCGGCAGCATCGAGCGGGTCACCAGCAAGGTCTTCCTGCTCTCCCCGCCCAACGTGACGGTCGCCGCGGAGGACAAGCAGCGCATCGCCGAAGGCGGATTCTTCAACCAGTCCTGACGCCAGGTAGTTTGGTGGGACCGCCCCGGTCCTCGGGGGCACAGCGGACCTGCCAGGAGAGACCGTGTTTCTCATCGGTGTAGTCATTCACTACGCGTGCTTCTTCGCCCTGGCGATGCTGCTCATCAGGTTCGTCGTGGACTGGGTGCAGGTGTTCGCCCGCTCGTGGAGCCCGCGCGGACCACTGCTCGTCGTCCTCGAGGCCGTGTACACCGTGACCGACCCGCCGCTGCGCGCACTGCGCAAGATCATCCCACCGCTGCGGTTCGGCGGCATCGGCATCGACCTGTCGTTCATGGTGCTGCTGCTGATCGTGTACCTGCTCATGAACATCAACCAGGCCGTGCTGCTCTGAGTGCGGTCCGCTTGTGCCCGGAAGGCGCCGACGGGGTACGGTGACCGTTGTTTGTTCCGACAGGACCGCAATCTTTGAGGTGAGGTCATGCCGCTGACTCCCGAGGACGTGCGTAGCAAGCGCTTCACGCCCGTTCGCCTCCGTGAGGGCTACGACATGGGGGAGGTGGACCAGTTCCTCGACGAGGTCGAGGCGGAGCTCGAGCGTCTGACCCAGGAGAACAACGACCTCCGTGCCAAGGTCGAGGCCGCGCACAACGGTGGCGCCCCCGTAGCGGCGCCGAAGCCGGCGGAGACCACCGCACCGACAGCCCCCACCCCGCCCCCGGCGCCGCCCACCCCGCCGGCGCCGACCACCAGCGAGGCCCAGGCGGCCGCGACCGAGGCTGGTGCCACCCGCACACCCGGCACCGTGGCGGAGGCGTCCTCCGCAGCCGCCCGGCTGCTGGAGATCGCTACCCGCAACGCCGACGAGCTCGTCAACGAGGCCAAGGACCAGGCCGACCGCATCGTGGGCGAGGCCCGCACCAAGGCAGAGCGGCTCGAGTCCGAGGCCAAGTCCAAGGCCGAGCGGGTCGAGGCCGACGCGCGCACCCGCGCCGAGAAGCTCGACCACGAGACAGCGGAGCGGCGCAACCAGCTCTTCGGAGGCCTGGAGCGGGAGCGGGACAAGCTTGCCCAGGACGTGGAGGAGCTGCGTGCCTTCGAGCGTGAGTACCGCAGCCGGCTCCGGTCCTACTTCGAGGGCCAGCTCGCCGTGCTCGACGGCAAGGAGGACGTGCACAACGCTCCACAGCTGGGCAGCCACAGCGACGAGGGCTCCGGCCGGCTGCGCTCCCTGCTCGGCGAAGAGAGCTGACTCACCGGGGGTTTCTCGGCTCTTCACAATCGAGGGTGTAGTTGGGGTCGGAAGCCGCCTGTCTCGAGTAGTGATCTGGCGATGTAGTTCGTCAGGTTGCGGAAGCCGAGGGCGGAGCCGCGGAGGTGTTCGAGGCGGCCGTTGATCGCTTCGGTGGGGCCGTTGGATGTGCCGGGCCGGTCGAAGTACGCGAGCACGTCGGCGGCGCGCTTGGTCAGGGTGCGGCCGAGCGTGATGATCTCGCTGAACGGGCTGGGGACGCCTCGGCTGATCGACTCGATCAACTGCCTCATCAGCTCGCGGCCCCGGGTTCGGTCGGGCTCACGGTAGGCGGCGATCATCCGCTGGTAGATGCCCCAGGTGGCTTCGACCTCGACGTGGGCGTCGGCCGCGAACAGCTCCGTCAGCCGGTGCTGCTGGGTCTCGGTGAGCAGGTCGGCGCCGGTGTGCAGGGTGCGTCGCGCGGCATACAGTGGATCGCCGGTGCGGCCTCGGTGCCCGTGGGTGGCTTGCTGGACCCGGCGCCGGCACTGATCCAGGGCGTCGCCTGCCAGACGGACGACGTGGAAGGGGTCCAGCACCGGCACAGCCTCGGGTAGCTCTTCGGTGGTGGCGGTCTTGAACCCGGTGAACCCGTCCATCGCGACGACCTCGATATTGTCGCGCCAGGACTTGTCCCGTTCGGCGAGCCAGGCCTTGAACGCCTGTTTGGAGCGGCCGGCGACCATGTCCAGAAGCCGCGCCGGCCCGGTGCCGTCGCGGATCGGCGTCAGGTCGATGATCACGGTCACGTACTTGTCGCCACGCCGGGTGTGCCGCCAGACGTGCTCGTCCACGCCGATGACCTGCACGTCGTCGAAGCGGTGCGGATCGTCGATCAGGACCCGGCGGCCCTCGGCCAGGACCGCGGCGTTGGCGGTGTTCCACGAGACCCCCAGAGCGTCGGCGACGCGGGCGACACTCAGGTGTTGGCACACCAGGGCTTCCAGCGCCCACCACAGGCCACGTCGCGACAGCGTCGCCCGCGGCTCGGCGGCCCGCGACGTGTCCTGGCGCCACACGTGACCGCACCCGGTGCACCGGTATCGGCGGAGGCTGACCTCCAACACCGTGGGCCGCCACCCGAACGGCTCGTGCGCCAACCGCCGGACCACCGTGTCCCTGGCCGCGCCCTGGCATCCGCAGCGACGACACCATCTGTCGGGCTCGACAACCCGG
>DATABY010000171.1:0-35757 GCA_036259355.1 Nocardioidaceae bacterium
GCCCGCCGTCGAGTTCGACGGCGGGCCCCAATGCTTGTGTCAGAACGTCAGCGGTCTGTGTCGTCGTTCCAGTCGGGGTCGTTCTCCCAGGCCTCGTTGCGTTCCTGCACCTTCTCCAGGGCGCGCGCTGCTTCGCCCTCACTGTCGTAGGGGCCCAGCCGGTCGGCGGCCTTGCAGCCCTTCTCGGGCTCGACGGTGTGATGCTTGAGGCAGTAGAACCACCGTTCGCTCATACGGGCACCCTCCTTGGTCGGTCACCTGCTTTGATCTTGCCCTAGGCCTCTCCACATACACTCGGGGCGTGACTGTGCTCAGCCCAGGCGCCGTGTCCGCGCGGCGCGCCGTACCCGACGAGATCCCGCGCCCCGAGTACGTCGACAAGCCGGCGCCCACGCCGTACGACGGACCCGAGGTCAAGGACGCCGACACGATCGCGCGCATGCGCGAAGCCGGCAGGCTCGCCGCCCGCGCGCTCGAGGAGGTCGGCCGGCACGTGAAGCCGGGGGTCACGACCGACGAGCTGGACCGCGTCGGCCACGAGTTCCTGGTCGACCACGGCGCCTACCCGTCGACACTCGGCTACCGGTTGTTCCCCAAGTCGCTGTGCACCAGCGTCAACGAGGTGATCTGTCACGGCATCCCCGACGACCGGCCGCTGCAGGACGGCGACATCTGCAACGTCGACATCACCGGCTACCTCAACGGCGTGCACGGTGACACCAACGCGACGTTCCTCGTCGGTGAGGTGGCCGAGGAGCACCGCCTGCTGGTCGAGCGGACCCGGGAGGCGACGCTCCGCGGGATCCGCGCGGTGAAGCCGGGGCGCCGGATCAACGTCGTGGGCCGGGTGATCGAGTCCTACGCCCGCCGCTTCGGCTATGGCGTGGTGCGTGACTTCACCGGCCACGGCATCGGCACCGCGTTCCACTCCGGGCTGGTCGTGCCGCACTACGACGACGAGCGCTTCGACACGCTCATCGAACCCGGGATGACGTTCACCGTCGAGCCGATGCTGACGCTCGGCGCCTACACCTGGGACCAGTGGGACGACGGCTGGACGGTGACGACCAAGGACAAGTCCTGGACGGCACAGTTCGAGCACACGATCCTCGTCACCGACACCGGCGCGGAGATCCTCACCCTCCCCTGATGCGCCGCGCGATCGTTGCGTTGGCGTGGCGCGCTGGCGCGGTCAGTCGGTGAGGTCGTCGTACGACGTGTCCCCGCGCTCGGCCAGCCGCCGCTCGACGCGCAGGACCGCGGTCTCGTGCTCGGGGTCACCGCTCATCACCGCGGCCAGACGCAGGTGCGGCAGCGCGTCCTGCAGGCGGCTCTGGCGTTCCAGCGTGCGACCCAGCGCAAACCGCGCCCACACGTCGGTCGGCCGCTCCTCCACGATCATCCGCAGGTCGGACTCCGCACCCGTGAGGTGGGCACTCTGGAAGTACGCCCACGCCCGGAGCGTACGCAGACTCGTGCTGTCCGGCTCTTCCTCGACCGCCGGGTCGAGTACGGCGATCGCGTCGCGTGGCTGCCGGTCCTCGAGCAACCGCCACGCCTCGTGGTACCGCTCGACGGAGTCCATGGGGAGGTGCGGCAGTTGCAACGGAAACTCCACTCCCGGCTTCTCGCGTGTCATGACGACTCCCTCTCGGCGGCGCTACAGCCTCGTGTCAACACCGGTGGTCGTACCCACATTCCCGTCAACCCGCGCGACCCCGCGCGTCGGACGGCGGGGTGCGGACAGGCCGGCCTGTAGGCCGGATTCTGTACCGTCGTCCCTCGCGGGCGCGACGGCGGCGACCATCCATCTAGGGACACCGTTGCCGGTGCCCTCTGGCGGCCTACCCGCGAGCTCGGACGGGCCGTCCTCGAACGCTCGCGCAGACCGGCTGCTCGCGCAGCGGGTCCTCTTGGCCTTGCTCCGGGTGGGGTTTACCCAGCCACCCCAGTCGCCTGAGGTGCTGGTGGTCTCTTACACCACCGTTTCACCCTTACCCGGACTCCGACGAGTCGGAGCCGCGGGCGGTCTGGTTTCTGTGGCACTGTCCCGCGAGTTCCCTCGGGTGGGTGCTACCCACCACCCCGCCCTGTGGAGTCCGGACCTTCCTCGGTGCGCCGTGGTGACGACGCAACGCGGTCGCCCGGCCGGCCTGTCCGCGCTACCAGGCTACCTACCCCAGCTCGAACCGCACGCTGCGCGTCGCCAGGTCGGCGTGAACGAGGCGGACCAGCACCTCCTGTCCCAGCGGCAACGGGTCGTGCGCCTCGACCCGGGCCTCGATCGCCGGGTCGCGCACCACCACCGAGCCCGCCCGGGGCTCCTGTCGGTCCACCTCGGTGATGACACCGGTGAATGTCTGGCCCACCGACGGCGCGAGCACTCCGGCCTCGGCCAGACCGAGGATGGCGGCCTCGTACCGGCCGGCCCGCCGACCCGACTCCTCCATCGTCGCCGGCAGCTCGGACAGCCGACTCCGCGTCCACTCCGGGACCGGGCGGTCGCCGCACAGGGCCACGCACACCTCGGCGGCGTAGCGGTCGACGAGTCGGCGCAGCGGTGCCGTGACGTGCGCGTACTGGGCGGCCAGCGCCGCGTGCACCGACTGCTCCGGCACCGCGCCCTGGAAGCCGACGTAGCCGGACCCACGCAGCAGCTGCGTGCAGGCGGCCACCATCGCCGCGTGCTGGGGGCGGCTCGGATCGAGGCCCCGGATGAAGTCGGGGTAGTCCTGCTCCGCCGGCCAGGAGATGCCGAGACCGGCCGCCGTGCGGTGCAGACGCTGTACCACCTCGGGGTCCGCCTCCGGCAGCGTGCGCAGGATGCCCACCTCGGCCGACACCATCAGGTGCGCTGCGGCCATACCGGTAAGCAGAGAGATCTGGGCGTTCCACTCCTCCACCGGTAGGGGCGCGCGGAAGCGCAGCGACCAGCGGTCCCCGTCGACGACGATCTCCTGCTCGGGCAGTGGGAGGTTGATGCCGCCGCGCGCCTGCTCGCGCTTGATCCGCAGCTCGCCGACCTCGCGCAGCAGTGTGAAGACCTCGTCCTCGGTGCCGGCGTCTATCTGCTCCTGGACGGCGGTGTAGTCGAGCTTGGCACGGCTGCGGACCAACGCCCGGCGCACGTCGACGTCGACGCCCTCTCCGCTCGCGTCGACCCGGATGGTCCACAGCACCGCCGGGCACACCTGGTCGGGAAGCAGCGATGCCGCGCCCTCGGAGAGCACCCGAGGGTGCAGCGGGATCTTCGTGGTGGCGCCGTACAGCGTCTCACCGCGTCGGTGCGCCTCGAGGTCGACGGCTCCTCCGGGCTCGACGAACGCGGCGACGTCGGCGATGGCGTACCGCACGACGTAGCCGTCGCCGTCGCGCTCCAGGTACAGCGCCTGGTCGAGGTCGCGGGCGTCCTCGGGGTCGATGGTCACGAAGGGAATGTCGGTGCAGTCGAGGTCGGGTAGGGATGGCCGCTCCGCGGCGGAGCGCGCGGCCGCCTCCACCTCCGGCGGGAAGTCGGGGCTCAGCTGCATCTCGCGTTGGATGGCACGCACGCCGTCCTCCAACACCCGGCCGTCGGCGGCATGAGTCCGAACCACTCGAGTGGCCACAGCGTTTCCTCCCGCGGGTGTGCGCACGTTCGCCGGGTCAGCGTATTGGTTGCCTGGCTAGGGTGTCGCCCGTGCTCATCCTGCTGCCGCCGTCCGAGGGCAAGGCTGCCCCGGTGCGGGGCCGACCGCTCGACCTGGACACGCTGAGCTTCTCCACGCTGACCTCGCAGCGGCGGCGGATGCTCGACGAGCTCGGTGCTCTGTGCGCGGGCGACCAGGCGAAGGCGGCCGGTGTGCTGGGGCTCGGCCCGACGCAGCACGGTGAGGTGGCCCGCAACACCGCGCTGTGGGACGCGCCGACCGCCCCGGCGGCGAGGGTCTACACCGGCGTCCTCTACGCCGCGTTGGACCACCAGACCCTGCGCGGGCAGACCTTGCGCCGCGTGAACCGCTGGGTGGCGGTGCAGTCCGCGCTGTTCGGGCTGGTACGGCTCGGCGACCGCATCCCGGCCTACCGGTTGCCCGGCGACGTCTCGCTGCCCGGAGTCGGGAAGGTCTCGGGCGCGTGGCGCGATGCCCTGGCCACGACAGTGCCGGACGCCGCCGGCTCCGGTCTGGTGGTCGATCTCCGCTCGTCGGCCTACGCCGCGTTCTGGAGACCGGACCGGCGCACCGCCTCCATCCGCGTGCTCCAGGAGACGGCGGGTCGCCGCACGGTGGTGAGCCACTTCAACAAGGCGACCAAGGGACGGCTCGTCCGTGCACTCGCCGAGGACGGCGCCACACCGCGCAACGCCGGCGAGCTGGTCGAGCACCTGCGCGGGCTCGGCTGGCACGCCGAGTCCAACGGCCCCGGCCGCGTCGACCTGGTCACGGAACCAGGTTGAAGCGGCGCAGCGACGGATGCCCGCCGGCGTACCACTCGATCTCGGTGATCGAGCCGGCGCTGAGCTCCATCCGGTAGATCGCCTTGATCGGCGCGCCGAGCGCAGCCCGGACCAGCATCTTGATCGGGGTCACGTGAGTGACCGCGACGACGGTCTGGCCGGGGTGCGCGGAGATCAGCCGGTCACGGGTACGGCGGACCCGCCGCGCCACGGCGTCGAACGACTCCCCGCCCGGCGGAGCCACCGCCGACGACGCCAGCCAGGCGTCGAGCTCGGTCGGCCACTTCTCCCGAACCTCGGCGAACGTGTGGCCGTCCCAGTCGCCGAACGACGTCTCGCGCAGACCGTCGACTACTTGCGGCTCCAGGCCGAGCACCTCACCGGCGTGCCGGGCGGTCTCCTGGGTGCGGGCCAGCGGCGAGGTGACCAACGCCTGGACGCCGCCGTGTCCGCGCAGCCACTCCGCGGCGGCATGGGCCTGCGCGACGCCGACTTCGTCCAGCGACAGGTCCTGACCGCCGGAGCCGCTGAACCGCTTCTCCTGTGAGTAGCTCGTAGCACCGTGCCGAAGCAGCAGCAGCCGGGTCGGCTCGCCGAGATCGCCCTCCCAGCCCACCACCGGGCTGGCTGGGCTTGTCTCCGCGCCGGCCTCGCCCTCCGCTGCCGGGTCCGGCGGCCCGTCGTCGCGCAGCCCACCGGAGCGCCCTTCAGGTGGGGAGGCGTTCGCCTTGGCAGGACGGCCGGTGGCGGCGTCCAGCGCCTCGTTGAGGAGCCGGTCGGCGTGAGCGTTCTCCGCCCTTGGGACCCATGTCCACCTCACGCCGGGCGGCGCCAGCCGTTGCGCCTGCACGGCCAACGGCCGCATGTCGGGGTGCTTGATCCGCCAGCGGCCGGCCATCTGCTCGATGACCAGCTTGGAGTCCAGGCGGACCTCCACCTCCGCATCCGGCGTATGCTCGCGGGCCAGCTCCAGGCCCGCGATCAGGCCGCGGTACTCGGCGACGTTGTTGGAGGCCACACCGATCGGCTCGGACCGCTCCGCGACCACCGCACCGCTGTCGGCGTCCTTGAGCACAGCGCCGTACGCTGCCGGTCCGGGGTTGCCGCGCGAACCACCGTCGGCCTCGACGACGACCCGCCGCGGCCGCCCAGTCGCGGCCATCAGATGCCCGACTCACCGGTGCGGACGAGGATCCGCTGGCACTCCTCGCAGCGCACGACGTCGTCGTCGGGCGCCGTGGCGATCTCGCGAAGGTCGGCCGCGTTGAGCTCGAGGCGGCATCCCTGGCAGCGTCGCTGCACCAGTGCCGCCGCCCCGACCCCGCCGTGCGAGGCACGCAGCCGCTCGTAGAGCTTGAGCAGGTCGCCCGGGATGCCGCTCACGATCTGGGCGCGCTCGGCCTCGGCCTGCTGCACCTCGCCGTCGATCTCCACCATCGCGGCGTCCCGCCGCTGTTCGAGGGAGCCGAGGGCCTCGTCGTACCCGCTGATCGATGTCTTCAGCTGGTCGAGCTGCGTCTGCGCCGTCTCCAGCCGCTCCATCACCTCGAGCTCCGCGTCCTCGAGGTCGGAGATCCGACGCTCCAGCGTCTCGATCTCGTGCTGCAGGCTCTGCAGCTCCTTGGGAGAACCGACCTGCCCCTGGTCGAGGCGCGTCTGGTTCCGGACCCGCCGCGCCTTGACCTGCTCCACGTCGGTGTCGGCCTTACGCTGCTCGCGCGCGAGGTCGTCGACCTCGGTCTGCGCCACCACGATCTGGTCGGCGGCCTCGTCACGCTGCTGGCGAAGGTCGGCGATCTCCGCGAGCTCGGGCAGGGTGCGCCGACGATGCGCCAGGCGGTCCACCCTGGAGTCGAGGTCCTGCACGTCGAGCAGGCGCCACTGGGCGTGGGGATCGGCTTTCAGGGCTCAGCGCTCCTCGTTCTCGGGCTGCGTCGCCTCCGGCGCCTCGCCGTGCGCGACACGGAACTGCCACGGGTCGGTGCAGATCCGGGAGACGTGGGTGTCCACCGTAGTCCCCCGCTCGGCCAGCGCCTCCTGCAGCCGCTGCGCCGCCACCGGGAGCCATGTCCACTCCGCGGCCCAGTGCGCAACGTCGACCAGCGCGAGGCCGCCGCCGGGGTCGCCGTACGCGTGCTCACGGAGCTCCGAGGCCGGGTGATGCCGCAGGTCGGAGGTGACGTAGACGTCCGCCTCACTCCGCCGGGCGAGGTCGAGGAGGCTGTCGCCGGCGCCGCCGCAGAGCGCCACCGTGCGCACCGCACGCTCCGGATCGCCGGCCACGCGCACACCTCCGGCGGTTGCGGGCAGCGCCCAGGCGACGTCCTGCGCGAAGTCACGAAGGGTCGTGGGCTCTGGAAGTACGCCGATGCGTCCGGTGCCGCGTGAGGACGGCGTCGCCGCGGTCTCGAAGAGGTCGAAGGCCGGTTCCTCGTACGGGTGCGCCGCCCGCAGCGCCCCGAGCACCGCATCGCGGCGCGAGCGCTCCAGCACCATCTCGACCCGCGTCTCCGGGACCTCCTCGATGTCGCCGACGGCCCCGATCGTGGGGTTGGCGCCGGGTCCGGGCCGGAACGTACCGACCCCCGTGGCGGTCCACGCGCACCGGTCGTAGTCGCCGATCGCACCCGCCCCCGCCTCGGCGAGCGCGTCGATGACCTGGCCCGCGTCGGCGTGCGGCACGAAGGTCACCAGCTTGTCCATCGCCGCCGCGGCGTCGGCGTCCAGCGGACGCAGGTCGCCCAGCGCCAGGGCCGCGGCCATCGCGTCGGAGACGCCCGGGTCGGCGCTGTCGGCGTTGGTGTGGCAGACGTGCAGCGCGATCCGGTTCCCGACCAGCCGGTGCACCACCGTGCCCTTCGGCGTGGTCGCCGCCACGGCGTTGACCGGCTTCAGCAGGAGCGGGTGGTGCGTGACCAGCAGGTCGACGCCGCGCTCGATGGCCTCGTCGACCACGGCCAGGGTCGGGTCGACGGCGAACAGTACCGAGCGGACCGGCTGCGCCGGGTCGCCGCACACCAGACCGACGGCGTCCCAGGAGTCGGCCCAGCGGGGGTCGTAGAACTCGTCCAGCCGGGCCAGCACCTCGCCCAGCGTCGGGCTCGGGGTCGGGGTGGCAGTCACGCGGACGAGGCTAACGTGATCGCGTGGCCCGACAGTGCCAGGCTGGTGTCATGACGGCTGATGAGAACGTGCTCGGCGGCCCGCTGCAGATGTGCGGCGACGACCCGGTGACAGGGTTCTACCGCGACGGGTGCTGCAACACCGGTCCCGAGGACCTGGGCAGCCACACCGTCTGTGCGGTGGTGTCGGCCGAGTTCCTGGCGCACCAGCAGGCGGTCGGCAACGACCTGTCCACACCCCGCCCGGAGTACGGCTTCAGGGGGCTGCAGCCCGGCGACCGTTGGTGCGTGTGCGCCGCACGGTGGCTGCAGGCGTACGACGACGGCGCACCGGCACCGGTGGTACTCGCCGCCACCCACGCCAGGGCGTTGGAGGTCGTGCCCCTCGAGGCGCTGCAGGCGCACGCGGTCGACGTGCCCGCAGATCCCGGCATGCTCAGCTGAGCCACCCGCTGACCCCCCGGCGGCCTCCGCCGGCCCGGGGCGTTGTCGGTCTCGCCGGGTCGTCGGTGTCCGGATCTTCGGTTTGCAGGCCGTTGACGCGACCGCGGCATGCTCTCAGCAAGGCCGGGCGGCAGAAGAGGTGGCGGCGATGGTGGGCACCTGTGTGTCGAGGTGGTGGTCCGGTGTCTAGCTTGCCGCTCGTTTCGCGTCGCAGCTCCGCCGACCTCACCGTCGTACGCCCGCACCTGCTCGCACGGGCGAGCCTCCTGGTGCGCAAGGTGCTGAGTGCCGGCACCGGGCGGCCCGGCGGCAGGCGCCTGCTCGCGCTGGGCCTGCTCGGACTGATCCTGACGTTGTCCGTCGCCGGCGCGGCCATCATGACCCTGTCGCAGGTGGACGAGGCCAACGGCAGGCTCGCCGAGGTGAACCGCGCGCTGCGCTACCACCAGGACGCCGACATGATGCACGACGCCCTGCGTGCCGACGTGGCCCACGCACAGCAGATCGGCGCCGGACGGCTGGCGATGGACGCGGACGTCCTCCGCGCCGAGACGCGGAGCCACGCCAACCAGTTCCGGGGCGACATCGGCACGATCTTCTCCCTGCAGCTGCCGCCGCGGCTCGACCGCGAGTTCGAGCGGCTCCGCCCGATGCAGGCGGTCTACGTGGCCCGGGCCGAGGCGCTGGTCCGGACGGCCCTGGCCGGCGAGCAGAGCACCCCGCGGGCACGGGCCGCGTACGAGCGGGTCTTCCAGCGGCTGGTGCCGGCGCAGGCCGACCTCACCCGGCTGCTCGGCGCGACGACAGCCCGCACCGAGCGAGCCGCCACGGCCGAGAAGGAGCAGGCCGTCCGCCAGGTCGCGCTGGCGTCGCTGGCCGCGGGCGCCGGCTGGCTGGGCCTCGTGCTGTGGCAGCACCGTTCCATGGGGAGCCTGCACGGAGCGCTGACGCGGGAGGCCTCGCACCGCTCCGCAGCGGAGCTGCTGCAACGCAGCCTGCTGCCGAGGCGACTGCCCGACGTGCCCGGCTACGACCTGGCGGCCCGGGCGCTGCCGGGCGAACGCGGATACCGCGTGGGAGGCGACTGGTACGACGTCTTCCCGCTGCCCACCGGTGAGCTCGGCCTGGTGGTCGGCGACGTCATCGGACACGACCTGCCGGCCGCCACCGCCATGGGCCAGCTGCGCAACGCGCTGCGCGCCTACGCCGTGGACGACTTCTCTCCCGGCGCAGTGCTGAGCCGGGTCAACCGCGCCACGTCCCTGCTCGACGTCGTCGAGCTGGCCACCTGCCTGTACGCCGTGCTCGACCCGCGCACACGCACGGTCCGCTGGGCCAGCGCCGGACACCTGGCCCCGTTGGTCTCGTCTCGCACCGGCGTGGGTCGACTCGTCCCCGTCGACCCCGGTCCGCCGCTGGGAGCCCTTCCCGCCGCCGAGTTCGTCGACCACGAGCTGCGGCTCGAGCCGGGCGACGCGCTGGCCCTCTACACCGACGGGCTGGTGGAGCGTCGGGGTGCCTGCATCGACAGCGGGCTGTCGGACCTCCAGGCGGTACCGGGCCCCTTTACCAACGCCGATGCGATGTGCGACAGCGTGATGGCCGCCCTCATCGGTGACTCCGGGCACATCGATGACGTCACCCTGCTGGTGCTGCAGACCGACACCGAGGCGCAGCGGGCCGGCCGCGTGGCCTGACGCGAGCTATCCAGCGGCCGCTGCCCGGCGGCTGCCCCGAATGCCCTCCGGCAGGGGCGCCGGGGAAACTGCGCCATTCGGCTGCGCGGGGCAGCGACCTTCGCCCATCCTGGCCGTGACTTAGAGTAGTGTTTGTGTCCCTGGGCGTAACAGCCGGTTCGCGGAGGTTTCGAGCATGTACGAGTGGCGCGTCACCGTGAACTGTCCCGTGCGCTCCCTGGAGGCCAGCGAGGAGTTCGAGCGCCGTGGGCGCTTCCACCGCCGCTTCTACGTGTGGACCCAGAACCTCAGTGCGTCCGACGCCTACGCCGAGGCCGTCCGCGTCGCCGAAGGTTGGCCCGAGGGAACCACGATCGTCGCCATCGACCCGATGGGCATGTACGTGTGGCTCAGCAGCATGGCATCGCGGCTTCCGAACGACGACCGCGACGTGTCGTAAGGCGCTGCCGCACCTGGCGCGTGGGACAAGTTTCGTCGGATCGCCTGCGCGTGCCCGCGACACCACCTAGCGTGGTTGAACCGGACAAATCGGTAACGCTCGCGCGTCAGCAGTTCAATCTCGGGGGCTCGTCATGCGTCTGTCTCGGTCGCGAGGTGGCAAGTACGCCGCCCGGCCTGCCGCACGCAGGACGCGTCGCGCACGCATGCGTGGCACCACCGGCCGGCACATCGGCCTGCCCGCACGCCAGTCCATGTCGCTGAGCCAACGCTTGCTGCGTGTCGGGACCTGGATTCTCCTGCTCCCCGTGTCGGTGGCCGCGGCGGCGCCGCAGGTGCCGACGGTTTCGCACCAGCCGGGTGCGGATGCCCTGCTCACCCGGACAGCACTGCTCCAAGGGGCCGCCGCGCAGTCCGAGCCGGTGGCGTCGGTGACCGTGGTGGCGTCGAACGAGTGGGCCGTCTCCACCACGCCACTGGAGATGGCCGAGCGGGGGATCCCGCGACCTGCGCTGAACGCGTACCGGGACGCCGAGGCCACGATGCGCGTCGCCGACCCCGGCTGCCGCCTGACCTGGAGCCTGCTGGCCGGCATCGGCGGCGTCGAGTCCGACCACGGCCGCGAGGCCGCGCCGGCACTCGGCCCCATGCAGTTCGTCCCCTCCGCCTGGCAGATCGTCGGTGTCGACGGTGACGGTGACGGGAAGCGCGACCCGCAGGATGTCGACGACGCCGCACTGGCCGCGGCGGCGTACCTGTGCGTCGGCGCACGCGACCTGGGCACGTCTCGCGGCGTACGTGCCGCGGTGTTCAGCTACAACCACTCGCAGCGGTACGTCGCGCTCGTGACCGACGTGGCCGCCGCCTACCAGCGCCGCATCGTCGACCTGCCGCCGCTCACCGGCGCGGCGCAGATGCCGACCGGCCCGGGCGTTGCCGTCGGGGTCGGCGACCCGGGCGGCGGAATGCTGATCGGTGCCAGCGACGACGTCGCCGACGACGCTGACGCCGACCGGGCGGACCGCGAACACGCCGACCGGCGGGCGACCGACGGTGAGGACGCGGAGCAACCGGCGACGCGTCGCGACCGGAGCGACCGACGCAAGGAGTCGGCTCCACGCACGGAGCAGACCGACCGAGCCGACGACAAGCCGGCTCCCGAGCGAACCGAGCGCCGTGCCCCCAAGCGCGACGGCGGTGACCGGACCACTCCCCCGACGCACGAGCCCAAGAAGGACTCGAAGCAGCCGACGGACAAGCCCTCGAGGAAGCCGAAGCAGCCGGCCGGAGGCAAGGGCAGCGGTGGCGATGAGGCCGACGAGCAACCGACGGCCAAGAAGCTCACCGGGAAGGTCGTCGTGTGCGAGGACGACATCAGCTACTGCCTGAAGGGACAGGTGCTGGCCGGGCCCTTCTCGTTCGCCGACTATGTGGAGCAGACGATCACGGTGCTGGCCGTCGTGGACGGCGGCACCCTCCACGTCCAGCAGATCCAGTAGACGCTACGCGGGCGGAGCCGGCTCCAAGTCGGCGAGCAAGGCGTGGACGCGCGAGTCGATCTCGTCGCGGATGCGTCGAACGACGTCGGCGTCCTTGCCCGCCGGGTCCTCCAGCTCCCAGTCCAGATAGCGCTTGCCGGGGAAGACCGGGCAGGCGTCGCCGCAGCCCATCGTGACCACGACGTCGGCGGCCCGCACCGACTCGGTGCTGAGCGGCTTCGGAAGCTCCTGCGAGAGGTCGATGCCGACCTCGTGCATCACCTCCACGACGGCGGGGTTGATGTGCTCTGACGGAGCGCTGCCGGCCGAGCGTACGGTCACCCGCCCGGCGGCATGGTGCTGCAGCAGGGCGGCGGCCATCTGCGAGCGGCCGGCGTTGTGCACGCAGACGAACAGGACCTCGGGGCGGACGCTCATGACACGGTCCTTCGCGACGGGGACGGAGCCAACCTGAGCCGGCGGCGCAGCCACAGCGACACGTAGACCAGCGCGACGAGCACCGGCACCTCGATCAGTGGCCCCACCACACCGGCGAGGGCCTGTCCGGAGGCGACGCCCCAGACGCCCACCGAGACCGCGATGGCGAGCTCGAAGTTGTTGCCGGCAGCAGTGAAGGCCACGGTCGCGGTGCGCTCGTACGACAGTCCGGCGCGGCGTGACAGCCAGAACGACACGCCCCACATCAGCGCGAAGTACACCAGCAGCGGCAGCGCGATCCGGGCCACGTCGACCGGGTCGCTGGTGATCGCCTGGCCCTGCAGCGCGAACAGCACCACGATCGTGAACAGCAGCCCGTACAGCGCGACCGGGCCGATCTTGGGCAGGAAGCGGCCCTCGTACCACTCGGTGCCGCGGCGGGCGACGCCGATGCGGCGGGTGAGATAGCCGGCCAACAGCGGGATGCCGAGGAACACCAGCACGGCCTGGGTGATGTCCCAGGTGGAGAACGCGACGGCCTGGCCCTGCAGGCCCAGCCACTCGGGCAGAAGCTTCAGGTAGAAGGTGCCCAGCAGCGCGTACGCCGCGATCTGGAACACGGAGTTGACCGCCACCAGCAGCGCGCCCGCCTCACGGTCGCCGCAGGACAGGTCGTTCCAGATCAGCACCATCGCGATGCAGCGCGCGAGGCCCACGACGATGACGCCGGTGCGGAACTCCGGCTGGTCGGCCAGGAACGTCCACGCCAGCGTGAACATCAGCGCCGGCCCGATCACCCAGTTCAGCAGCAGCGACAGCCACAGCATACGGCGGTCCGAGGCCAGGCGGCCGATCTCGTCGTAGCGCACCTTGGCCAGGACGGGGTACATCATCAGCAGCAGGCCGAGGGCGATCGGCAGCGACGTCTCACCGACCCGGACCGCCTCGAGGGCCTCGTCGAGGTCTGGTACCCAGCGGCCCAGGGCCAGGCCCGCCACCATCGCGGCGATGATCCACACCGGGAGGAAGCGGTCGAGCGTGGACAGGCGCCGCAGTACGTGCGCCTCGTCGCCGGGACGGGCGTGCTCGGTGACGGTGTCGCTCATCAGCACGGCCGCCGTACGT
This sequence comes from Nocardioidaceae bacterium, assembly GCA_036259355.1. Classification (GTDB taxonomy): domain Bacteria; phylum Actinomycetota; class Actinomycetes; order Propionibacteriales; family Nocardioidaceae; genus JALZDI01. The sequence continues at coordinate 13,178 of DATABY010000171.1, forward strand.
CGGCGGCTCCTCGCGCCGCGGCGGCGAGTTCCCCGAGGTGGCGCCCGAGCTCATCGAGCACGTGCGCGCGCAGGCGGTAGTAGGTGAAGCGACCGCAGGGCTCGGCCTCGAGCAGTCCCGCCTCGCGCAGCACCTTCAGGTGGTGCGACACGGTCGTCTGCTTCGCCCCCGTCGCCTCCACCAGGTGGCAGGTGCACAGCTGCTCGCACGCGAGCAGCGATACGATCCGCGCGCGCAGCGGATCGGCGAACACCGCAATCCTTCTATCAATCTCGATTGATGTCAGCGACATACGTTGATGGAACTTTGGGGGCGGGCGGGTTGTCAAGCCGAACGCTCGCGGACGCACCGGCCGCGCGGCCGGTACGGTGAGGACTACGCGAGGTCGCCTCGAAGGGGTCACGCCGATGAGTGAACAGGACCGACGGCTCGAGCACGAGCGCCGGCTGCGGCAGGCAGCGCTCGTCGCCACCAGCCGCCAGGCGCCCGAAGCCCCCGAGGGGCGGGACGAGCCCCCGCCCGAGGAGTCCGAGGACGACTCCGCCGCGTTGCGGCTGGAGCAGAAGACCCTGTGGGTCGACCTACAGGTCCGCCGGGCCATCGAGCGCGGCGAGTTCGACAACCTGCCGGGCACCGGGAAGCCGATCCCCGGGCTGGAGACCGCCCACGATCCGGACTGGTGGGTCCGCAAGAAGATCGAGCGCGAGCATCTGACCGGCCTGCTGCCGCCGGCGCTGGCGTTGCGCAAGGAGGATGCCGCGCTCGACGCGAGGCTGGACCGGGAGACGACTGAAGCGGGCGTGCGTCGCGTCGTCGAGGACTTCAACCACCGCGTGGTCGAGGCTCGCCGCCAGCTGCTCGGCGGCCCACCGGTGATCACTCCCACCCGCGACCCCGACGAGGAGCTGGCCGCCTGGCGGGCCCGCCGTACCGAGCGTCGGGAGCGGCAACGCCGCCAGCTCGAGGCCATCACCGCAGCCGAGACCGGCACGGCACCCTCCCGATGGTGGTCGCGCTGGCTGCCGCGCCGACCTCGCCGTCCCGACGCTGGGTGAGCAACGAGCCGAGCCCGGCATCGCGCCCCACGGCGTCGTGACCGCAGCGGCTGACCGTTGACAGCCGTGGGATGGAGGCGTCCCATGAGTGCATGGGCGCAGCATCGGCGTTGCCACGTTTCGCCCGCGCGATGTTCCGGCGCCTCAGTCGATGGCGCCGCGTACCCGCGGGCCCGTCGCGCCGGTTCCCCGGCAACGGAGGCCGCCGCCGTGACGGGGGTGCCGGCGTGCGCGAGCCCCGCCGGCCGCGGCCGGGCGCACCTGCAGCGGCCGCCCACGCCGAACGCGCTCCCGACCAGTTCGTGGACCTCTCACCGAAGTGACGGATAGCGGGTCAGCCGCCCGTTCTCACGCTGTCAACGGTCGAGGCACGTGCACACGCAGGCCTTGTTGCCCTCCGGGTCGGCCAGCACGACGAACGACGGGGCATTCTTGTCGTCGACCACCTGCCCACCCGCTGCGACGGCGGCCGCGATGCGCTCGTCGCCGACGTCGTGCGGCACCCACAGGTCAACGTGGAACCGCTGACGTGGGGTCTCGTGTGCGTCGGTCTGCTGGAACCAGAGCAAGGGCAGCCGTCCACTCGGGTCGGCGACGTCGTCGCCCTCGAGCGCGTCGGGCTTCCCGGTGAGCAAGGCGGCCCAGAACGGTCCGACGGCCGCGAGGTCTGCGGTGTCCAGCGCAAGCTCGAGTTCGGAGAGGGCCCTCGGCTCCACACCGATCCCCTGCTCCCGGGCGATCTCGCTGATCCGCCGGGCGAGATCGATGTCGCGCCGGGTGACGGCGGAGACGTCGTGGCTGATCAGCTTCACGTCCACAACCGGGTACGTCAGCGTCACGTCGGGATGGTGGTTGGCTCGCTCGGCGGCCTCGGCGACGGCGGTGAGGAACGTGAGCCCGGTGGCGAAGTCGCCGGTGAGGAACCGTGCGTGGATGGCCTGGGCGAGCTGCCGCCAGTCGTCCAGGCCCGCGTCGAGGATCTGCTGGCTGGTGAGGTTCTCCATGTCCTCAGTCTGGCAAGCGTCACGACCAGGGCGATATGCGAAGGTCGAACGACGAGTGCCCTCGGGAGCCATGGTGCCGGCCGACAGCGCGCAAGCCGCGCAGCTCGAACGCTGCCCTGCTGGGTCACCGGGCTACATACTGACCCCATGCGGTATCCCCTCACCGAACCCTTCGATGCAGGGCGTCTGGAGGTCGCCGGCGGTCACGACATCTACTGGGAACGCGTGGGCAGCCCGCGGGGGAAGCCGGCGGTCGTGCTGCATGGCGGCCCCGGTTCGGGTGCCGCGCCCTGGTGGCGGCGATACTTCGACCCCGACCGCTACAGCGTCACGCTGTTCGACCAGCGCGGGTGTGGGCGTAGTCGCCCGTTGGCACGTGACCCGGACGTCGACCTGTCCACGATCACCACGCAATGTCTGATCGACGACATCGAGGCGTTGCGAAGGCTGCACGGAGTCGATCGCTGGCTGGTGTTCGGCGGCTCCTGGGGATCGACCCTGGCGCTGGCATACGCGGTCGAGCACCCGTCGCGCGTCAGCGAACTCGTGCTGTGGGGGGTCACCACGACCACCCGGCACGAGGTGGACTGGCTGACTTGGAGCATGGGTGAGGTCTACCCCGAGGCGTTCGCCGAGCTTCGCGCACTGGTTCCCGACCTCGAGCGAGGCGACAACCTGCCGGGCGCGTACAACCGGTTGCTGATGAGCCGCGACCCGGACGAGCACGACGCGGCTGCCCGGGCCTGGTGCGCGTGGGAGGAGAGAATCGCCACCCTGTCGGGTCCGCCGAAGTCCAACCCGCGCTACGCCGATGCGGGTTTCCGTCTCTGCTTCGCACGTCTGGTGACTCACTTCTTCGGTCAGCACGCATTCCTACCGCCCGATGGGATCTGCGGACGGCTCCACCGCATCGTCGACGTTCCGGCGGTGCTCGTTCGTGGCCGGCTCGACATCGCGTCACCGCTCGGGGTGGCCTGGCGTCTCGCCCAGCAGCTCCCGCAGGCGAGGCTGCACGTGGTCGAGGGCGAGGACCACGGTGGCGCCGAGATCACCGATCAAGTCCTCGTCGAGGCCACGAACCACTTCGCCGGGTGAAGGTGCAGCTCGCTTCCGCACCAACGCACAGGGGGTTCGCCAGTGTGCGTCTGGCCCGACGTACCGGCGACAGCGGGGCTTCGGCATCTGCGCTTGACGGACCGGGAGCTCAGGACTCCGACCTGCCATGGGACAGCGGCTCGACACCGCCGGCGGCAGCCCTCACTCCGTCCGACTGGTTCTCGGGCTCCCAGCGCAGCAGGTCCCCGGGCTGGCAGTCGAGGACCTTGCACAGGGCGGCCAGTGTGGTGAAGCGCACCGCCTTGGCGCGACCGTTCTTGAGCACCGCCAGGTTGGCGGGCGTGATACCGACGCGATCGGCGAGCGTGCCCACGGCCATCTTGCGCTTGGCCAGCATCACGTCGATGTCGACGACGATCGGCATCAGATCACCTCGTTCAGCTCGGACTGCAGGTGGTGCGCCGCGGCGTCGAGGGCGACGGCTTGGGCGAGCAGCATCCGCAGCACGAGGACGATCAGGGCGACGCCGGCGACGATCAGGGACGCCCCGCAGATGAGCAGGACGATGCCGGGGGCCACGGCCTCGCCGGGCGCCAGGGTGACGGCGAGACCGAACGTGAGGAGGGAAGCCGCGGAGACCGCGCCGATCACGACGTCGACGTACCGGAAGGCGGCATGGGAGAACACCGTGCCCCGCCGGACCATCGTCAACAGGCGCCACACGCACACCGCGGTGACCTGCATGGTCACGATGCCCAGGAGCACGATGACGATCAGCGAGGTGCGAACCGCCGCGGGCGCCCCGTCGAGGTCCGCCCAGAACAGCGGCACCATCCACGTCTGCACGAACAGCGAGCCGGCAAGCGCGACCGCGAGCACGATGCGTAGCGCGAGAACGGTCAGGTTTCCCATCGAGCCTCCTGTGATCGTGGAACAACAAGAAGATATCGATAATCGGTAGGTGCCGCAAGCGATTCGTTGAGGTTGGCGGCGGGAGTCACGGCCATCGTGGCGTTACTGCCATTGACGTGGCACTGCCCAGCACGCGTAATGTCGATTACATGATTACGGGCGAGTTCGAGGAGATACGCGGCTGGTTCACCGGCCGGCTCCCGCAGGATTGGCAGGACACACCTGCCCAGATCACGGTCGACCGTGAGGAGATCACGGTGGTCCTTCACCCTCCCGACGTCGCATGGGCGGCCCCTGAGGGCCCACCGTCGGAGGCTGAGCAGGCCGAGGCCCGCGCAGGAAGGGCCCGGGCCTTCCGGGAGGAGACCCGAAAGCTGCGCATGGACATCGACTCGGAGGCCCAGCGGCGTTTCGCGCGGAAGGTGTCCTGGGGCGTCAGCGTCGGGGATCGCGAGGAGCTGTGGACCAATGTCGCGGCACCGGTGATGACGCGCTTGCGGCAACCACAGCGACAGGTGCTGGACACCCTCGTGGCCTCGGGTGTCGCCAAGTCCCGCTCCGAGGCGCTCGCGTGGTGCGTGCGACTCGTCGGCCAGCACGAGGAGGATTGGCTCGCCCAGTTGCGCGACGCGATGACTCAGGTCGCCGACGTACGCAGCAGGGGGCCCGCGGCGTAGTCCCACAAGAGCACGGACGAGTTCCGCGAGGCCCGAAAAGCCGCACTAGGCTCATGCCGCGTGACGAACGACGAGATCGCCCGCGAGCTCCTCGGCGCCTGCTCATACGTTGTGCTCGCGACCGCTGACGCGCACGGGGTGCCATGGGCCTCACCAGTCTGGTTCGCCATGGAGGACCACGGCGAGCTGTATTGGGTGTCCCGTCCCGGTGCACGCCACTCACTCAACATTGCGGTGCGACCGCAAATCGCCATGGTCGTGTTCGACTCGACGGCCAGGCCGGGCAGCGGGCAGGGGGTGTACATGACTGCCACCGCCGAGCAGCTAACCGACCCCGATGCGATCGAGCGTGGGATCGCCGTGTTCTCGCGCGAGTCCGTCCGGGCCGCGGCCGGGGAGTGGGATGTTCATCGGGTGACCGGCGAGGCGCAGCTGCGGCTGTACCGGGCGAACCTGCACCAGTGCTGGATCCTCGATCCAGACACCCCGTCCGACGTGCGCGTAGGCGTCACGCCTTGACCGCCACATCGTGCAGGGACCATCTCCGATGCTGCGAGTGGCGGATCGCCATCAGGAGGCATGGCCGACCCAGCCCGCAGACGTGGTCGTGCATGAACTGGTCGTGCATACGTACTCCGGCGGGGCTGGTGATGGCGTGGATGCGCTACCGCGCATAGACCCTTCAGGTGATGTTTGGTCCGCGGGTCTGCCATCCACAACATTCGCCTGACGGCGCTCCGCACCGCTCACTACTGTCCGCAGGGTGAGCTCGGGGCTCGCCAATCGCGGGGAAGCCAGCGAGCCGCAGCCTCGCCGACCCCGGCGATCCGAGGGCTCCCCGATGCGACAGGAAATAGCGCCCATGAACGTGATAGCTCCGGCGGTTCTGCTCGACGTCCCGGCCATACTCTGCCGTGACCTCGACGCCGTGGACGTGCTGGTCCTGAACGCGCTGGGCGACCTGAGCGGTGCGACTCCGGTCCGCCTGTGCGACTTGGCAGGCGACGCCTCGGCGGTGCTGTCGGCGGCGATGACCGCGCTGTGGGCGGAGCGAAACCCCGAACATGCCGAGCAGGCGCTCCTGGGCGCGCTCGCCCCTCGGCTGGTGACCCAACTGGTCGAGGTCTGCGGCGACGCCTGGCGCGCTGAGGCCGAGTCAGTGGTGGACCTCGCGCTCGCGTCGCGACTGGAAGAGCTGGCGTTGCTGCCCGTCGCCATGCGCGTCGGTGGGATCGGAGTCGACTGTCACGAGGCCGCAGAGGTGCTGGCACCCGCGGTGCAGCACCCTCAGGCGGCTTGGCTGGTGTGAACGCCGTCCTCGACTCCGCACGACAGCCGCAGGGCCACGGGGAGCTCACCCGCCGGACCCGCCGGCGGTGATGCCTGCCGCCGCGACAGCGGCGACAGTGGCAGCGTTGACCGCCTCCACCGCCTTGCGCACTGCGGCTGCGGCCCACGCGCCCTCGGCGATCGCCTTCGCCCGCGCCTGTACCACCCTCTTGTGCTCACGTGAGTCGACGACCTTGGGCACAGCCTTGATCGCATACAGCAGCGAGACGATCGCGCCAATCCTCGGCTGCGGCTCTACTCCGACGACGAGCGCGTCGTGCAGCGCATGACGCAACTGCCGCTCATGCGCGGAGTCGACTGCAGGCCAGCGCGTGCTTGGGAACAGGCCGAGCACTCTGCCCTGCTCCATTCGAAGGATGCCGCGGTCCGCCAGCCCCTCGTACAGCCGCGCCCGCAATCCCTTGCGGAGCGCTCCGACAACAGAGTCCGGCTTGCGCCGGGACTTCTCCACGATTCGTGAGAGGGCATCGTCGAGCACGGAGTCTCCGGTCCGCGACGCGTCGGCTACGACCACGCGGTCGCCGCGGACGACGCCTGTTCCCTTCTCCACATCGACTCGGCCACACATGGCCAGCTCGAGCAGCACCCCACCGGCCAAGGCATGGTCAAGCTCGGTGGATCCCACGATGGGCTTGCCGGTCGCGTCATCGGTCACCAGCAGCAGCAAGTCTTCGGCGATGAGCACGTCTCGAAGGCTATAGCCCGCCCGAGCAGGGGACGTGGTGACGCTCTGGCGCCTTCATCCTTCCGTTGCGAACGCACTCATCCCCCGCCGAGTGCGCGGAACTGCCGAGTCAGTCAGACGTCTCGGAAGAGGTGACGTGAGCTAGTGCGGATGCCGTCGCGATGCTGCTACGTCTGTATGTTCGTGTGCGGTGCCGTCCCCCCCGGAGCGTTGCGAGCCCCCTGGTAGAGCGCCTCGGCCGCGTCGTGTCGAGACGCGAAGATGACCGGGACCTTGTCGCCGACCAGGCCGACGGCCCGGTAGCGGACCTCGGCGGTGTCGCTGAGGGTGAACCGCGACCGCCAGTCGGGCATGACCGCGACGCGGCCGATGAGAGTCGAACCGACGTAGACCCTGACGCTCCGCGTTCCCCGGACACGCCGATAAGTGAAGTACGTCATCACCGCTCCTCCCGCGACGGTCGACCGTCGTCGCTCTTCCAGTCTGGTGGCGGGACGGGCTGCGCGGTATGAGCCGATCGGGTGGTGGCGTCCGCTCCTGGCGTTTACGCGGTTACCAACCCAAGACCGGCGACCACGTCACGATCCATCGCATTTCGACTGCGCTACTTCCACCGCCTCGATCACCTGCGCCCCTGCAGGGAGGTCGGGGCGACTCGACGATCCACGGATCTGCCGAGCTGATCACCGCGCTCCTTGTAGCGCCACCGCAGCGGCTGGGTCGGCGGCCTGCGATTGCCCGGTCTCGCGTACAGGGAGCGGGGTCTCGGTGGATGCTGGGTGCATGGAGAGCCAGATCGACGCCGCTGCCGCCCCGGGCGGTCTCCGGCACCGGTCGGCAGCCACGGTGACCTGGTTGCTGAAGCGGGCCGCGTTCCTCGCCACCGTGGTGGCGAGCGGCTGGGCGGTCTTCAAGCTGCTGATCGTGCCGATGATCGACGACGAGGACCCCGTCCTCGCCTTCCTGGCCCTGTGGCTGGTGACGGCCTACGTGCTCCTCCCCCGCGTCCAGCGGCTCCTGGCCAAGATCTATGTGCCCGACTACTTCGTGGGACGTGCGCGTACGAGCGAGGGACTGCTCGGCGACCCGGTCAACCTCGCGGTCGTCGGCTCGGAGGAGGCACTGCTGCAGGCGATGTCGGACGCCGGGTGGACTCGCGCCGACGACCTGACCTTCAGGAGCGGGCTCCGGCTCGTGCGCCGCACGCTCGTGCAACGGCCCTACCCGGCGGCCCCGGTCAGCCCGCTGTTCCTGTTCACCCACAGGCAGGACCTCGCCTTCGAGCAGGAGATCCCCGGCAGGCCGTCGCAACGCCACCACGTGCGCTTCTGGAAGTGTCCCGAGGGCTGGTACATGCCTGGGGGCCTCAGCGCCGACTGGGTCGGTGCGGGCACCTACGACCGCAGCGTGGGCTTCTCGATGTTCACCCTGCAGATCACCCACAAGATCGGCGAGGACACCGACCTCGAGCGTGACCACGTCCTGCAGAGCCTGCAGACGGCCGGGGATGTCGCGTCGGTGCACTGGGTACGGAACTACTTCTCCGGCTACCACAGCCGCAACGGCGGCGGCGACGCGATCTGCACCGACGGTGACCTCGCTGTCGTACACCTCCGAGAGCACCCAGGCGACCCGGAGCCTGACGGAGGCAGCCAGCGTGCGCTGCCCGCGTAGGGCCACGTTGAGGACAGAGCGCTTGTTCTAGAACAGTCGCTCCTCCTCACGCGTGTCGATCACGGTACCGATGAACGCGCGCGAGGACTCGGCCGGTGGACCCGCGCATGATGCGTGCGCTGCCGGAGCCAGGGCAGCACTCGTCGCGGCCACCAATCCGGCAGCCAACAGGAGGCGACAGGGGCGCAGGTCCACGTGGGTCGGTTCCACACGAATCAGACGCTTCTAGGGGCGAGCCGGTTCCACGGGGCTGCGGTCCGCGGAGTGCGCGGGGTACCGCCGGAGCGTGCACGGCTTGGTCCATGCATACGCACGTTGCTCGCCTACAGTCACCGGAGTGGACGTCCGCTCGCTCGCCTTCCGCACCGACCTCGCTCTGCTCACGCTCGCCGGCTCCGAGTTCGAGGACCGTGGTTCCCACCTCGTCGTCCGGACGCCGAACAACCCGGGCTACCGCTGGGGCAACTTCTATCTCCTGGGGCGCCCGCCGCATGCCGACGAGGTTGACGCGATCATCGCGACGTACGACGCCGACTTCCCGCGCAGCCCGCACCGCGCCTTCGGCGTCGACGGCACCGCGAACCAGCGCGAGGCACTCGTTCCGCTCGCGTCGGTGGGCCTGCGGATCGACCGTGCCACGGTGATGACCGCGACGGCGGTGCACCCGCCGCCGCGCCCCAACACGGAGGCCGCCTACCGGCCGCTCACCTCCGACGACGACTGGGCGCAGCGGGTCGAGGTATCCATCGCGGTGGAGGAGGACGACGACGAGGCCGAGACCGAGGGCTACCTCGCCTTCGCCACCCAGCGGGCGCTCGACGACCGGGCGCTCTGCGAAGCCGGGCACGGCGCCTGGTGGGGCGCCTTCGTCGACGGTCGGCTCGTGAGCGTGATGGGCCTGGTCAACACAGGCGACGGGCTGGCCCGCTACCAGAGCGTCGAGACCCGCCCGCGGTTCCGCGGCAGGGGCCTCGCGGGCACGCTGGTGCACCGGGTGGCCGCATACGGCTTCGACGAGATGGGCGCCCGGACGCTGGTGATGGTGGCCGATCCGGAGTACGCCGCGATCCGGATCTACCGGTCGGTGGGGTTCGACGGCACCGAGACCCAAACCCAGCTCGAGCAGCGCAACCGGGCCACCACCACCTGACCAGCGAAGAGGGCCTTCACCGGGGGTATCAGGTTCATGGCCGGGGCTGAAACACCACTGCTCCAGGTCCGGCGGACAGAACCCTTGGGTCACGAACGTGAGACTCCGCGCGGATCGTGCGTCAGCGCAGCATCCATCAAGGCCACTGCGGCATGATCGTGGCCATGCGAATCTTCGCGGTCACAATCGACTGCTCTGATCCTCACCGACTTGCTCGGTTCTATCAGAGTCTGCTCGGTGGCTCGATCGCTGTAACCAACGACGCCTTCGCTGCGCTGACGGTGGACGAGGGGCCGAGAGTCGACTTCCAGCGCGTGGACAACTACAGAGCACCCGCATGGCCCGACCCTGATAATCCCGCTCAGCTGCACCTGGACCTCGTCGTTGAGAACCTCGACGAGGCCGAGCGACGCGCAACGGCTGTGGGGGCCAGCAAGGCGGACCATCAGCCTGGCGGAGCTCGATTCCGCGTGTTCATCGACCCCGAGGGACACCCGTTCTGCCTTGTCACCCCTGCCGCTGCGTCGATCGGATAGCACGAGCAGAAGAACGACCTCGCCGCCGTGCGGTCGCGACGCCCATGCTCCTCCTGCTCGGCGCCTGCGCCGTGTCAGGAGAAGCTCGTACCGATACCCAGGGGCCTCTGGAAGCCACGTCCGGCCGCCCCGCCCCGGCAGCTTCGACTGACAGCTCTATGCGCCTGCCGACCAACCGTTGAGCTCCCGCGAGACGATGGGCATCATCACAGCGACCCCACCACGGCCCGGTCTGCCGAACGATGGCCGGAAACGGTCAGGACGCGCCGCCGTGACGGTCTGAGACGTGGCTGCCCACGTGCGAGACGTAGACGTGCCCGTTGGGATGCTGCGGATGCGGCGCAGACTCACAGACGAGGATTCCTCGTTGGAAACCGCACGCATCCCTGTGTCGCGGACCTCTGATCACCATCTCCGTGCCCCCAATCCGGCTGCAGGTCGCCCCCGCATGGCCGCTGGAACCTTCCTCGAGTCGAACGATCCTCGCTTCAGGCCCCGAGCGGTTGAAAACTGCACCAGATGATCACTGCGGAACGGCGAAACCCCCATATGGGCCATCGATGCGATCCATCGGCGTCACCCGCCGAGACGCGGCCCGGAGTACGCGGGCGCTGGTGGTCACACTCACCACATGCTGTGCACCCGTTCGCGGTCCGGTCAGCGTCGGCGCTGACGTCCTCGCCCGAAGGAAGCGCAGGGTCACAGGCCCTCGGGCTCCGAGCCGGGGGCTACGTGTCGCGCGGCCGCATCCCGGCCGGCGCGCCGGCCGAAAACGGTGCCCGACGTCAGCCCGGTGCCGCCGGGGTAGTTGCCGGAGAACAGCCCGCCGACCATCTCGCCGGCTGCGTACAGCCCCGGAATCGGAGCGCCGCTCTGTGCTGCGAGCACGCGTCCGCACTCGTCGACGTGCAGCCCGCCGAAGGTGAACGTGATTCCGCAGGTGACGGCGTAGCCGTAGAAGGGCGGGCTGTCCAGCGCCTGGGCCCAGTTGGACTTGGGTGGCTCCACGCGGGCGGCGCGTCCGTCCTTGACCGCCGGGTCGAATGGTCGGTCGACGATAGCGGCGTTGAACTCTGCGACGGTGCGGGCGAGCCCGCCGGGCTCGATGCCGAGCTGCACGGCGAGGTCGTCGAGGTCGTCGGACTGCGCGCCGGTGATCGGCTCGGAGTCGTACTCCTCAGGTCGCAGCAGCGGGCGCGTCTTCGCGTCGAAGAGCTGGAACGCGACCGCGTCGGGCTGCCGCAGGATCTCGCGCCCGTACTTGGCATAGGTGTAGTTGCGGTAGTCGGCGCCCTCGTCGACGAACCGGTTGCCGTCACGGTTGACCACGATGCCCAGCGGGTAGCTCTGGCGCGTCAGGCGGTTGGTGAGCGTCCGGTCGCCGCCCTGCGGCGGCCCCACCACGTCCCAGGCCACGCTGTGGCAGGAGCCCCAGTCCCCGAATCGGGCCGCACCGGCGGCGATCGCCACGTCGAGGAGCTCACCGGTGTTCAGCGGGTTCCCGCGTACGACGGCCCGCCCCCACTCGGGTCCCAGATGCTGTCGGCGCCGCTCCGGGTCCGCCTCGAACCCGCCGGCGGCCAGGATGACCGCGCCGGCCCCCGTCTCGTGCCGCTGCCCGGCACCGTCGTGCCACACCACCCCGGCCACGCCGCCGTCGGTGTCGACGAGCAGGTCGGTGACGGTGGCGCCGCAGACCGTGTGGACCCCGAGGGAGTCCGCTGCGGCGTTGTGCTGGGCCACCAGGCCTTTCCCGCCGTCCACCGTGCCGAGCACGAGCCCACCGAAGAACCGCCAGCGACCGTCGCGGCAGTAGGCCTGCCGCTCGTACATCAGCCGCCATCGGATGCCGTGCGTGGCCAGCCAGCGCACCGCGTCGGCCGAGTCGTCCACGAGCACCCGGGTGAGGGTGTCGTCGCAACGCCCCTCGGTCAGGCGCCGCATGTCGTTTCGGAAGTCGTCGGCGGTGTAGGCGCCGAGGTCGGTGTCGGGTAGCCGCGGGTCGGGCTCGACCAGCGGCTCGAGCTGTGCCAGCCCGGAGAACACGCACCGGAAGGCCCCAGCCGTGTAGTAGCTGTTGCCGCCCGCCTGGTCGCGCTCTGCCTTCTCCAGCAGACAAACGCTGGCTCCCTGCTCGGCGGCGGCGAGGGCCGCCGAGAAGCCGGCGTTCCCGCCACCGACCACCAGCACGTCGTACCGCTTGTTGACCTCGCCGGTCGCGTCCGGTTCGCAATGGGTCACGCGTCCTCCTCTCCTGCGGTTCCGGCGCGGCGGCGGAACCAGCCCACCAGCGCGCCCATGACAGTCACCACGACGAGAATGCGGATCAGGTGCATGCCCGCGACGAGCGCGCTGTCGCCGCCGAGGCTGGTGACGGCGGCGACCATCTCCCCGACCCCGCCGGGCACCATGCCGAAGGCGGCCTCCACCAGGCCGACCGGCCGGGTGGCCCAGAGGGCGACGCCCAGGGCGATGCCGACGACGACCGTCACGACCACCGCGACCACGCCGGGCACCACCACCAGCCGGAACTCCTGCAGCACCGTGGGGCCCAGCCGCGCCCCCACCGTGCTCCCGACGAGCACCTGGGCTGCGAAGACGGCCCACGCGGGGAAGGCGCCCGTGGTGCCCACGGCCAGCTCCACGGCGCCTGCGCCGACGAGCGCACCGGTCAGCGGCCACAGCGGCAACCTGAGGGCCCGTCCGGCCAGCGCCCCCAGCACACCCCCGCTCACGAGGAGCAGCAACGCGCCGGTGCTCACGGATGCCCCAGCACCAGCAGGAGCAGCGGCATGGCGACCAGCACCACGGTCACCACCCGCACGACGTGCACGGCGACCACGATCTCGGTGCGTGCCTGCATGTCGAGCGCCAGCATCGTCATCTCGCCGACCCCACCCGGAGCACAGGCCAGCAACGCGGTCACCGGGTCGACGCCGTACCACCGCGTCAGCACCGCCGCCAGCGCCACGTCGACGGCAAGCAGCACGGCGACGGCCAGCAGGATGGGCAGGGCCAGGTGCAGCAGCGACTGCAGCGTGGCCCATTCCAGCCGCGCCCCTGCCGCGCAGCCCAACAGCACCATGCCGACCATCCGGACCGCGAAGGAAGGCGGGGTGCAGCCGCGGACACCGGAGGCAAGGGCGCTGCCGGCGACCGCCCCGACGATCCCGCCGGCCGGCACGTGCAGCAGCACGAGCAGCGACGCGCCGACGAGGCCCCCGGCCAGTGCCGGCAGGCCGCGCGGAGCGGGCCGCCGCCAGAACGCCGACCCCCGGTGCCCGGTCATGTCGAGACCGTCCGGGCCACGCCACCCAGCGCACCGGCGACCGGCACCACCTCGGGGTCGAGCAGCTCCGCGGGGTCCAGCCGACCGGCGAGGTAGTCGGCGACCTGGTCCACGGCGATGTCGGCGTACTCGACGAAGACCTCCTCGGTCGTCCACCCCACGTGCGGCGTGAGGACGGCGTTGGGCAGCGCCCGCAGCGGATGGTCCGCCGCCAGCGGTTCGGTGGCGAAGACGTCGAGTCCGGCCGCGGCCAGCGGGCCGGCACGCAGGACCCCGACGAGGGCGTCCTCGTCGACGACTGCCCCGCGGGAGGTGTTGACCAGCACCGAGCCCGGCTTCATGGCGGCGAGCCGCTCACCGTCGAGCAGTCCCCGGGACTCCTCCGACAGCCGCAGGTGCACGCTCACCACGTCGCTGGTGGCGAGCAGGGTCTGCAGCGGCAGCAGTACGACGCCGTCCGGTCCGGGCCGTCCAGCCGGGTCGGACCGACCCTCCCGCTCCCCGCTCCGGTCCCAGCCCACGACGTCCATGCCCAGGGCGACGGCCAGGGCGGCGACCCCACGGCCGTGCCTGCCCAGCCCCAGCAGGCCAATACGGCGGCCGTGTGCGGTCCGGCCGGTGAGCCGGGGCCAGCCGCCGGCACCCATCGCCCGTGCCGACTCCCCCAGCCGCCGCAGGCAGGCCAGCATGAGCAGCAGCGTCAGCTCGGGCACCGCGGCACGCACCGCCCGTGCCCGGCGTCCGAGGGCCAGCGGGACACCGCGGCGGCGCAGCTCGTCCTGGTCCACGTGGTAGGCGTGGCTCCCGGTCTGCAGGACCAGCTCGAGGCGGGGCAGGCGGGCCAGCGTGGGCGCGTCGAGCCGGGTGCGCTCGCGGATGGCGAGCACCAGGCGTACGTCGGTCAGCGCGGCGTCGTCGACCTCGGCGAGCGGGCGATCGAGCACCTCGACCGCGCAGTGCTCCCGCAACCGCGTCATGGCGTCCGCCGCGCGGACCAGGCCCTCCCAGTCGTCGAGCACCAGCAGCAGGGGCCGCGTGCTCACGGTCATACGTCGGCCTGCCGCTGGTCCGGCGCCGGCTCCTCCGCCGCATCGTGCTCGGCCGCCTGGTCGTCGACAATCCCGCTCTCCGCCATGCGTTGACGCTGCCGTTGCTCCAGCCGCCCACGCACGGTGCGGGAGATCAGCGGCCCGGCGAACCCCAGCAAGCACAGCACCGCGATGAAGCCGAGCAGTGCCAGCGACGTGCTGCGCTCCACGAAGATGTCGAAGCTGCCACCGGAGATGAGCATCGTCTGCCGCAGGGTCTCCTCGGCCATCGGCCCGAGCACGAGCGCGATCACCAGGGCGGCGGGCGAGAATCCATAGCGTCGCATGAAGAAACCGAGGACGCCGCAGACCAGCATGATGCCGACCTCGACGATGCTGCCGTTGACGGCGTAGGAGCCGATGACGCAGAGCACGATGACGATCGGACCGAGGATCCGGAACGGCACGCGGGCGATGCTGGCGAAGGCCGGCACGCAGAAGATGTTGAGCACCAGCAGCATCACGTTGCCGAGGTACATGCTGCCGATGAGACCCCAGGCGAAGTCGGGCTCCTGTTCCATCAACAACGGGCCCGGCGTGAGACCCCAGATCAGGAACCCGCCGAGCAGCACCGCCGTGGCGCTGGACCCCGGGATTCCGAGCGTCAGCAGCGGCACCATCGAACCGGCGCTGGCGCCGTTGTTGGCCGCCTCGGGACCGACCAGGCCGGGCACCGCCCCCTTGCCGAAACGCTGCGGCTGTCTGGAGATGCCCTTCTCCAGGCTGTAGGACATCAAGGAGGCCACCGTCGCGCCGCCGCCCGGGATGGCGCCGACGAAGAACCCGACGACCGAGCCGCGGCCCATGCTGCCGCGCGACTCCTTCCAGTCGCCGCGGGTTGGCCAGAAGCCCCGGCTGCGGACACTGACCTTCCGGTACGCGACGTCCTGCTTGTGACCCCGGTTGTACAGCGACCACAGGATCTCGCCGACGCCGAAGATGCCGATCGCCACGGGCACGAAGTCGATGCCCTCGATGAGCTCGGGCGAGCCGAACGTGTAGCGCTGCTCGCCGGTCGTGATGTCGATGCCCACGGTGGCCATCGCGAAGCCGACGAGCGCGCTGACCGCCCCCAGCAGGCGGTTGCGGCCGACGATCACGATCAGGGTGAGCAGGCCCGCGACGACGACGAGGAAGATCTCGGGTGGCCCGAAGGTGGACGCGACCGACGCCACGGCGGGCGCGGTCAGCGAGATCAGAATCGCGCCGATGGTGCCCGCGACGAACGACGCGACCGCGGCGAGCACCAGGGCAGGACCCGCCCTGCCCTGCTTGGCCATGGGGTACCCGTCGAAGGTCGTGGCGACGGTCGCCGACTCCCCGGGGGTGTTGATGAGCACCGACGTGATGGTGCCGCCGTACATCGCGCCGTAGTACACCGCGGCGAGCATGACGATGGCGCTGGTGGGGTCGAGGCCGAAGGTGACCGGCAGCAGGATCGCCAGCCCGGCCGACGGTCCGAGGCCGGGCATGACGCCGACGACCATGCCCATGAGGACACCCGCGGCGAGCAGCAGCAGGTTGGTCGGTGTCAGCACCCCGGCGATACCGCCGAGCAGCTGGCCGAAGACATCCACGGTGCAGACCTCCTTGAAGCGGGCGTACGCCCTATGGCGCGCTCATGCGGTCACATCGGCGGGAGGACCAGCCCTGGCGGCAGCCCTGCGTCGAGCAGGACGTCGAACAGCAGGAACATGCCGCCCGGCACCAGTAGGCTCACCGCGACGTTCACGCGGTGGTGCCCCCGGTTGACGACGCTCAGCAGCAGCGCCAGGAACAGCACGGAGGCGAGCAGGGCGCCCAGCGGCTCGAACACCACGTAGAAGACGACCATGCAGCCGACCGCGAGCAGGGTCACCCACGCGTCGGTGCGCCCGTCGCCCTCGATGCCCAGCTCCGCCTCCTCGTCCGCGTCGACCGTCGACCCGGACGAGGAGGATTCGCTGCGGGTCGTCAGCACCCGTACGGCGATCGCGAGAATGCCCAGGATGGTGACGACACCGACGATGCGCGGGAAGAAGCCCGGGCCGATCTGCCCGCTCCCCGAACGCCACTCCATGCCGAACGCCATCACCGTGTAGGCGATGGCCGACAGCAGCAGGAACAGCAGGAACAGCAGGCGGGTGACCGGAAGAGATTCCCACCTTGCGGTCACAACGCCCCCAGCTGCTTCAGCTTGGTCTCGAGCTCAGACGAGGTCTGCTCGACGTACTGGCTGAACGCGTCGCCCCAGCGCTCGTCCGGGGTGAGGTTGTTCTCGGTGAGGTACTTCTGCCACGCCGGCGTCTGCACGACCTTCTTCATCGTGTCGATCCACCATTGCCGGGTCTCCTCCGGGACGTCCGGCGGGAGGATCATGCCCCGCGGCGTGGTCACCATGTCGGTGTAGCCCTTCGAGGGCGCGGTCGGCACGTTCTCGTACCCGGGCATCGGCTCGTCACCGGTGAACAGCAACGCGTTCATGTCGCCGGAGTCGACCTGCCCCAGCACCTCGGCGGGGTTGGAGGTGATGGCGTCCAGCGAGCCGGACGTGAGTGCGGTGATGAGCTCGCCCTCGTCGTCGAAGGGGACGTACTGGATCTGATAGCCGGCCTGCTCGGCGAGCTCGGAGTGCAGGATCAGGTCGATGTTGACGATGCCGATGCCGCCCACCGCCACCTTGCCCTGTGACTTCGCGTACTGGACCCACTGCTCCCAGGTCGTCTGCCCGCTGCTCTTGTGCGTGAGGAACAGCGACGCGTCGGTCGCGAGCAGCCCGATGTGGGTGAAGTCCGTGGGCGCCCAGCCCGGGTCGGCCTCCAGCGGCGTGGTGAGGAAGGAACCGGACGTGGACGAGATCGCGTAGGGATTGCCGGACTCGGCGTACACGCGGCCCCAGCCCTTGGCTCCCGAACCGCCCTCGACGTTCTCGATGGTGATGTCCTCGGGGTAGAGGTTCTCCTTCTGCAGGATGTCGACGATCGTGCGCGACATGATGTCGTTGCCGCCGCCGGGGCCGAAGGCCACGGTCCACTCCAGCGACTCCTCCGGGTAGTTCTCGGCGGAGGCGCTGCCACCCCCCGGCGCGCCACATGCGGCGAGTGTGACGGCGGCCGTCAGACACGCGCCGGCGGTTGCGAGCTTGCTGAGCATGGTTCTTACCTCCTTGCCCGGCCTATCCCGGGCTCTGGTCAGGTGTGTCGGGGTCTCGCAGGCTCGGCGGCGTCCGGGTCGCGGACGCGGAGTCGAGGCGGTGCCAGGAGCTCGTGGCGTAGGCGGCGAGCCGGTCCTGGTCGTCGTACAGGCGCGACTCCAGGTGGCAGATGCGCTTGCCCGGGCGCAGCAGACGACCCTCGCAGCGCGAGGGACCGTGGACCGGCCGGAAGAACCGCATCTGCATCTCGATCGTCACTCCGGCGGACAGGTATCTGTTCAGCAGATGACCCATCGAGATGTCCATGGTCGTGGCGATCACACCACCGTGCAGCGAGCCCTGCGGGTTGCGCAGGAAGTCGGCGAACGGCAGCTCGACGCAGGTGCTCTGGGTCTCGTCGTCGTAGGTGATGGTGAGGTCGAGCAGCCGGGCGAGGAAGAAGCGACCGAAGACCGGCTCGCTGGTGGCGAGCGCCTCCTCGACCCGGGAACGCACCGCCTTCGCGTCGACGCCGGCGCCCAGCACGTCCGACGTCCGCTCCGCAGCGCTGCTCCGGTGGTGGCTGTCCAACCTTCGGCTCCTTGTCGCTCCTCGTCGGACGCCCGGTCCGGCTAGGACCAGGTGAACTGCGGACGGCGCTTCTCCAGGAAGGCCCGCACGCCCTCGGCGTAGTCCTCGGTGTCGAACGAGGAGTTGCGCAGATCGCGCGATGCGTCGTCGTCCTCGGTCTGTCCCGAGAGAATCCGGCCCACGATCGTCTTGGTGGCGCGGATGCTGAACTGCGCGCGCGTGCAGAGCAGCTCGGCGAACTCGTAGGTGACCTTCTCCAGGTCGTCGGGCGCCACGATCTCGTCGGCGAGCCCGATGCGGTGTGCGCGCTCGGCGACGACGCGCTGGCCAGACATGAGGATCCACTTGGCCTGCGATGGACCGACGACGTCGACGAGCCGCTTGGTGGAGTCGAGGCTGTAGACCAGGCCGAGCTTGGCCGGCGTGATGGCGAAGCTGGCGTCCTCGTCGGCGAACCGCAGGTCGCAGGCCAGCGCCAGCCCGCACCCGCCGCCGATGCAGTAGCCGTGCACCATCGCGACCGTCGGCTTCGACATGCCCTCGAGGGCGAGCTCGGCCGCGGCCACTCGCTCGTTGTACGACCGGGCCGACTCCTTGTTGGCCCGCACCTCCCGGAACTCGCTGATGTCCGCGCCCGAGGCGAAGGCCTTGCGGCCGGCGCCGCGGACGACCAGCACCTTGACGGCCGGGTCGTCGTCGATCTCGTGCAGGACGCCAGGCAGCGCCTCGTACATGCCCAGCCGGATCGCGTTGTGGTTGTCGGGACGGTTCAGGACGAGCGTGGCGATCGCCTCGTCGGGGCCGGAGCGCTCGACGACGAGATCTTGTGAGGGGTCCGTGGGCACGCAGTTACCTCCGATGCAGGTCCGGGTGTTCGTCGAAGACCACGCCGTCGGCGTACAGGCGGCCGATCTCCTCCTGGTTGAGGCCGCGCTCGGCGAGCACCTCGGTGGTGTGCTGCCCCAGCCACGGCGCCGGCCCGCGAACTTCGAAGTCCAGGCCGCTGAACCGTGCACCGGTCCCGACGGTCCGCATCGGGCCGATGATCGGGTGCTCGACATCGACGACCATGTCGCGGGCAAGAACGTGCGGGTCCTCGAGCGTCTCGTCGTAGGTCAGCACCTGGCCACCTGGCACTCCCGCCTTGTCGAGGATCTCCACCCACTCAGTCGTCGTGCGCGTGCGGGTGATCGCCTCGATCTCCTGCTCCAGCTCGTCGATGTGCGCCATCCGGTCGCTGAGCGTCGCGAAGCGCGGGTCCTCCAGCCACTCGGGCCGGGCCAGGGCGTCACGGCACAGGCGCTGCCACAGCCGGTCGTTGTTGGCGCCGATGGTCACGAAGCCGTCGGCGGTGACGTAGGCCTGGTACGGCGTGGAGCGGCGGTGCCGCGTCCCCGATGGGGCCGGCACCTCGCCGCTGCCGAAATAGGCGCCGGCCTCCCAGAGCGTCCACGCGAGCCCGGCGTCGACGAGGGAGATGTCGATGTACTGGCCCTCACCCGTGCGCTGGCGCATCATCTCCGCAGCCATGATCGAGTAGATGGCAGTGGCACCGGCGGCGATGTCGTTGATCGCGATGCCGACCTTCGTCGGTCGGCCGTCGGGCTGGCCGGTCATCCGCAGGAACCCGGCTACCCCCTGGGCCATGATGTCGAAACCAGGACGGTCGCGGTACGGGCCGGTCTGGCCGAAGCCGCTGATCGAGCAGTACAAGATGTCGGAGCGCACCTTGCGGACCGAGTCGTAGTCGATGCCCAGACGGCCGACCACGCCGGGGCGAAAGTTCTCGATCACCAGGTGTGACTCGGCGGCCAGGCGCAGGAACAACTCCCGGCCCGCGTCGCTCTTGAGGTCCATGGCGAGGCTGCGCTTGCTGCGGTTCGGCATGCCGAACGGGTAGCTCTCCCCGTTGACCTTCGGGCTGAGGCGACGGGAGTCGTCGCCCTCGGGGAAGCGCTCGACCTTGACCACGTCAGCGCCGAGCTCGGCCAGGACCATCGTGGTGTAGGGCCCGGACATGAACCGCGAGAGATCGAGGACCCGGAAGCCGTCCAGTGGAAGCACGTCCCGCACCTTCCCGCATTGTGGTAAAACTTTGCGTATCGCGGCAAACTAGCGCCGAGTGTGATCTAGGTCAAGGGGCGGCCACGTGACAACAGGGGAGAACCGGCAAGGCGGGCGGGCCAGCGGTGTGCAGTCCATCGATCGCGCGGCGGCCATCCTCCGCAGCTTCAGCGAGAACCGCGCCGAGCTGACACTGTCGGAGATCGCCCGGACCACCGGCCTCACCACCAGCACGATCCACCGGCTGCTGGCGTCCATGCAGGAGAACCAGCTGGTGCGTCAGTCCCGCCCTCGCCGGTACGCACCGGGCCCGCTGATCGTGCAGCTCGTCCGCGGTGGTGCGGTCGCCACGACGCTGCGTGAGGCCGCACTGCCCACCATGGCGGCCCTGCGTGACGAGATCGAGGAAACCGTCGGCCTGCACCGCCTGCTGCCGACCGACGAGCGCGTCGTCGTCGACCAGGCCGAGAGCCATCACCCTCTGCGACGTACCTACACCGAGCTGGGCATGCCGATACCGCTCCCCTACGGCGCGCCGGGCAAGGTGATGTGTGCCTGGCTGCCGCTAGCCCGCAGAGAGGCAGTCCTCGACCGCGGGCTCGACCCGCTCACCCCCACCACGGTGACCGACCCCGATGCGCTGCGAAAGCAGCTGGCGGACGTGCGCCGACGGGGGTATGCGACGTCGTTCGCCGAACGTACGCCGGGCATCCACACGGTCGCCGCAGCCCTGTTCGACCACAACGGCGACGTCACCGGGTGCCTGAGCATGTCCGGGCCGGAGATGCGGATGCCGACCGACAGGCTGGAGACGCTGGGGCCTCGGGTTCGCCGCGCGGCGTGGGCTGTCTCCGAGGGCCTGGGGGCGACGACGAGGGTCGTGCGTTCGCGCAACGCCGGCCTCCACGCCGACGTGCAGACCCTCTGGGCGCCCGTGGGAGACGCCTCCTAGGCGCTGGCCCGAGCATCCGGCGCCGGCACGACCATCTGGTCTCCCGTTCCCATCAGGAGACCGGTCCCTGGGGATACGCACGATCGCACACTTGTAGTGCACTATCTTGCACTCATGGATGAGAGCACTTCTGCCCTGGCGTCGACGATCGGCGCCCGGGTCAGGCAGGAGCGACGGGCTCGGCATTGGACCCTCGACCGCCTGGCCGAGGCCGCGGGGATGAGCCGGCGGATGGTGGTCAACGTCGAGCAAGGCGTTGCCAACCCCAGCGTGGGCACCCTGCTTCGCCTCAGCGATGCGCTCGGTGTCGGGCTGCCCGCCCTGGTCGAGCGGCCCGGGTCGAGGCGCGTCAAGGTCACCCGGCGCGGAGACGGCGCCGCCCTGTGGACCGGCGGTTCCGGTGGCCGGGGGGTGCTGGTAGCCGGAACCGAGCCGCCGGACGTGCTGGAGCTGTGGGACTGGACCCTGGCCCCGGGCGAGCAGCACGTGAGCGACGCCCACACGAGCGGGACCCAAGAGCTGCTGCAGGTACAGGAAGGCACCATCACGGTCGAGGTCGCAGACCAGAAGGTCACGCTCGCCGTCGGCGACGCGCTCGCTTTCCCCGGCGACGTGGAGCACTCCTACGCCAACACCGGCCAGCAGGCAGTGCGCTTCTCCCTGGCCGTGTTCGAGCCAGGCGTGGGGTCGGCTCCCCGCTCGGAGGCTTCCCATGGCTGAGCCCTCCATGCTCGAGAAGTTCCTGGCCGGCGGCCGCGTCGATGCCGCCGTGTTCGAGCTGCGACCCGACTACCGGGCCGTGCTGCTGGCCGTCGAGGGGCTCGTCCCGCGCCCGAGCGACTCGGCCAGCGACGCGCTGCTGCAGGCTGCGGAGGCCGCGGCCGCCGAGGCACTCCGCGCACGTTCAGCCCAGGAGCTCCCACACGTGGCGGCGTGGCGGGAGGCATACCGAGCGTTCGGGGCCAAGCCGCAGCGCACCCGCAACAGCCTGGAAGCGCTGCTACGTCGTGCGGCGTCCGGGTTGCCGCGGGTGAACCGGCTCACCGACGTGTACAACGCGGTATCGGTGCTGCACCAGCTTCCCCTCGGTGGCGAGGACCTGACCCGCTACACCGGCGCGCCCCGACTGGTCCGCGCCACCGGCAGCGAGCGGTTCGACACCCTCGCCGAAGGCTCCGTGGTGATCGAGCACCCCGACCCCGGCGAGGTGGTGTGGTGCGACGACGCCGGCGTCACGTGCCGGCGCTGGAACTGGCGCCAGGGCCGCCGCACGCAGCTCACCGAGAGCACCACCCGCGCCTTCTTCGTCTTCGACCGCCTCGACGGGCTCGCCATCGACGAGCTCCACGGAGCCGCCGACGAGCTCGCCGGCCTCCTGCGCCGCC
>DATABY010000172.1:0-32646 GCA_036259355.1 Nocardioidaceae bacterium
CCTGGTCGACGCGAAGCGACCGGGGCCTCGCCGTGACCGATCCACCTCAAGGCCCCACAGAAGGGTGACCCTCATGCACGGATTGACGGTGCGCTGGTCGCTGGAGGGAAGCGACCCCGAGATCATGTCCGAGCTCCGCGACTACGTCCGGGACTCGTCGTTCGCGCGCTTCAGCGGCATGGAGGGGCTGCGGTTCAAGACCTGGCGCGCCCGGGACGGGGAGTGGTTCGAGGGTTGCTACGTCTTCGCCACCCCCGGCGCGCGCGACGAGTTCCAGCAGGCCTTCACCGAGAACGCCGCCACCTCCCAGGGGTCGCAGATCGTCGGCTCCGCGCCGGTTCTCATCGAGCCGTGCGAGGTGGTGGCGGTCGCGGAGGGCGGCGCCGGCTTCGTCGCACTGCCGTCGTACGAGGAGAGCGAGATCGCCTGACGTCCAGGAGCCGGCTCCATCGACCGGACGTTGGCCGTTCTCGGGTGTACCTCGGACGTCAGAGCTTCCGGGCGAGGAGCAGGCCGTCCCCGACCGGCAGGAGCAGCGGCAGCAGGTCCTCGTCGTCGGCGATGCGCTTGCCCAGCTCGCGGACCGCCACGGTCTCCGGGTCGCGCTGCGCGGGGTCGGCCACCTTGTCGTGCCACAGGGCGTTGTCGAACGCCACCACGCCGCCGGAGCGCAGCAGCCGCATCGCCTCGGACAGGTAGTCGCCGTACTCGGTCTTCGCGCCGTCGCAGAACACGATGTCGTAGTGCCCGTCGGTCAGCCGCGGCAGCACCTCCAGCGCGGCGCCCGAGATCAGGCGGTATCGCTGCGAGGGGATGCCCGCCTCCTGGAACGACTCCCGGGCCAGCCGCTGGTGCTCGGCCTCGAGGTCGACCGAGGTGAGTACGCCGTCCTCGCGCATCCCGCGCAGCAGCCACATGCCGGACACGCCGGTGCCGGTGCCGACCTCGACCACGGTGCGCGCGTCCAGCAGCGACGCGAGGAAGCGCAGGGCGGCGCCGCCGCCGTTGCCGATCGGGACGACGCCGACCTCCTTCGCGCGGGCCCGGGCGGACGCGAGCGCGTCGTCCTCGGTGACGTAGTCCTCGGCGTACGCCCACGACGCGGGCTTGATCCCCGTGGCGATGGCTGCCTCCTTCGTCTGGGCCCGGCAGCGTCGGATCAGCCGGGTGGCGAGATGTCCCGCGGGTGAGCCTATCCGCCCGCCACCGCGGCGCCTACGACAACCCGCGGGGGGAACCACGTGCCGGCGCGGGTCGTTGCACTCACGGAGCGCACCCACGCCCACCCACGTAGGATCGACGGGTCAGGAGAGACATGACGGCTGGCGTCTTGAGCCCCGGGGGAGGAGCGGTGAGCGTGGAGGAGCCCCGCATCTCGGCGTGGACGCCACCGTCGTGGGACGAGATCGTCCGCGCGCACTCCGCGCGCGTGTACCGGCTCGCCTTCCGGCTCACCGGCAACCCCCACGACGCCGAGGACCTCACCCAGGAGGTGTTCGTGCGGGTGTTCCGGTCGCTGTCCTCGTACACGCCGGGCACCTTCGAGGGCTGGCTGCACCGGATCACCACCAACCTGTTCCTCGACCAGGCTCGGCGCAAGCAGAAGATCCGCTTCGACGCGCTCGCCGACGACGCCGACCAGCGGCTGCCGGGCCGGGCACCGACGCCGGAGCGCGCGCTGCACGACCAGCTGTTCGACCCGGACGTGGAGTCTGCCCTGGCCCAGCTGCCGCCGGACTTCCGCGCCGCGGTGGTGCTGTGCGACATCGAGGGCCTCAGCTACGAGGAGATCGCGGCCATCCTCGACGTCAAGCTCGGCACCGTGCGCTCGCGCATCCACCGCGGACGCTCCATGCTCCGCAAGGCCCTCGAGCACCGGGCACCGCAGCGGGGGCGCACGCGGGTCTCCGGCCCCATCGATGCGCACGGCGTGGAGGAGCCGCGGTGAACCACCATCTCGGCGACCAGGTCGCGGCGTTCGTCGACGGCGAGCTCGACTTCGCTCGCCGGGAGAGGGCGCTGGCACACCTGAGCGAGTGCGCCGGGTGCCGCGACGCCGTCGAGCAGCAGCGGTCGGTCAAGACCCGGGTGCAGACGCTCCCCGGGGCCGAGCCCTCCGCCGACCTGATCTCCGCGCTGAACCGCGTGCCGGCCGACCCGCAGCCGTGCGGCGACCCGGCGCCCGCGCACTGGCACCCTCCGGAGAGCCCCGCCCGGCGCGGGGGCCTGCTGGTCGCCGGGGTGGGCTCGATCGCCGCCGGGTTCATCGGCATGGCGTACGTCGTGGGCGGCGCGGGCGCCGCCGAGGAGACTCCGGTCTCCCCACCGGTCGGGCAGTTCTCCGTGGAGTACGCCGGCACCGACCAGCCGATGCCGTTCACCGACCCGGCCCTCGACGTCCTCCCGGTGATCGGTACACGCACCCCGGCGGGCGGCCCGTGAACCACCGCATCGGCATGCTGCTCGTGGTGGTGGGCGTGACCGTCGCCCTCGGCCTCACCTCGTCGTCCACCGCCGTCGCGGCGCGCACTCCCTTCGGTGGCGCTGGGGACGACGAGCACCGGGCCGTCGACCTGCTGCGCCGGTCGGCCAGCGCGATGCGCACGACGTCGTACTCCGGCACGCGCATGCTCTCGGCCTGGGGCCGGGACGACGCGACCACCGTGCTGGTGGACGTCGAGCACGTCGCCGGGCAGGGCACCCGGATGTCGATCCGTGGCGGGGGGATCGCGGAGGACACCGCGACGTTCCTGGCCGGGCGGCCCGGACGGCCCGGGCACGCCAGCGGCCTCACCCTCGAGGCCTTCGACCTGCTCACCGACACCTATGCGGTGACCCTGGGCCCCCGTGACTCCGTCGTCGGCCGGCCCAGCACCGTGGTCGAGGTGAGCCGGGCCGACGCCGTAGCCGCCCGGCTGTGGATCGACGACCGGTCGGGGCTGCTGCTGCGCCGGGAGGTCTTCGACCGCTCCGGGCAACTGGCCCGGGAGAGCGTCTTCATCGACATCGACGTCACCGGCTCGGAGTTCATGGCGCACCTGCCACCGGCCACGCCGGAGCCCGCCGCCCGCGGTGTCGGGCTCGCGGACCGGCAGGGGCTGCGCGCCGCCGGTTGGGACTGCCCGCCACAGGCCGGCATCATGCGGCTCGTCGACATCGAGGCGCTCGACGACACGGGCGGCAGCGAGACGCTGCACCTCACCTACTCCGACGGCCTCACCCGCATGTCGGTGTTCGAGCAGCGCGGGTCGCTCGACGCCGAGTCGATGCGCGGGTTCGAGCGGCTCCGGCTCGGCAGGCAGGTCGTACACGTGCGCGACGGCCTGCCCACCTACGTGATGTGGGAGGACGCGGGCCTGGTGTTCACCGCGGTGACCGACGGGCCGCTGCACAGCGTCGCCGACATGGTCGCCCGGCGGCCGCAGGATCCCGGCGACGACCTTCCCTTCTGGGAGCGGGTCGCCAGCGGGCTGGCCCGGCTGGGCGGCTGGGCTTCCCCGCTGCTCTGAGCGTCCGCAGGGTCGGCGGGATTCTTGGCAGGATCTTGGCTCGGCCGGGTCCTGCGTCGCGCCCTCGCCGGTGGCAGACTCGGTGCTGTAGCAAGGGGGGGACGATATGTCCGAGCAGTCCGGCGGCCTGGGCGCCCCCACGCCCGACCCCGGCCCGCGGCCGCCAGGCCCGAACGGGCACTGGTGGGCCGACGCGCCGGTGTGGCCGCCCCCTCCGCCGGTCGCCCGCGCTTTCGTGCCGCCGCCGACCCGTCGACCGCACCGGGCAGCGGCGCCGGTGGCCAGGTTGCCCTGGCCGGTCGTGCTGCTGGTGGCCGCGGTGACCGGACTGGTCGGCGGCGTGGTCGGCGCGCTGTCCGTGGGACAGTCACAGCCACCGGTCCCGGCTGCGGAGTCGTCGCTCAGCCTCGATGCGGCGCCGGCACCGTTGCCGCGGGGCGGTTCGGTCGCCGGGGTGGCCAGCGCGACGCTGCCGAGCGTCGTGCAGATCACCGTCGACGGCGGCGGGCTCGAGGCCACCGGCTCCGGCTTCGTGCTGGACCGCGCCGGTCACGTGCTGACCAACAACCACGTGATCGCCGAGGCCATCGAGGCGTCGGAGGACGGCCGGATCATCGTGGTGTTCGACGACGAGACGCGGGTGTCGGCGTCCGTGGTCGGACGCAGCCCCGCCTACGACATCGCGGTCCTGGAGGTGCAACGGCCGACCGGGCACCGCCCGGCCGCTCCCGCGGACCTGGACCAGGTGCGGGTGGGGGACACCGTGGTCGCGATCGGCGCACCACTGGGGCTCTCCCGCACCGTCACCTCCGGCATCGTCAGCGCCGTGGACCGACCGGTCACCGTCGGCGGGCAGGGCGAGGTGTCCTACATCAACGCGATCCAGACCGATGCCGCGATCAACCCGGGCAACTCCGGTGGGCCGCTGGTGAACCTGCGGGGCGAGGTGGTGGGCGTCAACTCCGCGATCGCGACACTCGGCGGCCCGTTCGGCACGGGCACCGGCAGCATCGGCGTCGGCTTCGCCATCCCGATCGACCAGGTGCTGCGCACCGCCGAGCAGATCCTGCGGTCGGGGGAGGCGTCCTACCCGGTGATGGGGGCATCGGTCGACGTGAACAGCGAGGGCAACGGCGGCCGCCTGATGACCGTTACCGAGGACAGCCCGGCCGCCGACGCGGGTCTGCGTGACGGGGACGTGGTCACGCGGATCGACGGCGACGTGATCGAGGACGGCATCGAGCTGATCGTGGCGATCCGCAGCCACCTGCCCGGTGACGTGGTCACGCTGGTCTACCGCCGCGGCGGTGACGTCGACACGGTGCGGGTGCGGCTGGGCGAGGAGGTCGGCTGACTCCCATGCGGTGAGCCGTCAATATTCCTGGCGGGGCGGCCGGGGAAACCGACGCGTCACGAAGGTGTGGCCCATGTGGCGAGGGCGGCCGGGAAAACCGACGCGTCACGAAGATTTGGCCCTTGTGGCGAGGCGTCACATTTCCTGGCGGTGACCAGAGCATGGCGTCACGAGAGCGGGGTCGTCAGGTGGCGTCGTAGTCGTACGGCGGGCGCTCGCCGACACCCAGCGGCTCCTGGCCGCCGGTGGGATGACCGTCGACCGACGGGTCGTCCTCGTCCATGACGTCGAAGACGTACTTCTTCACCGCCTTGCGCGGGTCCAGGTCGTTCAGGTTCAGGTCCGAGAACTCCGACCCGAGCTCACGGTCGAGCTCCGACCGCGCGTTGTTGAGCATGGTGCGCGCCTGGCGCATGAACCGGCCGGCCTGCCGGGCCACGTCGGGCAGCCGGTCGGGGCCGAACACGGCGAGGGCGACCAACAACAGGAGCATGAACTCCCAGAAGTTGATCCCGAACATCGCGCTTCTCCCGTGCTGTCGCCGCGCCTGGGTCACCCGCCGTCCGGCCGGCCACCGGAGCCATTATCGCCCGGCCGGCGTCAGCCCGAGGTGCATTCCGGCAAGCCCGCGTCCGCGGCTGGTCAGCCGGGACGCCGTCTCGACCAGCGCCTGGCCGGCCGGGGAGTCGGCGTCTTGCAGCACGAGCGGGTGGCCGGTGTCGCCGCCGGCACGTAGCCGCTCGTCGATGGGGACCCGGGCCAGCACGGGTACGTCGTACCCGAACCGCTGCGACAGCGTCTGCGCGACCTGGTCGCCGCCGCCGGAGCCGAAGATCTCCAGCCGGTGCTCGGGGCCGCAGTGCGGGCAGGGCAGGAACGACATGTTCTCGATGATGCCGGCGACCCGCTGGTGCATCATCGACGCCATCGTGCCGGCGCGCTCGGCCACCTCCGCGGCCGCCTGCTGGGGGGTGGTGACCACGACGACCTCGGAGTTGACCAGGTGCTGGCCGAGGGAGATCGCCATGTCGCCGGTGCCGGGCGGCAGGTCCAGCAGCAGCACGTCGAGGTCACCCCAGTAGACGTCGCTGAGCATCTGGACCAGCGCCCGGTCGAGCATCGGGCCGCGCCAGGCGACGACCTGGTCGCGACGCGGCTTCAGCATGCCGACGCTGATCACCTGCAGCCCGTGCACGGGCACCGGCAGGATCATGTCCTCGACCTGGGTGGGCCGCAGGTCGGCGACACCCAGCATGGCCGGGACGGAGTGGCCGTAGATGTCGGCGTCGACGACCCCGACCTTGAGCCCCTGCTGGGCCATCGAGACGGCGAGGTTCACCGTCACCGACGACTTGCCGACGCCGCCCTTGCCGGAGGCGATCGCGTAGATCTTGGTGAGCGAGTCCGCCCGCGCGAACGGGATCTCCTTGGTCTGCTGGCCGCCGCGCAGGTTCTGCTGCAGCTCCTTGCGCTGCTCGTCGCTCATCACGTCGAGCTCCACCGAAACGTCCGCGACTCCGTCGAGCCGGCTGACGGCCGCGGTGACGTCGCGGGTGATGGTGTCCTTCATCGGGCAGCCGGCGACGGTGAGATAGACCTCGACCGTGACGTGGCCGTTGTCGGCGACGTCGACCGACTTGACCATGCCGAGCTCGGTGATCGGCTTCTTGATCTCGGGGTCGTTGACGTCTGCCAGCGCAGCCTGGACGTGGTCAACCGTTGGGGTGCTCATGTGTCCAGGCTACGTGCCTCCTGGTCGGAGTCGTCAGGCGGCGGAATGTGGCCTCGGTCCTCCAGCTCGGCGATGAGGCTGCGCAGCTCCGAGCGCAGGTAGTCGCGGGTCGCGACCTCTCCCATCGCCATCCGCAGCGAGGCGACCTCGCGCGCGAGGAACTCCATGTCGGCGCGTGAGCGGGCGGTCGTCTCCCGGTCCTGTTCCAAGTTGACCCGGTCACGGCCCTCCTGGCGGTTCTGCGCCAGCAGGATCAGCGGTGCGGCGTACGACGCCTGCAGGCTGAGCATCAGGGTCAGGAAGATGAACGGATAGGTGTCCCACCGGCTCTCCGGCGGCGCGGCGAAGTTCCACACGATCCAGACCGCGATGAAGCCGGTCATGTAGACGAGGAACCGGCCGGTGCCGAGGAACCGGGCGATGCCCTCCGCCAGCCGGCCGAACGTGTCGGCGTCGTAGGTGGGACGGGGCAGCAGCACCCGCCGCGTGTCGCGGGGCTGGTCGAGCCGCGCCCGTACCTGCCGGCGGCGCTCGTCGCGGCGCTCCTCGCGCAGCTCCTCCGAGCGGTCCTCACGCACCACGGGCGGTCCTCGGTGGCCGGGCGGGAGCGTCGCCTGCCGGCCGGTCACGCCAGTCATCCGGCAGCAGATGGTCGAGTACGTCGTCCACGGTGACCACGCCGACCAGGTGCCCGCCCTCGTCGACCACGGGGCCGGCCACCATGTTGTAGGCGGCCAGATGGCTGGACACGTCCTCCAGCGACGACTCGGGGCGCAGCGGTTCGAGGTCGCTGTCCACGACCGCCGACACCAGCTCCGACGGCGGCTCGCGCAGCAGCCGCTGGAAGTGCGCCACGCCCAGGAACCGCCCGGTCGGTGTCTCCAGCGGTGCGCGGCAGACGAATACCATCGCCGCCAGGCTGGGGGAGAGCTCGGGCATCCGGATGCGTGCGAGCGCGTCGGCAACCGTGGCGGTGGGCGGCACGACCACCGGCTCGGTCGTCATCATCCCGCCGGCGGTGTGCTCCTCGTAGGTGAGCAGCCGGCGTACGTCATCCGCCTCCGAGGGCGCCATGGCGGCCAGCAGCTGCTCTGCGGTCTCCGGCGGCAGCTCGCCGATCAGGTCGGCCGCGTCGTCGGGCGACATCTCCTCGAGCACGTCGGCGGCCCGCTCGGTGCCGAGGTGGCCGAGGATCTCGATCTGGTCCTCCTCCGGCAGCTCCTCGAGCACGTCGGCGAGCCGCTCGTCGTCCAGGGCGGCCGCGATCTCGCTGCGCCGCTTCGGCGAGAGGTCGTGGATGACGTTGGCCAGGTCGGCGGGGCGCATGCTGTCGAAGGCCGCCAGCAGGTGCGTCGCGCCCTGGGTCTCCTCCTCCTTCCACAGGCCGGACACGTCGCGCCACTCGAGGACGTGGGTCTGGCCCTTGCGCCCGAACCGTTTCGCGGGGCGCTCCCGTACGGCCAGCTTGCTGACCACCCAGTCCCGGGTGCGGTTCTGCTCGACCCCCACGTCGTAGACGACGGCCTGTGTCTCGCTCTCGTCGATGGTCACGGTGCGGTCGAGCAGCTCGCCGAGCACCAGCGTCTCGGTCGGTCGCTGCTCGAAGCGGCGCATGTTGACCACGCCGGTGGTGATGACCTGCTCGGCGTCGACGCTGGTGACCCGGGCCATCGGCAGGAAGACGCGGCGGCGCCCGAGCACCTCGATCACCAGCCCGAGCACGCGCGGCGGCTGGTCGCCGGCTCGCATCGCGACGACGACGTCGCGCACCTTGCCCACCTGGTCGCCCTGCGGGTCGTAGACCACGAGCCCGGCCAGGCGCGCCAGGAACACCCTGTTCGGCGGACCACTCACACGGGCGAGGCTACCGCCCGCGGCCCGCAACTAAGGTGAGCACGTGCTGAGCTACGACGTGGTCGACGTCTTCACCGACCGTCCGTTCGCCGGGAACCCGCTCGCGGTCGTGCACGGCGCCGAGGCACTGGACGACCATCAGCTGCTGGCGATCGCCAGGGAGTTCAACCTGTCGGAGACGACGTTCCCCGCGGCGCCGGACGAGGACGGACGCGGCTACACGGTGCGGATCTTCACCCCGGGCGGCGAGATCCCGTTCGCCGGGCATCCGACCCTCGGCACCGCGTGGGTGCTGCAGCAGCACGGCCGGTTGACCGCCGGCACGGTGGTGCAGCGCTGCGGCGCCGGTGACATCGAGGTGCTGCTGCCGGAGGACTTCGATGCGCCGGTGCGGCTGCGCGCGGCCCCGCGCGACCTGACCGGGCCGCTGGATGCGGCCCCCCTCGCCGACGTGGTCGGCCTGAGCCCCGACGCGGTGGCCGGGGAGGCACGCATCGCCGGCTGCGGCCTGAACTGGGTGCATCTTCCGGTCACGGCCGAGAGCCTCGGCCGGTGCCGACCGGATGCGCAGATGCACGCCGTCCGGCAACGCGACGACCTGCGCGACCCGGTCGGCGGCGTCAACGTCTACGTCCTGACCGACGACGACGCCGAGGGCCTCTCGGTGCGCTCGCGTGTCTTCTGCCCCGACGTCGGGGTGGTCGAGGACCCCGCGACCGGCTCCGCGGCGGTGGGGCTCGGCATGGCGCTCGTCGCCGCCGGCGTGCTGCCCGAGGGCGGCGGCTACACGATCCGGCAGGGCGTGGAGATGGGGCGGCCGTCCACGCTGTACGCGCGGGTGGAGGCCGAGGCCGGCAAGGCGACGCGCTGCGAGGTCGGCGGCGGCGTGGTCAGTGCCGCCGCCGGGACGATCGCCGTGCCCGCCGGCTGAGCCGGCCCGCCGTTTCAGAGCCGGCTGAGCAGGTAGCCCGGTGTCCCCACCACGAAAGTGGTCCGCTGGGTACCCGGGCGCATCCAGCGGAGCAGCCAGCTGAGCTGCCCCTGGTTCATCGAGACCCAGCCGTGCTGGCCCAGCCGCTTCCCCGGGTGAAGGACGAAGCTGCCCTTGCGCACGTCAGCCGGACTACTGGCGCGGAGCTCGTGCACAGCAGCTGCCCGCCTGACGCGGCGCGGGAGGTTGTAGCGCATGAGCATCGCGTGGGGGAACCGGCCGGCATACCGCGCCCATCGGACGGCGTACCGGGCGCGCCACTGCGCATCCTTGGCGCGGCGTGGCTGGTTGATGTTGTAGGTGGCGGGAACCCGCGGGTCGGAGACCCAGTAGTCGTCCTTGTCGACGCGGTCGTACGGGAGCGAGGTGCGCGGCTTGGGTCGCAGGCCGAACGCGCGCTCCGGCCGGAACGAGCCGGCCGGGGTCTCGCCGGCGCCCTGGCGCCGGAGCCGGTCCTGGATGAGTCCGTTCCGGCCCAGCTGCACCGTGACGGGCCCCCGTCGCACCGTCCACGTCCGGCTCTTGCGCGTCCATGCGGTCAGCCGTCCCTTGCCGGTACGCCAGTTCGCGGCGGTGATCGTGACGACCTGCCTCGCCCCACCGATGCTGCCGAGGTCGTCCGGGTGCACGGTGCGGCCGTGCCTGAGATATGGCTCCGGGAGTGGGGCTGGGACGTTTCCGTCTACGCTCAGGCACTCGTCGCCCACACAGTCTCGCAACGCCGACAGCTTGTGAGCGAGCGCCACCCGGACCGGCCGGTACGCCGGCCGGTACGCCACGTTGGTCAACTGGCTCGGGTCCTTGCGGCGATCGTAGAGCTCGGTCTCACCGGACCGGGTGTACTGCACGAACGTATAGCGCTTCGTGCGGACCCCTCTGTAGAACCAGCGCCGATCCCTGCGGTCACCGCCCTGGGCCCCCGACTCGATGGACATGGCCCCGTAACCGCCTGCCCCGTCCTCACCACGCGCGATGGGGAGCAACGAACGGCCGTCGGGGGTGAGCATCGGCTCAACCTGGGCGGCGTCGGCAATGGTCCTCGGCAGGTCGACGAGCGCAGCGGTCTGGGGCCGTGTCACGCCGGCCGGGATGCCCCCGTCGGGCCATCGCATCAGCAGCGGCACCTGCAGGCTCGGTTCGTAGGGCAGCACCTTGCCACGCCACCTGTGCTGGCCAAGCATGTAGCCGTTGTCCGAGGTGAAGATGATCAGCGTGTTGTCGAGCTCTCCGTGCTCGTCGAGGAGCGCTACGGTCTTGGCGACGGAGCGGTCGACCGCCTGCAGGGAACGCACGCGCATGCGGTTCTTCTCGGCGAGGACCGCGTTCTTGCCCGGTCCCCAGGTCCGCAGCGCGCGAATGTGTGCAGGCTTCTCGGACACGACCCGCTCGTTGAAGGACGGGTCCTTGGTGCTGGCGAGGCGCAGTCGCCTGAACTTGCGTCTGTCCTGCTGCGCGGGGGTCGCCGACCCCCACTTGCATCCCCGTCGTGACGGATAGCAGGCGTCGTGGGGTGCGAGGTGCGACTCCCAGATGAAGAAGGGTTGCTCGGCGCTCAGGGACTCGTCGATGTGCGCTCGCGTCAGGTCACCGAACTCGTCGGTCTGGTAGGAGTTCCTGTGGGTGGTGACGGTGTCGTTCTCGGTGATCCTGAAGTCGGTGTAGTTGTAGATGCCGCCGACCGTCGCGTACCACCGGTCCCACCCCGGCTCGATACCGTCAGCCGCTTGGTAGCCGGTGAGGTACTTGCCGGCGAACATGGTGTTGTAGCCCGCGCCCTGCAGCCAGACGCCGAGCGTCTTCTGGTGCGCTTCCTGGGCGGCGAGTGCGTCGTAGCCGCCGTAGACCCCGTTGTTGCGCCGTACGCCATGGTTGTGTGAGAGCTGGCCCGTGAGAAGCGTGGCGCGGGCGGGGCAGCAGAGGGGGTACGACGAGACGGCGTCCGTGAAGGTTGCCCCTTGACGGCCCAGGAGCCTGCGGGTCTCCGGCATGCGCTTCAGGTCAGCGACCGACTGATCATCGGTGGTGATCAGGAGGATGTTCGGCTGCTCGGGTGCCCCCGGGTCAGCGGGAGTCTCAGGTTCGGGGATCGTGTCGGTCACCGGCACCGTGGCGATGGCCGGCTGCGATGAGAACTGCAGCGTGGCGGCGACCAGTGACGTCAGCACCGCAGCGAGCAGAATCCTCAGCCAGCGACGCTGGAGGCGCGGCCGGTGACTGGGCGTGTGGGCATGCGGCACTGAGGTGCTCCCGAGAAAATAGGGACTCAGCTACATCGCCGGGGTGCCGAGCCACCGTGAATGATCAGGTCTTGAGAAGTATGTGGAGTCCGGGCGCCCGCTGTCCGGCGAACCGGGAATTCCGTCACAATGCGTAACGGCCGTCACGCCCGTCACGGCCGCCACGTGGGCCCCCGCGGGCGGGAAAGCGGCGACCTCAGTCCGAGCGCAGGTTCGGGCGCCTTGTCTGGCGCCGGTGCAGCACCCGCGGCAGCCGCAGGCGCGTCGTGGCCGGGGTGGGTAGCGGCGGAGCCGCATGGTCGGCGTCGGGCATGGCTCCCGGCTGCTCCTCGACCACCCCGGACGGTGTCAGCCGGCTGACCGTGCACTCCTCGGCCCACCGCTGTGCCGCGGTGTCGAGGTCGCGCAGGTTGAGCCGGCCGGAGACCAGCGCAGGCACGGCCGAGTCCCACTCGGGGGTGCCCGGCAGCACGGTCGAGACCTCCGCCCGCCAGGCCAGCATCCGCTGTCGGCTGTCCTTCGCCCGGACGACCACGGTGACGCTGTCCACCGACTCGAGGCCGGGCGCGGGCTGCTCGGAGCCCCCGGACACCACGTACGCGGCGCCCTCGTGCCAGATGTGCCACACGACGCGGTCGCGATCGGCTCCGGGCAGCCGCAGCCAGCACAGGTCGGACTTCTTCATCAGCTCCTCGACCAGGGCCGCAAGCAGCCGCTGCTCGTCCGGACCGTCGGCACCCACGACCCGAGCGTGCCACAGCAACCGGGAGGATGGCGGCCATGGGCGGAGTCCGTGTGCGCGCCGTCGACGTCGTCCTGATGGCCGTCGGCGTCGTGGGCGTATCGCTGTCGGGCCCGTTGATCGCCCTGCTGGCGGCCGTGCCGGCCCTCGCGATCGCGTTCTGGCGGACGGCGCTCGCCACGATGGTGACCACGCCGATGGCGCTGTCCACCCACCGTCCCGGGCTGCGTGCCGTGGAGCGCTCGGACCTTCGGCTGACCGTGATCGCGGGCGTCGCGCTCGCGGCTCACTTCGCGGCCTGGGTGACCTCGCTGAAGTACACCACGGTCGCCTCCTCGACGGCGCTGGTCTGTCTGCAGGCCGGATGGGTGGTCCTGTTCACCTGGCTCGGCGGGCAGCGCCCGAACCGGCGTACGGTCGTCGGGCTCGGGCTGTGCCTGGTGGGGGTGCTGATCGTCACCGGCGTCGACTTCACGGTCTCGCCGGCGTACCTGTTCGGTGACCTCCTCGCCCTCGTCGGCGGGATCGGCTCGGCGATCTACATGATCCTGGGCGGGCGGGTCCGCCAGCGCACCGACACGACGGTGTACACCCTGCTCTGCTATGCGGCGTGTTCCGGCGCGTTGCTCCTCGCCTGCGTGCTCGGTGGGGTGCCCCTCGGCGGGTTCGCCGCAAGCGACTGGGCGCTGCTGGTCGCGCTGGCGGTCGCTTCCCAGCTGCTCGGCCACTCCGTCTTCAACCACCTGCTGGCGACGATCTCGCCGACCGTGGTGTCGCTGGTGATCCTGCTGGAGGTGCCCGGCGCCGCCCTGCTGGCCGGGTTGCTCCTGGGCCAGACGCCCCCCGCCGGGGTGTATGCGGGCCTGGTCGTACTGCTCGGCGGGCTGTCCGTGGTGACCGTCGTACGCCGCGAGGTACCCACCACCGCCCCGCCCGACTGACGGGTTGAGAGCGATGTCACCGGCCGACCGGCTCCCCGGCCGGCGCGTGCGCTCGATATGGTCGCGGCACCGACCGCGCTTGCACCGTCTTCGAAGGGTGACCGATGTCTGAGGTCCAGAGCGAGGCTCTCCGATCCCGCCGTTCCTGCCTGGCCGTGCCCGGCTCCAACCCCCGGTTCCTGGACAAGGCCAAGGGGCTCGGCGCAGACCAGGTGTTCCTCGACATCGAGGACGCCGTGGCGCCGCTGGCCAAGCCCGACGCGCGCAAGAACATCGTGGCCGCGCTCAACGAGGGTGGCTGGGGCGACAAGGTCCGCGTGGTCCGCGTCAACGACTGGACCACCGAATGGACCTACCGCGACGTGATCGAGGTGGTCGAGGGTGCGGGCGCGAACCTCGACTGCATCATGCTCCCCAAGGTGCAGACCGCCGACCAGGTCGTGGCGCTCGACACGCTGCTCACCCAGATCGAGAAGACGATGGGGCTCGACCTCGGCCGGATCGGCATCGAGGCGCAGATCGAGAACGCCGAGGGCCTGATCAACGTCGACGCGATCGCGACCGCGTCCCCGCGCGTGGAGACGATCATCTTCGGCCCGGCCGACTTCATGGCGTCGATCAACATGAAGTCGCTGGTGGTGGGGGAGCAGCCACCGGGGTACGACGTCGGCGACGCCTACCACTACATCCTCATGCGGATCCTGATGGCGGCACGGGCCTACGACAAGCAGGCGATCGACGGTCCGTACCTGCAGATCCGCGACACCGACGGCTTCCGCCGCGTGGCCGGGCGGTCCGCCGCCCTCGGCTTCGACGGCAAATGGGTGCTGCACCCCGACCAGGTCGCTGCCGCCAACGAGGTCTACTCGCCTCGCCAGGAGGACTACGACCACGCGGAGAACATCCTCGACGCCTACGAGTGGTTCACCTCCGAGCAGGGCGGCAAGAAGGGGTCGGCCATGCTCGGCGACGAGATGATCGACGAGGCGTCCCGCAAGATGGCCCTTGTCGTGTCGGCCAAGGGCAGGGCGGCAGGCATGACGCGCAGCGACCGCTGGACACCGCCGAGCGAGTAGAGTGCCGCCAGCATCGCGTCCCATCGAGGGCATCCGAAGGGCGGCTGAGGAGTCCGACGTGGAGGCATCACTGCGCAGGATCCTCGATGTGCTGCGCGATGCGTGCGGCTGTGACGGGTGGCTCGCGTTCGACACGCTGATGTCCGCGGTCCGCGACGGCGACATCAGACCCGAGGTCGACCGGCTCGCGCTCGCATTCCTCACCGGCTACCCCGGACGGCTGGGCGCGATCCGGCACAGCTTCCAGGTCGTCCGTGCCCTGCGCGGCGCGGGGCTGGAGGCGCAGGCTTGCGGAGACACCTTCGCCACCGTGGCGATCGACGTCGACGGGAGCCGGCGCCACGTGGGGGTGTACGCCTGCTGGAAGGCCGGCGACACGCTGGTCATGTCGCCCGGCCTCCGCGTCGAGGCCGGAGCCGCTGCGCTACAGCCGCTCTCCGCCGTGGTGCTGGGCGGCACGACGCTCCCGGTGCCCGCCGATCCGCACACGATCCTCGCTGCGACGTACGGCAAGGACTGGCAGCACCAGCAGCGGCCCTTCCACGTGCGCCGCCCGCCGGTGGCGACGACGACGCCCGGGTTCGGGCGCCATCGCCGTCGCTGGGAACGCTTCTACCGTGGCTTCTATGGCCTCACGGCCCCACGGGAGCCTTCCCGGTTCAGCAGATGGGTCGCCGACGACCTGTCCGCGCAGGAGAACCAGACACCTGCGGTCCTGGTCGACGTCGGCTGCGGCAACGGCCGCGACCTGCTCGCCTTCGCCGACCAGGGGTACGAGCTCCTCGGCGTCGACTACGCGTCGGACGGGCTCGAGGTTGCCCGTGACCTGGTGGCCGGCCGTCAAGGGCGCGTCGCGTGCCGCACCATGGACCTGTACGACCTGCGGTCGGTGCTGCTGCTCGGCGCCGAGCTCGCCGGCGGGGAACGCCGGCCCGTGCTGTACGCACGCTTCGTCGCGCACGCGTTGGAGGACGACGGCAGGGACAACCTCTGGCGGCTCGGTGCGACCGCCCTGCGTCGGGGCGGGCGGATGTACCTGGAGTTCCGTACCCACCGCGACGAGTCCTGC
Organism: Nocardioidaceae bacterium; assembly: GCA_036259355.1. GTDB lineage: Bacteria > Actinomycetota > Actinomycetes > Propionibacteriales > Nocardioidaceae > JALZDI01. The sequence goes on from DATABY010000172.1 coordinate 15,506, forward strand.
GCCCACGTGTTCGAGGACCAGCACTTCCGCCGATACCTTGATCCGGAGGAGGTGGCCGCTGAGCTCGAGCGACACGGGGGTGCGGTCGTGCACCGGGAACAGGGACATGGCCTGGCGCCGTATCTCTGCGAGGATCCACACATCTGTCGAATGGTGGTGCAGTGGGCAAAGTGACAAGGTCGGCTCGCGAACGTGGACGTCGTCTGGTCCGCGCCGCCGCGCCGACGGTGCTGGAGTCGGTCGAGCAGGTACCCGGTCTGCTGGAGAGAGTCGGAGAGCTCGAACGGCAGCTGGGGGAGCAACGGGGCGAGGTGGCCCGTTACCAGCGGCGGCTCGATGTCCTGGAGGCGGAAGCGCGGGAGAACCGTCACCTGCAGCGTCAGGTCGCGGAGCTCACCGATGTCGTCCAGGAGCTGTTGCTTCCGGTGGAGGCTCGCGACGAGAAGCGTCTTGCGGAGATGCGCCAGAAGTACTCGTCGTCGCTGTGAGGCAGCGTCATCGGTCGTCGAGTCCGGCTCGTTGCAGTCGTTCGCGAAGCTCGCGGATCGTGCCCTGCTGCTCGGCGGCGTCCTCCAGCAGCGCCGAGATCGCGATGACCGACGACGACAGCATCGTGCCCGCCGACAGCTCGGCGGTGGGCACGTAGTCCGCGTGCCTGGTCAGGTCCGGGATGAGCTCCTTGAGGTCGCCTACGACGTCGAAGCCCTGTGGCTCCAGTGCCGCGACGAGCTCGTGTGACCGCTCCAGCACCCACTCGTGGTGGACAGTGGGCAGAACCGGTATCGCGCTCCGCCCGGCCAGCAGCTGGGCGAGCTCCACGCGTACGAACCGATCGTAGGCCTGGTCGTCCAAGGTCTTCACGTGCTTGTTGATCCGCCGCAGGAGCTCGGCCTCCACCATGCCCACGGACCGGTTGGCCCGGTCGGTCGGCAGCGTGTAGGCGGCCGAGTCGAGCTCGGTGACCTGGCAGAACCGATGCCACAGTGTGTCGACCGGTCCGCCTGTCGTGGGCACGGTGATCAAATGGATGCGTTCCGGCGGAATCACCGAGGCCCAACGGGACAGCACCTGAGCAGCATCGTGCAGACCCCAGAACATCTCCCCGAACGGCGCGGGCGCATGGAGCCCGAACTCCCGCAGATCGGCGACGAAGTCCTCGAGGGTCGGTGTGTGCTTGTGCTTGATGTGCTCCTGCCAGTCCGACACCAGCTGCCGGGCGAAGTCGCGGGCGGTGAAGACGACATGCACGTCGTACGGCTCGAGTGTCTCGACGATGCGCTCGATGGTCGACGGCGACGCACCCGCGAGCACCTCGTTGGTCAGCAGGGCGGTGCCACCGTCCCACTCCCGCACCCGCTCGGCCACCGTGCTCCAGACACCGGCGAACCGGTCGGGAGCGGTGCCGCCCCAGCGTAGGCGCCGTACGTCCAGCATGGCGTGGAAGTGCTCGTTGGAGTAGCCGTAAGGGTAGAGAACGCCGGCATGAGACAGTGCTCGGCGGTTCTTCCAGAGGACCTGCTGCAGGAACGTCGTGCCGGTCTTGGGCGCGCCGATGTGCAGGTAAGCCCGTCGACGTTGGGCGCCGGCCTGCGGAGCCGGCTTCCCATCGAAGGTCACTGGATCACCAGGCAAGTGCGTGCCACATCTCTCGGAGGACTGCCGCGGCAGACTCTACCGGGCAGATGGTGTCGTCATCCCCGTCCCACCCGCGTCCGCCAGGCGCCTGGTTATCCTCTTGCCTCGTGACCACCGACACCCGTCGGCAGTGGCACGCGAGGTGGAAAGAGGAGGCGACGTGCCCTCGAGCGACAGCGTCCGCGAATCGACTCCGGACAAGCGGCCGCGGGTCTACTTCCTCGTGTCGACGGCGACCTCGCCCGGCGGGCTCGTTCGAGTGGTCCTCAACCTCGCCAACCGCCTGGTCGACCACTTCGACGTCGAGATCATCAGCATCTTCCGGCGCGGCGAGGCGCCCTTCTACCAGGTTGACGACCGAGTCCGGGTGACGTACCTGTACGACGAGCGAGCCGGGCACGAGGCGATCTCGATTCCTTGGCTGCGGCCCCTCGCCGGCCGTCTCGAGGCCCGGAGGAGCAGCCTGGCGCCGCGGCAGGCGTTGAAGGACCAGCGCATGTCGCTGCTGACAGACGTCCTCACCTGGCGGTACCTGAGGTCGCTCGAGCCCGGCATCCTCGTGTCCACGCATCCGTCCCTGCACGTCGCCTCGGTTCGTTTCGCGCGGCGTGGGATGGTCAAGGTCGGCCAGGAGCACATGAGCTTCGAGGGACGCAACGACCAGATCCAGCAGATCCTTCGCCGCTACGCGCCTCGGCTCGATGCCATGGTCACCTTGACTGCCTCGGACCTCGAGCACTTCACCCGGCTCACACAAGGTTCGGACACGGTGGTCCACCGGATCCCCAATGCCCTTCCCTGGGGTGCGATCGACGAGGGTGCTGCTCTCACCAACAAGGTCGTTGTGGCCGCCGGTGCCCTGCTGCCACGCAAGGGTTTCGGGAGGCTCATCGACGCCTTCGCACCGGTAGCAGCCAAGCACCCGGACTGGCAGCTCCACATCTACGGACAAGGCCGCAAGCACCGCTTCCTCAAGGAGTCGATCCGCAGGAAAGGCCTGCAGAAGCAGGTGGCGTTGAAGGGACAGACCAACAAGATCGAGGACGTGCTCCTGTCCTCCTCCGTCTTCGCTCTCAGCTCACACTACGAGGGCTGGGCCATGGTGGTCGCCGAAGCCATGAGCAAGGGTGTGCCGGTGGTCGCCTTCGACTGCCCCAGCGGTCCCGCGGACATCATCACCCATGGTCGTGACGGGTTCCTGGTTCCCGACGGCGACCTGGCCGAGTTCACGCGGTCCCTCCTGCTGCTCATCGAGGACGACGACCGGCGCAGGCAGATGGGGAGCGCGGCGTTGCAGGCCGGCCACCGGTTCGATCCTCACACGATCGGGCAGCAGTGGGTGCAGATGTTCGAGGAGCTGGCGCGTCGGTCACAGCTGCCGGAGCGCGGGCGATCCCGGTCCGGCACCGAGGGTTGACGAGCCTACGGGCGGAAGCGCTCGCGTAGCTGGCCGAGCACCTTCTTGCGCTCGCCGGGGCCGTCGCCGCGTGCGGTGGCCTCGCGCTGTTCCTGCTGGCCCGCGTCCTGCTGCGCCGGGCTCTGCTGCCCCGCGCCGAAGAAGTCGTCGAACACCTTGTAGTGCCCGGGCTTGACGTACTCGAGGATCCTCTCGCGCAGATCGGCACTGACATCCGACACCTCGAGGAACTCCGCGATGTCGTCGATCAATGCGTTGGGGTCGTGGGTCGCACGTTCGTGGCTGACCAGGAGGCACGGCCGGTCCACGGCAAGCGCGAAGCCGGTGTTCAGGTTGCTGTTCGCACTCGACTCATGGATGGAGAGACGCTCGGTCCGCCGGGCGCGCGGCCTGTCGAACCGCGACTGGCTCAGTGCGGACGCGATGGGGTCCCGGTAGACGATCAGGAAGTACGGGTTGCGCAGCGACGCCCAGACGTCAGGCAGGTAGTTCCCGGCCGCGGGGAACTTCCACCCCCAGACATCGGCCTCATCGTTGCGTTGGGAGATCGAGTCCCGCATCTTCTCCACAGGACGGTTCTGGAAGCGGGGGTCCTCGTTGTTCTTCCGGTTGCCCAGTTCGCCCAGGTCCAGCCCCAGGGCACGGGCCACGCCGGCGATCATGCTGGTACCGCCACGGCGCGTGCCCAGGATCACGTACGTGCGTTGCGCCTCAGGCGTCTCGATCGGGTTCAGCTGGATGCTCGTCGAAGCCTGGCGTGGTGGGGGCATGGGGGCTCCAGTGCGAGGGTCAGTACTGGGCGCGCGTTCGGGCTCGGCGCGGATGGGACTACTCGGGCAGCATGCGTCCTGATCGTAACGCGTTGCCGGCAGGTATCCCGGGTGGGGAGCGTGTCGTCGCGCGGGGCAGTTCACCTCGGCCGACACGGATCCATTACATTTCCGCAATGACTTCTAGGCGTCTCCGGCTGCTCCGTCTGCTGCGGGTTCTCGGCCTGGAGCCGACAGACGTGGCCGACCGCGCCGTCCTGGTCAGTCGCCGGAACGACGAGTTCCGGGTCGACACCGTCGACGACCGAACCTGGATCGTGCAGCCCAAGGCCGGTAGAAGCCGCAGCGTCGAGCAGATGGGGCGCCCACGCGTTCGCACCCACCTGCTCGTCGACAAGCGAGCGGCACGCACACGAATGCGGCTGCACCAGCGCGGACTGTATGACTATCTTGCGAGCGAGCACGTGGCCTGGATGCTCCGCGAGCTCGACATCAACTGCGTGCTCGACGTCGGTGCCAACGTCGGGCAGTACGGGCGCAAGCTGCGCAAGGCCGGCTACCGGGGCCGCATCGTGTCGTTCGAGCCACTGCCGCACCTCGCCAACAAGCTGCGCAAGGTAGCCGCAGACGATCCGGACTGGCAGGTCGTCGAATGTGCGCTGGGCGACACCGAGCACGAGTCCGAGATGAACGTCGCGGCCGGCCCAGGGACGACCAGCTCGTTGCTCCCGGCCAGCGACTTCGGAAGGACCTGGTCCGCGCGCTTGGGCGGTGCGGGGACGGCGAAGGTGCAGGTCCGCCGGCTCGACAGCATGTTCAGCGAGATCGTGACCGGCCTGGTGTCACCGAGGGTCTATCTGAAGCTGGACACCCAGGGATACGACGTACAGGCGTTCTCCGGAGCGGGTGACTGCATCACTCGGATCCTCGGGATGCAGTCGGAGGTCTCCTCGGTCCCCATCTACGACGGGATGCCCAGGCTCCCCGACCAGATAGCGCTCTACGAGGACGCGGGCTTCGAGAGCACTGGGATATTTCCGGTCTCCCGCGACCCGAGAACCCACCGCGTCATCGAATACGATGTGGTGATGATCCGGGTGGATGGGCTTCCTCATCCTGACCTTCCCGCTTCTCCCTGACTGCCCCCGCGTCGCGCGTGTCCGTTACGCCACCTTGATGGGAAGGAGACCCCATGGCTCGCCTTTGTGAGACTGAGGGCCTCACCGACATCCAGACCGAGATCCTCAAGACCGTCCGCACCTTCGTGGAGAAGGAGATCCTGCCGGTCGCGACCGGGCTCGAGCACAAGGACGAGTACCCCACGCAGATCGTGGAGGGGATGAAGGAGCTCGGTCTCTTCGGCCTCACCATTCCCGAGGAGTACGGCGGTCTCGGGGAGAGCCTGCTCACCTACGCGCTGGTCGCCGAGGAGATCGCGCGTGGCTGGATGAGCGTCAGCGGCATCGTCAACACGCACTTCATCGTCGCCTACATGCTGATGAAGCACGGGACGGAGGAGCAGAAGCAGCACTACCTGCCGCGGATGGCGACCGGTGAGGTGCGCGGCGCGTTCTCGATGTCGGAGCCCGGCTGCGGTTCCGACGTGTCGGCGATCAAGACCAAGGCCGAGCCGAAGGGCGACGGCTACGTCGTGAACGGCCAGAAGATGTGGCTGACCAACGGCGGTTCCTCGACGCTCGTGGCCACGCTGGTCAAGACCGACACCGGTGCGGACTCGGTGTACAAGAACATGACCACGTTCCTGGTGGAGAAGGAGCCCGGGTTCGGCGAGGTCAAGCCGGGCCTGACCGTGCCGGGCAAGATCGACAAGATGGGCTACAAGGGCGTCGACACGACGGAGCTGGTCTTCGACGGGTTCGAGGCCGGCGCCGACAGCATCCTCGGTGGTGAGCCCGGCAAGGGGTTCTACCAGATGATGGACGGGGTCGAGGTCGGCCGCGTCAACGTGGCCGCGCGTGGCTGCGGCGTGGCCTGGCGCGCGTTCGAGCTCGGCGTCGACTACGCCCAGCAGCGGGAGACCTTCGGCAAGAAGATCGCCGACCACCAGGCAGTCCTGTTCCGCCTTGCCGAGATGGGCACGAAGGTGGAGGCCGCGCACCAGATGATGGTCAAGGCGGCTCGGGTCAAGGACGCGGGGCAGCGCAACGACCTCGAGGCGGGCATGGCCAAGTACCTCGCCTCGGAGTACTGCGCGCAGGTCGTCGAGGACTCGTTCCGGATCCACGGCGGCTACGGCTTCTCCAAGGAGTACGAGATCGAACGGCTGTACCGGGAGGCACCGATGCTCCTCATCGGGGAGGGCACGGCCGACATCCAGCGGATGATCATCGGCCGCCGGCTGCTCGAGGACTACAAGCTGCGCTGAGAGCGGTGGCCGTCTCCGGCACGCGACAGGGAATGATGCTGACATGACGGACGTCTCTGCCGACGCGGGGAAGAGCTCGGCTTCGTCCCGGCGGGTGTACCTGCACGTGGGGGCCCCCAAGACGGGCACGACGTTCCTGCAGTCCATGCTGGCCGCGAACCGCGCCCGGCTGCTCGAGGACGGCTGCTTCTACCCACTGACGCAGGGTGCCTCTGCCCACCACGTCGAGGCTCGTGACCTCCGCAACGCAAAGCCGCGGCGCGGCTTCGTCCACCCGGCTGGTCCGGGCTCGTGGGACCGGCTCGCGCGCACGGTCCGGGAGTGGGACGGCGAAGGCATCGCGCTGCTCTCCTCCGAGCTGCTGGTGTTCGCCACCCGTGACAAGGTCGAGCGCGCGCTCCAGTCACTGCAGCCGGCCGAGGTGCATCTCGTGGTGACCGTGCGCGACCTGGTCCGGCAGATCCCGGCGGTCTGGCAGGAGACGGTGAAGAACGGAAACACCACGTCGTACGAGGACTATCTCCGCGAACTCGTCGAGGACGAGGACGGTTCCGGCCCACGCGGGGTGTGGAACGGACAGGATCCGGTGCGAATCCTCGCCCGTTGGGGCTATCTGCTCCCACCCGAGCGGATCCACCTCGTGACGGTGCCACCGGCCGGCAACGACCCCCGGTTGCTGTGGACCCGTTTTGCCAGCGTCCTCGGTGTAGACCCGGAGGACTACCCGCTGGTCCCGAAGGGCGCCAACACGAGCCTGGGAGTCGCCGAGACGGAGGTCGTGCGCCGTCTCAATGTCCAGCTACGGCAAGCGCCGTGGCAGTTCTACAGCCGGCACGTCAAGGTCGGACTCGCCCAGGGCGTGCTCGCGGGGAGGTCGGAGGGTGCGCGGCTGGTGCTGCCCGACGAGCTGCTTCCCATGGTGGAGCGTCGCACCAAGCGCATCATCGACACGATCTCCGGCGCCGGCTACGACGTCGTCGGTGACCTCGACGACCTGCTGCCACCCAAGGACGGCGCTGGAACCGGCCCCGTCGCCGAGCCCGAGCCGGCGCACCTGGCGGAGGCGTCGGCCGCTGCGGCGGGCTACCTCGCCGGGGCCTTCGCGCGGTACTGGCAGCGCTCGCAGCGTAGCGAGCAGCGGACCAGGCCGGCCGCCGGTCAGACGGAGCCTCGTCCGGCCGGTCTACGCACGAGGCTGGTTCGGCTCAGCGAGCGCCACCGAGCGGTGGACGTGTTGCGGCGCGGCTACCGGCTGGCCCGCCGTCGGGTGCGCCGGTGAGACACTGAGGGAAACGTCCCCGGAGGTGCACGATGGCGATGGGGCTCCCGCAGGAGCCGACGGGGCTGCCCGTCGGCAGCTACGACAGCTACGAGGCGGCCCAGCGTGCCGTTGACTACCTCTCGGACCACGAGTTCCCCGTGGAGCACATCACGATCGTCGGCAAGGAGCTGCGGCTGGTCGAGCGGGTGGTCGGCCGGGTGACCACCGCCAAGGCCGCCTCGATGGGCGCCAGCGGTGGCGCCTTGTGGGGCCTTTTCGTCGGGGCGATGATCATGCTGTTCGCGAGCACCGACGGCGGTAGCGCGATCCTGCTGCCGATCTTCAGCGCCGCCTTCGGCGCGCTCCTCGGTGCCGCCATGGGCGGTGCCGGTCACGCCATGACCCGTGGGCAACGCGACTTCACGTCCAGGACGTCGGTGGTGCCGACGTCGTACGAGATCCTCTGCCAGCACCAGCACGCCGAGGCAGCGCGCAACCTCCTCGCCCGCCTTGCACTGCGGGGGTAGCTTCGCCTCCGGTCGTCCAGACCAGCCCGTTATGGGAGGCGTTTCGCAGTCTCTCCACCTCGGGTCGAGGTTTTCCTCCCATTGGTAGCCGACATCTTGTCGGATGTGGTATTTGACGGCGGCTTCACAAGGCAGGCCGACCGTGCGGGCTAGAGCCCGGCGTGGCCGGGCACCGCAAATGGGAGCCTGGGGAGGCAAGTCTTATGTACGGATCATCTCCACACACGCGCTTGGCGGGAGACCACCCGCCGGGCCGAAGCAGCAACAAACATCGCAAGCACTGGGCGATCGGCGCCTCAGCAGCCCTGGCGGCAAGCGCCGTGGCGGCCCTGCCCGCGTCAGCCACGATCACCGACGTGGGCGTGGCCGAGGGCCACAACATCACGGTCTTCCACAACATCGACTTCGTCGCCGTGAGCGGTTGGACCGTCGGTGAGCAGGTGACGGTGGAGGTGCATCGGGGTGCCGCGCTGATCGGCACGGCGGCCGGCCCCGCCTCTGATCCCGAAGCCACCGGGTCGGGAGGGCTCGAGGTCAACCACGGTCCTGAAGGAGTGGCCGCTGCGGGGGACTGCTGGACAGACAACACCCCCGATATTCGCCCTGGTGACCGCGTCACCGTGAGCAACGGCACCGTGACCGACGAGGTCCTCGTCGATGACATCCGGTTCACCGGCAACCCGGTCGAGGTGCGCAACGGCGACATCGTCGTGCCGTTCGTGGCGCGTCTCGCCAATGGCAACCCGATCCCGAGGGCTCGCATCGACTCCGCAGAGTTCCGTGCCGCCACCAACAACTCCGTGCGCTTCGAGGGCGCGGACGTGGTCGTGCAGCGGCAGCCGGGAGGGGCGCCGGGTGAGTACCAGACGCGCTTCCGGTCGCCGTTCTCCCCGACCCGCAACGATGACGACACGCCGTTCAACCAGCGCCAGCTTCGGCGCGCGCTGCTCGGGGACGGCCACGCGATCGGCTTCGGCCACGTCGACCCCGTCCCGGCCGAGGCCATGCTGCACGACGGACTCGCCGACGCCCCAGGCCCGGCTCCCGGTTGCGAGGCGGCGCCGTCGGCGCGCTGGGCGGTCGACGGCACCGGACCGGCTGCGATCAACGTCCGGAACCAGAACCGCGGACTGACCGTGCGCGGTGAGAGCCACAACGCCAGCTCCATCACGGTGCGCCTGACCGACAACGTCCGCGCCACCACGGGCGCTCCCGAGGTGACGGTGACCCCAGCCTCGGCCACCGGCGCGCAGGCGTGGAGGGCGCACTTCACAGCGGAGCAGCTGAGCGACCTCGACCGCAACATCAGGGTGGCCACGACGTTCGTCCTGCCCGACGGGGAGTTCACCGACAGGTCGACGATCGTGCGCAAGGACGTCGTCCGGCCGAACGCGCCGCGGGCGTCCGTTCGCTCCGGCCTCTACCGACGGACCAAGCGGGTGGCACTGCGCGGGCCCGCCGGTACGGAGATCCGGTACACCCTGGGCAACGGCCGTCAGGCTCGTCCGACGGCCAGGCGCGGTTCGCGCTTCACGGGCCGCAGGATCGTCATCAGCTCCACCCAGACGCTGAAGGCCGTGTCCATCGACGCGGTCGGCAACGTGAGTGCGGTCAACCGGTGGCGGTACCGCATCCGCCGTTGACCGAGGCAACACGACGAGGGCGGTCCTTCGGGGCCGCCCTCGTGCTGCGTAGCGGGGTTTTGCGGAGACGTCACGCTCAGCGACCACGCTCAGGTGGACAGCTCACCTGTGAGCGGTCGTGGGAAGCCTGGGGAGGCACGACTCATGAACCGATCGTTCGATGCGCCGGCAAGTGCCCGCGCACGCAACCATCCACATCGCGCCCCCGGAGGGCGCCTCATCAAGGCCTCGGCGCTGGGAGCGCTCTCGTGCGCCGTCGCGACGGCCGGCCTGGTCGTCCCGGCCGACGCCGCCGTCAACGCGGCACATACCGTGTTCGTGCTGAAGGATGACAGCATCGTCGAGGCGGAGGGTTACCGTCCTGGCGAGTCGGTGCTGATTCAGGTCAAGCGCGACGGCGTGCTGGTCGGCTCGGCACGAGCCTCGAGCCCCGGCGGGGCTCTCGCGATCAACCACGACTCCTGCTGGACGGATTTTACGCCGGTGATCCTGGCCGGCGACGTCGTCGAGGTGATCAGCAGCACCGGCAGGGAGACCGTGCCGGTTGCCGACATCGAGCTCACCGAGGGCGCGACCCTGGTCGGCACCAACAGCTTCACGATCAAGGGCAGGGTCAACAGCACGCCCCTGCCCCCGGCCTCGGAGCTGGTCGCGTTCGCCCGCACCGAGGACCCTGTTCGCTTCCGCCCGACCACACCCGATGACGGCTCCGTGGCGTACGACGCAACCGGCGACGGTGCGTTCACCGCGACGTTCACGATGAACGCCCAGCAGCAGACGGCGTTCCCGAACCTCGGCGAGGTGTCGGTCGCCCACGCCCCAGCCGCGAACGAGCAGACCATCGCCACCGGCGCCAACCCGGTGCCCGGACCCGGCTGTGGAGTCGATGCACCGCTGGTCACCAGCGCCGTGACGGCTGTGACGCCGGGCGCGATCCGGCTGCGCAACCGCAATGCCACCGTGCGGGTCCAGGGGTTCGCTCCGGCCGGCGCGGGCGTGGAGGTGCGGCTGAGCGACGCCGACGGAACCGTCGTCACGGCGACCGCGGCTCCGACCAGTGCGGGTGCACAGACCTGGACCGCCGCGCTCGACGCCGGTGCGACGGCTGACCTCAGCGGCGCAATCACCGTGTCGGCACTCGTGGACGGGACGCGTTCCTCGGTCGAGCAGACCGTCCGCAAGGACCTTGTGGGCCCGGAGGCGCCGACGGCATCCCTCGGCGCTGGAGACTACCGGCGCGCCCAGTTCGTCGCGCTCAGCGCGGGAACCGGAGACCAGATCCGGTACACCGTGGGCAACGGCCGGCAGGCCGCACCCACTGCTACCCGAGGCCGGCTGTACCGCGGCGGCCAGATCCGCATCGCGAGCAGCCAGGTGCTCAAGATGATCGCCATCGACGAGGTCGGCAACCTCAGCCGAGTCGCCCGCGTGCGCTACGTGATCCTTCGGCGGGCCGGCAAGCCGGCACTCCGTCGCGCTCTCTCCGGCGCTGCTGGTGGGCGTGCCACCGCGGTGGCCAGGTGGCGTGCCCCGGCGGGGTCGCAGGTCACCGGCTACCGGGTCAAGGCCCTGCAGCTGCGACGCAACGGCACGGTTGCCTCACGGACCCAGTCGGCCCTGCTGCGACCGGGCCGGCGGGCGCTGGCGATGCGGCTGACGTCCGGGCGCTACCGCTTCCAGGTGCGCGCCGTCAACGCACTCGGCAACGGCCGGTGGTCGGCTCGCTCCAACGTGGTCAGAGCGCGCTGAGCACAGCGTCCGACCGACCCCTCGGTGTATGCCGCGGTTGTGCGTCCCTTCTTCAGGACGCGCAACCGCGGCACGCCTTTGTGTCGCTTCTGACCCCTTGGGGCCGCTTTGACGTCCCTGTCACGGCAACGGCGGAGCATCGCAAGCAGGCCCGGTCCTGGGCCTTGCATTGCTTGGGGAGCCTGGGGAGGCACGAACCATGAACCGATCACCACACAACAAGCACCGGAGGCGTTCCGCGCTGGTCGCTTCGGCCGCGTTGGCTGCGAGTGCGGTCAGCGCGCTGCCGGCCATCGCCAGCGAGACCGGGGACGGCGTACGGGACGGCCACAGCATCATGGTGATGCACAACATCGACTTCATCGCGATCGCGGGATATGCGGACGGCACCGAGCTCACCGTGGAGGTGCTCCGCAACGGGGTGCCGATCTCGACCACCGTGGCGCCTGCCCTCCCGGGAGAGACCGAGGGAGACTTCGGCCTCGAGATCAACCACGGCCCTGAGGCCGCGGTCCGCCCCGGCGACTGCTTCGCCGGGTTCACGCCGGATGTCCGCCCCGGCGACGTCGTCCGTGTCACCGACGTCGGTGGCAGCGACGAGATCACCGTCGACGACATGGCCTTCAGCAGCCAGCCGTTCCTGGCCCGGAACGGGGACGTGCTGGTGGAGGGGCACGCACGGACCTTCGACGGCGCCGCCATCCCGCTCGCCCAGCTCGACTCCGCGGAGTTCCGGGACGGCAGCCGGTTCCGCATCTTCGCCAACGAGGTCCGCCTGACCGCCCGTCCCGACGAGGTGGGCGGTTTCACGCTGCGCTACCCGATCCGGCGCACCTTCGAGCGCAACCGGGACAACCTCACGCCGCAGCAGATCCAGCAGATCCTGCTCAACGTCGACGGACACGCGATCGGCTTCGGTCACATCGAGCCCGCGCCCGCGGACGCGCAGATGGTCGAGGGCCTCGGCGACACCCCGGGACCCGCACCGGGCTGTGAGGAGGCCCCGTCGGCGCGGTGGGGCGTCACGAACGTGACGCCGGCGAACCTGAACCTCGCCAACCGGGCCAGCGGCGTTACCGTGCGCGGTGTCAGCCACGACAGCAGCGAGGTCACGGTGAACCTGACGGACGCGACCGGCACCACGGCGTCCAAGGTCGTCACCACAACCGCGGCGACCGGGGCGTCCACCTGGACTGCCGCCTTCACCGCCGCGGAGCTGGCGGGCCTCGACGGCGACATCACCGTGTCGGGCGTCCACTCCTTCACCGGCGGACCGATCGGCGGTGCGAGCGAGACGATGGTCAAGGACCTGGTCCGTCCCGACCGGCCGACCGCGTCGCTGCCCGCGGGGGTCTTCCGCGGCACGCAGCGGGTCGCCCTCAACGCGGCTCCCGGTGAGCAGATCCGTTACACGCTCGGCAACGGCAGGCAGGCCAGGCCGACCGCGAACAGCGGAAACCTGTACAACAACCGGCTGCGCATCACCTCCGACCAGACGCTGAAGATGGTCGCCGTCGACGAGGCGGGCAACGCCAGCCCGGTCGCGCGGCTCCGCTTCCGCATCGGGAACGTGCCCAGCAAGCCGAGGACGCGGCGTGCCTCCTCCGGCGCGCCGGGTGGCAGGGCCACGGCAGTGGCTCGGTGGCGGGCTCCGCAGTTCGCGAACGGGTCCCGGGTGACCGGTTACCGGGTGCAGGCGCTCCGCCTCCGCCGGAACGGTTCGGTCGCCTCGGCCAGGCAGACGAGGGTGCTGCCGCGTAACGCGCGCTCGCTGCAGATGCGGCTCCGCCGGGGCAACTACCGGTTCCGCGTCCAGGCAGTCAACGCGCTCGGCAGCAGCCGGCTCTCGCGTCCGTCCAACCAGGTGCGGGCGCGCTAGCAGGCGCGACAAGACGGCGAGGGCGGTCCTTCGGGACCGCCCTCGCTTTCGTTCGGGCTCGCTTTCACACCGGCGTCACGCGCCGCGACCACCATCAGGTCGGAAGCTCGCTTCGAGCTGTGGGGAGCATGGGGAGGCCTGTCATGAACGAGTCAATGCTGGACGTGTCGAAAGGCGACGGCGCGTCAGCGAGGCGTCGAAGCGCGACGGCGCGGCTGCTCCGCGCCTCGGCCTTCGGTGTGCTGACCTGCGCCGTGGCCGCTGGTGGCGTGATGCTGCCGGCGGGCGCCGCCGTGAACGGGGCGCACACGGTGTTCGTACTCAAGAACGACAGCATCGTCGAGGCGGAAGGCTTCGCGGACGGCGAGAACGTGCTCGTCGAGGTCAAGCGCGACGGGATCGTGGTCGGGTCGGTCGAGCGGCCGGCCTCGATCGGTGGCACGCTCATCATCAACCACGACTTCTGCTGGGACGGCGTGACGCCCGAGATCCTCCCCGGCGACGTCGTGGAGGTCACCAGCACCACGGGCACCGACACGGTGGCGGTCGCGGACATCGACGTGACGCAGGGCCCCGTGCTCGCAGGCAACCGCTTCACGATCAAGGGTCGCGTCAACGGTCCACGCCTGCCCGTGGGCCAGCTTCAGGTCGAGGCGCGGACTGAGGACCCGATCCGGTTCCGCCCACTCGCGCCGGACACGGTCGACGGGGTGGTCGGAACGATCAGGTACGACCGCGCGACCGGTGGTGACTTCACCGCGACGTTCACCGGGCTCAGCGCAGCGCAGCGGACGGCCGTCGGCAACTTCGGCGAGTTCTTCGTCACGCACGCGCCGGCCGCGAACGAGATGACGATGGCGACTGACGGCAGGCCCGTGGCGGGGCCCGGATGCAGCGTGGAAGCGCCGATTGCCCGGCGCGCGGTCACCGGCTTGAGCGTCCCGGCCGTCAACGCCCGCAACGTCGGCCAGGGCCTGACCGTACGCGGTACGACGCACAACTCGAGTGCCGTGACCGTGACCCTCACCGACGACGACCCCGCCACCACCGGCGCCGCGCCCGTGGCAGACGCCGACCTCGGAACGGTCGACGCTAAGGGCCGGGCGTCGTGGACGGCGTCGTTCAGCGCACAGGATCTCAGTGCGCTCAACGGCACCGTCACCGCTGCCGCCACCCACGTCGACACGGCAACATCGACCCCGCTCGGCGGCGTCGACATGAGCCTCGTCAAGGACACCGTCGCGCCGAACCGGCCGTCGGCCACACCGAGGCGGGGAACGTACAGCGATCCTCAGTCGGTGCGCCTGACCGCCGCTCCCGGTGACCAGATCCGTTACACGCTGGGCGGCGGCACCCAGGCCGCGCCTACCGAGTCCACCGGCTTCCGCTACGTCAGGCCGGTCGAGATCACCGCGAGCCAGACTCTGAAGGCGGTCGCTGTCGACGAGGCCGGCAACGTGAGCCGCGTGGCGCAGGCGGCCTACCGGATCGGTGCAGCACCCGGCAAGCCCCGCATCCGTGACGCGCGGAGCGGCAAGGCGGGTGGCCGCGCGACCGCGGTGGTCCGGTGGCGGCCTCCCTTGGTCAACAACGGCTCCCGAGTGACCGGCTACCGCGTGACAGCGCTGAAGCTCCGGCGGAACGGTTCGGTCGCCAAGCGACGCTCGTCGGCGGTGCTGTCCGCGGGCACGCGCTCCAACGAGATGCGGCTTCGCCGAGGTCGCTACCAGTTCATGGTGAGGGCGATCAACGCGTTCGGTGCAAGCCGGATGTCGGTCCGCTCGAACGTGGTGGCCCCTCGCTGAACATCGCGCGACAGCAGTAGCCGACGTGGGCGTCTCCAGGACCGCTCACGTCGGCATGCACAGCATCGAGTAAACGTCAGACTGACGCCCATTTTTCCGAGAGTGGTGTTTGACGTCACCGTCACGAGACACGGCGACGATAGGACCAGTCCCAGCTCCACGCTGGGCGTGGTGGGGAGCCCGGGAGGCACACGACAATGAACATTTCATCCGCTCTTACCGCTGGGTCGAGCAAGGACCCGGCCATCCACGGCAGGCGCCGCCGGCGATCGGCGGCAGCTGTGGCCTCCGTGGCACTGACAGCCACTGCTCTCAGCGCACTACCCGCGTCGGGGACGATCGGGCCCGCGGGGGTGCGGCCCGGGAACAGCATCACGGTCTTCCACAACATCGACTTCGTCGCAGTCGGGGGCTACCGACTGGGCAGCCGGGTCACCGTCAGTGTGGTCCGCAACGGCGTGACCATCGGTACGGCCTCCGGACCGGCCCGCGACCCCGAGGCGACCGGAGCGCCGGGGTTGGAGGTCAACCACGGTCCCGAAGGCACCCCGCTCGCCGGCGACTGCTGGCAGGGTCACACGCCGGACATCCGGCCGGGGGACCACATCCTGGTCCGCGGTGACGGCGGGACCGACGAGGTGATCGTCGACGACATCCGGTTCACCGGCGACCCGGCCGAGGAGACACCGGGTGGCGACATCCTGGTGCCGTTCACCGCCATCGGCGCCGACGGTCAGGCGATCGCCGTCGAGCGCCTGGACTCCGCCGAGTTCCGCGCCGGCAGCCGGGTGCGCTTCGAGGCCACCGACATCATCGTCGAGCCCGCCGCGACCGCGGGGCTCGGCGAGTACGTGATGCGGTACCCGTCGCCGTTCACCCCTTCGCGGAACCGCGACACGCTCAACGACGCCCAGTTGCGCGCCCTGCTCCTCGACGACGGGCACGCCATCGGCTTCGGGCACATCGACCCGGTGCCGGCTGAGGCCATGCTGGTCGACGGTCTCGCAGACACGCCTGGTCCGGCCCCCGGCTGCGAGTCGGCGGCCTCCGCGACCAACGGCGTCGCGACCGTGACGCCCAGCGTCATCAACGGACGTACCCCGGCCGGCGCGACGCTGCGCGTGGAAGGTTTCAGTGACAGCGCCGGCGCCGTCGAGGTCACGTTGAGCGACGCCGACGGCACCTCGGTGAGCGCCTCCGCAGTGATCGAGGGTGCAGGGCTCCAGACCTGGAGCGTCGACTTCACGGCCGACCAGCTGGCAGACCTGGAGGGCAACATCGCGGTCTCCGCGACCGTTGACGGCATCGAGTCGGGGATCTCCAAGACGGTGATCAAGGACACAGTGGCGCCGGACGGGCCGAGCGCCTCGTTGCCCGCGGGAACGTACCGCCGCGCCCAGCGAGTCTCCCTCGTGGCGGGCCCGAGCGACCAGATCCGTTACACGCTGGGCGCTCAGGCCGCACCGACGGCCAACAGCGGCACCCTGTACCGCGGTGGTCAGATCCGCATCGCCGCCAGCCGGACCCTGAAGATGATCGCGATCGACGAGGCCGGCAACGTCAGCCCGGTGGTGCGGCAGCGTTACCGGATCCTGCGCGCACCGAGCCGGCCGCAGATCGCGCGGGCCCGAGGTGGCGACCGTGGCGGTCGTACGACCGCGGTGGCTACCTGGAACCCGCCGGCGAGCAGCAACGGCTCACGCATCACCGGCTACAGCGTCACCGCCCTGAAGCTGGCGCCCAACGGGTCGGTCGCCTCGCGCAAGAGGGCCCGGGCGCTTCCCGCGCGGGCGCGCTCGGTCGAGATGCGGTTGTCCGCGGGCCGCTACCGGTTCCAGGTGCGCGCGATCAACGCGCTCGGAGCCGGCCCGTGGTCGGCTCGCTCCAACGCGGTGCGGGCACGCTGACCGCTGAACACAGCACGACGAGGGCGGCCCTTCGGGGCCGCCCTCGGTCGTTTTTGCGCTGGCGTGACGGGTGACCCCGAGGCTACATACCAAGAGGCAAACGGCGTTCGAGCCCGTCGCCTCCTGGTCGACTGGCTCGACCTCAGCGGTCCGGCCCTCCCG
>DATABY010000173.1:0-16240 GCA_036259355.1 Nocardioidaceae bacterium
ATCGACGACGTCGTGACCGGCTACGTCAACGCGGCCACCGAGGGCTTCCCCGAGGAGTGGGACCTCGACAAGCTCTGGCTCGCGCTCAAGACGCTCTACCCGATCAGCTTCAGCGCCGAGCAGGCGATCGAGGATGCCGGCGGTGAGCGTGGTGACCTGACGCGCGAGGGGCTCATCGAGCGCATCCAGGCCGACGCGCAGAGCGCCTACCAGCAGCGCGAGGTCGAACTCGGTGAGGACGTCCTGCGCGAGCTCGAGCGCCGCGTGCTGCTGAGCGTGCTCGACCGCAAGTGGCGCGAGCACCTGTACGAGATGGACTACCTGCGCGAGGGCATCGGGCTGCGCGCGTACTCCCAGCGCGACCCGCTCGTGGAGTACCAGCGGGAGGGGTTCGACCTCTTCACGGTCATGATGGACGCCATCAAGGAGGAGTCGGTCGGATACCTGTTCAACCTCGAGGTGCAGGTCGACGAGGAGGAGCCCGAGCCGGCGGAGACGATCGACGCCGAGGGGATCTTCGAGAACCTTGCGGCCACGACTCCGCGGGGGGTTCCCACGGGTGGGGCCGGGGGTACCGGGGAGTCCGAGCACCACCCGCACATCAACGCCAAGGGGCTGCAGGCGTCGTCGCAGCCGCAGCGACTCACCTACACCGCGCCGACGGTGGACGGCGATCCGGACGACCGGGAGATCTCCACGCAGGGCGCGGCCACCGAGGAGCTCGAGTACGCCGGCACGCCGCGCAACGCGCCATGCCCGTGCGGCTCGGGGCGCAAGTACAAGCGCTGCCACGGAGACCCGTCGCGGCGGGCAGCCGGATAGCCGACGCCCTCAGCCCAGCTGCAGGGCCGTACAGGTCCAGCGCCCGCGTTCGGCCTCCAGGCGTGCCGCCACGGCCCGGGACCGACTGCCGTGGCGCACGTGTGCGGCCACCTCGGCCGCGTCGGGTCGTGGTTGGAAGACGTGCACGGACCGGACGTGCGAGCGCTCCGTCCGATGCCGTGACGCGGCGCTGGTGGTGATGCCGAGGATGCGCACCCGGCGGCTCAGGTCGGCGTAGACCCGCTCGTTGGTCCAGCGCACCATCTGCTGCAGCGGCCGGTCGCCGGCGACCACCTCGACCACCGCCTGCACGAACCGGCCGGCCCATGCACCAGGGGCGGGGACCGGTGCGCCCGTGCCGGGCACGGTCTCGGCACCGCCGGCGACCAGCGTGAGCGCCGGAGCCTGCGGAACGGCCGGGACGCCGGACGCCAGCGGGAAGTCCAGAGCCAGAGTGCCCTGCGTGAGGGGTGTGGCCGGGTCGGTGGGGGTGAGCGTGGGCACTGGGAGAGACGGTCTCGCGGTCATCTAGCGGTCCTTGTCGGTGCGGTGGAAACGCGGGGGAACCCGAAGGCGCGTCCGGGGGTGGATGAGGTGCGGATCGGGCCCGATGCGGACCCGGTTGGTGCGAAACCATCGCGGCCATGCCGCGGCGGTCTCGGCGTTCTCGGCGGGAGCGGGCAGGTGGCGGGCGGCGATGGTCCAGAGCGTGTCGCCGGGGCCGACCCGCACGGAGGGGGACGTGGCCCCGGAGGACACGCCGACCGGTGTGCTGGAAGGCCGGTCGGGCAGCGGCAGGCCCGCCACCTCGCTGGCGCAGAAGCGCGTGGTGCAGCTCTGTACACGACGTTCGTCCCGCTCGGGAGGTGCGGCAGCGACGGGCGCGACTCCGGCGGAACCTGCGAGGAGGGCCGCGCCACACAGGCTCCCCAGCAGGCGCTGGCAGACCGCGGGAGTCATCCGCCGGGCGAGCCTGCCGGCGTAGCCGTGACCCGAGCGGAGGGTCCACGTCGTCACGCTGAGGAGTGCGCCCAGGCACAGCCAGCCGAGGGTGAAGGCGAGAACGGCGAGCGCACAGCACAGCACCAGGTCGTCGAAGGCGAGACCGTCGCGCTGCTGCCACAGCCGGCCGGCCTCGGCGGCAGCGGCGCGGCCCAGGGCGAGCGCCGTCGCCGCCAACGTGCTGACGAAGGCGGCCGCGAGGGCCAGCCCGGCAGTCGTGCGCGTTGGCGACATGGACCTGAACCCTTCGTTTGCTTGACTTTGCTTGATTTACCGGAGGTTTGAAGTCGGTGTCAACGGTTTGTCCACAGCAACGTCCGCGCGCGCTAGGGTCGAGCCGTGCGGTGGGAAGACCTGTTCGCCGACCTCGAGCGGCAGTGGGAGGCGCTCGGGGAGAGCGACCGGCAGGCCGAGGTCGCCGAACGCACGCGGGCGGAGTTCGCCCGGGTCCGGCTGGTGGACCGGCTCAGAGGTTCTGAAGCACGGGAGGTCGGCCTGGTGACGAGGGGCGGTCAGGAGCTGACGGGCGAGCTGAGCCGGGTGGGTCCTGACTTCGTCCTGGTGAGCACGGGCCGGCACGAGTGCGTGGTGCCGGTGGACGCCATCAGATCCGTGCGTGGTCTCGGCACCGCGACGGTCTCCGCGGAGGCAGTCGGCCCGGTGCAGGCGCGGCTCGGGCTCGCCTCCGTGCTCCGCACCATCGCGGCCGACCGCTCAGTGGTGACCGTGGTGACGACCGACGATCGTGCGGTGTCGGGGACCCTGCAGCGGGTGGGCTCGGACTTCGTCGAGCTCCTCGAGCACCCGGTCGACGAGACGGCACGAGCCGCCCAGGGCCGCGGCCTCACCCTGATGCCGTTCGTCGTGGTTGCCCTGGTACGCCGCGAGTCGCCCTGAGCCTCAGGGGCCCGGCGGTTGGCCGTCCTCGTCGTCCTCGCCGTACGGGTGCGTGGTGATGAACTCGGTGGTCTGCTCGTACAGCCGCGCGATGTAGGCCTCGAGCTGGTCGGCCTCGACCCGCCACTGACCCCGCCCGCCGATCTTCACCGCGACCAGGTCGCCACGCCGCACCAGCGCGTACACCTGGTTGACCGAGATGTTCAGGACCTCGGCGACGTCCGCCAGCTGCAGGAACCGGGGCGACCGTCCGTCGGCGGAAGCCGGGGTGGTGGTGGCCATGGCCCCAGTGTGCCATGACCGGTCACCTGACGTGATTTTGCCTTCACCACTGTGGATCAGTGACAGTTTGGCGCCATTTGACCTGTGAACCGTGGGTCGATGGAACGGCGGCAGCCGTGCACAATGCTGCGCGTGTCGCAGATGACCGCCGCGCCGCCACCCACCACCACGCCGGAGTCGCCGGCCGCCCGGCGGCTGACGCTGCGCCGATGGCGCGACCCGCGGCTGTGGGTCGGGCTGCTCCTCGTCGCTTCCTCCGTCGTCGTCGGGGCCCGCGTGCTCGCGGCCGCCGACGACACGGTCGGGGTCTGGGCCGCCGCCCGTGACGTCCGCGCCGGCGCGCCCCTGACCGCCGACGACCTGCTCGTGGAGCAGGTGCGGTTCACCGACGCTGCGACGGCCGGAAGCTACCTGCCGGCCGACCGACCGGTGCCGATGGACGCCGTGGTCGCCCGCGATCTCTCCGCCGGTGAGCTGCTGGCACGCGCGGCCATCGCGACGCGCGAGGGCAGTGCTTTCGAGCTACCGGTGGTGGTCGGGCCCGAGGGGGCCGCCGAGGACCTCCATGTCGGAGACGTCGTCGACGTGTGGGTCGGTCCGCAGGCGGGGTCCGGCAGCGACGCACCCGCTCGACGGATGCTCTCCGGAGTCCCGGTCGTGGGGGCGGCCAGGTCCAGCGGACCATTCGGCGAGACGGCGACACGCCAGGTGTTGCTCGGTCTCGGGGAGGACACGGTTGCGGGGCTCGGCTCCGTGCTCGGCACGATGTCGAGCGGCTCGGTCGTCCTGGTACGGCACGGGACCACCCGATGACCACGCACGTGCTGCTGGCGCTGACCGGCTCCGCCCTGGAGTCGTCGGTGATCACGGCCCTGCAGCACTCCGACCGGACCGGGGTGCACATCGTCCGACGGTGCGTCGACGTCGCCGACCTCGTCGCGACCGCCGCCACCGGACGCGCATCGGCCGCGTTGGTGGCAGCCGACCTGCCGCACCTCGACGCCGACGTCGTCTCCGCGCTGCGAGCAGCCAACGTGGAGCCGCTCGGCATGGTCAGCGACGATGCACCGGACGCGACTCACCGACTCCACCAGATCGGAGTCACCGTGGTGCTGAGCGCGGACGGACACGGCGACCTGGCGACGCGGGTGGTCGAGAGCCTCGGGCGCACCGCGCAGAGCGAGCCGGCCGCGGCCGAGGCCACGGCACCGGAGCAGATTCCGTCCGGTCTCGGCGAGGTCATCGCCGTGTGGGGGCCGACCGGCGCGCCCGGCCGCTCCACCCTCGCCATCGGTCTGGCGGCCGAGCTCGCCGCCCTCGGTGAGCCCACCTTGCTGGTCGACGCGGACGTGTACGGCGGCTCGGTGGCCCAGCACCTCGCGATGCTCGATGATGTCTCCGGGCTGCTGGCCGCCGCCCGCAACGCCAAGGCCGGGGCCCTCGACCCCTCCACGCTGGCCGCGCACTGCCGGGCGGTCGGCCCGCTGCGGGTGCTCACCGGCCTGCCCCGCCCCGACCGCTGGCCCGAGCTCTCGCCCGGGGCGATGTCGTCGGTGCTGGCCTCGGCTCGCGCGCTGGTCGGGTACGTCGTCGTCGACTGCGCGTTCAGCCTCGAGAGCGAGGAGGAGCTGATGTTCGACACGGCGGCTCCGCGACGCAACGGCGCCACCTGGTGCGTGCTGGAGCAGGCCGACCGCGTGCTGACCGTCGGCGCGGCCGACCCGGTCGGGCTGAGCCGCCTCGCCCGCGGTGTCGTCGACCTGACCGCCGCGCTGCCGCGTTGCGAGGTGTCGATCGTGGTCAACCGGATGCGCGGCAGCCTCGGCTGGTCGGCCGCCGAGGCCACGGCGATGATCGAGCGCTTCACCGGCCGAGGTGCCACCGCTGTGCTCCCCGAGGACCGCGCGGCCTGCGACAAGGCGCTGGTGCACGGCCAGACGCTGGCGGAGTGCGTGCCGTCGTCTCCGCTGCGTGCCGGCCTGCGCGACATCGCCGCACAGGTTGCCGGCGTTCCGGTGCCGCCCACGGGCCGCCGCCGCCGGGCCCGCGCGGTTACGTAGTGTGCGAGCCATGCACACACCGGCCACCCCGCAGGGACTGATCGTCGACTGGGGTGGTGTGCTCACCGAACGGCTCGACCTTGCGGTGCGCGCGTGGGCGGAGAACGAGCAGATCGACTTCGAGCACTACCGGCAGGCGATGCGACGCTGGTTCTCGCCGGAGGAGCAGCTCGAGGCCGAGATCAACCCGATCCACGCGCTGGAACGTGGCGAGATGACGGTGCCCGACTTCGAGGCCCGGCTGGCGGCGGAGATCCAGCGGCTGGACGGCCATCCGGTGCAGACCGAAGGGCTGCTGGAGCGGATGTTCTCCACGTTCGGCACCGCCCATGCGATGAACGCGCTGGTCGTGCGCGCGAAGCGGCACGGGGTCCGCACGGCGCTGCTGTCGAACTCGTGGGGCAACCGCTACCCCCGCGACGGCTGGGACGAGATGTTCGACGTCGTGGTGATCTCCGGCGAGGTCGGCCTGCGCAAGCCCGAACCGGAGATCTTCGGCCTGGCCTGCTCCCGGCTCGACGTGAGCCCTCGGGAGTGCGTCTTCGTCGACGACCTCGCGGTCAACGTCGACGCCGCGGCCCACCTCGGCATGACCGGTGTGCTGCACCGGTCGTACGACGAGACCGCGGCACGCCTCGAGGAGCTGTTCGGGCTGCCGCTGGGCTGACCGGCCGGTGGGACGCCGGCTCGCTAGGCGGCCAGCAGCAGGTAGAGGCCGGCGCTGGTGTAGAAGACCATGACCAGCAGCAGCGGAAGCTGCCCGACCAGCTCGCGGCCGCGCGGCAGCACACGGACCGCGCGGTCGTGTGCCGCGATCGCACCGAGCAGGTGGCCGGCGACGACCGCGGCCACCTTGGTGACCGCCAGCGCGGTCGGGTGCAGCGTGAGGAAGAAGTTGATCCCCATGCCCGCGGTGCCGAACAGGTCGGCACCCGTGCCGAGCGGGTCGCTGAGCTGGGCCACGGTCTGCTGGCCGGTCTCGTAGAACAGCGTCAGGTAGTGCGCGATGAAGTAGCCCACGATGATCGGCACGACCGAGTGGGCGAACGTGCGGGGCAGTGTTCGGCGTTCGATGTGGCCCAGGCCGCCGACCGTCATCGTCGCCAGCCCGAACGACAGCCCGACGACGAGCACGAAGCCGAGCAGGACCGCACTGTCGAGCAGCACCGGATCGACCGCGACCCCCTGCGCGTACGACGTCCAGAACGGGCTCTCGCTGAAGCTGTCGAACCCGGTCGAGCCGAACAGCACGGCGATGACGGCGACCAGGCCGGGAGCGGGTGCGAGCCCGTCGAGGTTCTCGAGCGGGTTGCGGACCACGAGCACGCCGTCGGTGCGGCGGCCGAACGGCGACAGCCGCGCCACCAGCGTCGAGAACACCTCGAACGGGTCGGCGCTGGCGAACCACCGGCGGCCGAAGGCCACCGAGCCGAGCAGCAGGATGACGGCGTACAGCGCCACCCAGGCGCGGACCGAGGACAGGTAGGTGCTGTTCGGATAGACCAGCTCCAGCCAGACGAAGCTCAGCAGCCCGAGCGCCGCGGGCCAGTAGCCCAGCCACCGGGGCATCTCCACGAGGCCGACTTCGGGATCGGTACGCAGCAGTCGCGACAGGCCCGCGTGCAGGAGCCGGAGCGGGCTGACGACCCGCCAGATCGGCCCCAGCAACAACGACGCGGGGACGATGCCGACCCACACCAGCACATAGAACACCCCGAAGACGGGGTTGGTCAGCCGGTCGGGGCCGAAGAGGAGCGCCGCCAGGAACAATCCGGTGAACGCCAACGCCAGCATCCGGAGGGCGGCCCGCGTCCACACCGAGTCGGCCACCGCGGCAAGCCACCTCGGCAGGGGTACGCCCGACTCGTCACCGCGGAACCGCGACCGACGCCACGCGAAGGCGAGCAGCCCGAACGAGATGACCAGCGCCCAGGCTGCGCCGATCACGGCGTACTCGAAGGGAATCGGCAGGTCCCGCCCGCCGCCCACGCCGTGAGCGAGGACGACGTCCGCCGTCGGGGACGCCATGGGTCAGGGCCGCGCCGCGATCGTCACCACGACGTCGCCGAGCTCGTGCAGCTCCGCCTCGACGACACCGGGCTGGTCGAGCTTGAACTCGAACTCCCGGTCGTCGGCGCCGGCCCGGAAGCCGAACGTGTGCTCCGGCGTGGAGTGCACGTGGATCTCGTCGGCCGCGTCGCTGTCGACGACGAACCTGATCGTCTGCCCCAGCTCGACGTCGACCCGTTCGCCGGAGGGCGTGACCCGGCCGTTCTCGATCTCCACCTCGATCTCCACGGCGTCGTCCTCGGTCTCCACCGGCGAGCCGCCGTCGTCGTCGGTCTGCGACTCGGTCGGGCTGGTCTGCGACTCGGTCGGGCTGGCGGGCGAGGTCGTCGTTTCCGCCGGCGTGCTCGGCGCGGGAGTCGGGCTCTGCGATGCCTCCGTGCCCCCGGCGCCCTCGTCCTGCGAACCCCCGCAGCCGGCGATGGCCAGGACGGCGACAGCAGCCAGTGCGGACAGCTTGCGCCGGCGAACGCGCATCACGAAACTCCTCGACTCGTCGACTGAGGGTCCTGCAGGGCACACTTCTGCGCCTGCCCAGCGTCTATTGGACCAGACGACCGTGACACGATGTGGGTTCCGGTCGGTGTCTTGAGACCAATGTCACGAGAGGAACTCGGGATGGCAGAACGGCTACGGGCGGCGGACATGTCCTATCTCGCCCAGGAGTCCGCGAGCACCCCGATGCACGTTGCCACCCTGGAGATCTTCGAGCCTCCCGGTGACGGCTTCGACTACGAGAACCTGATCGCGCTGATCTCCGACCGCATCGCGTTCGTTCCCCGTTATCGTCAACGCCTGCTGCCCGTGCCGGGTGGGTTGTCCAACCCGGTGTGGGTCGACGACGACGACTTCGACCTCACCTATCACGTACGACGCTCGGCACTGCCGCGGCCCGGCTCGATGGGACAGCTACGCGACCTCGTGAGCCGGGTGATGAGCCGCCGGCTGGACCGCAGCCGCCCGCTCTGGGAGGTCTACCTCGTCGAGGGCCTCGAGGGCGGCCGCTTCGCGGTCTTCAGCAAGGCCCACCAGGTGCTCGTCGACGGTGTCGAGACCCTGGACCTCGGCCAGCTCATTCTCGACGACGAGGCCGAGCCCCCGGAGTCCACGCGCGACGAGTGGGTGCCGCGCCGCCGCCCCGGCTCGCTGTCGCTGGTGGCCGAGGCCGTCGCCCACTCCGTGCGCCACCCCGCACAGGTGGTGGACACCATGAAGGGCGGCATGGCCGCGGCCCAGGGCGGTGTCCTGCGCGTGCGTGGCGCCGCGGAGGCGATCACCGGCATGGTGGCCTCCAGCCGCGGTATGGCCGACGGGCCGCTGACCGGCACGCTCTCGGAGCAGCGGCGGTTCACCACCGTCGAGACCGGGTTCGACGACTACCGCCGGGTACGCGCCGTGCACGGCGGCACGGTCAACGACGCGGTGCTCGCGGTCATCGCCGGCGGGCTGCGGGCCTGGCTGCTGACCCGGGCGGAGTCGGTCCGGCCGACCACGCGGGTGAAGGCGCTCGTGCCGATGAGCGTGGTGAACGACGAGGGTGAGTACACCGCGGTCGGCAGCCGCGTGACGCCGCACCTGCTCTCGCTGCCGATCGGCGAGAACAGCCCGGTGATGCGGCTGCACCAGGTGTCCTACGCGCTGAAGGCACACAAGGAGACGGGCCGCGCCGTGTCGGCGAGCCGGCTGGCCGACATCCGCGGTTTCGCGCCGACCACCCTGCATGCGCTCGGCGCCCGGGTCGCCGGCAAGTACCCGCGCCGCGCCTTCAACCTCATGGTGACCAACGTCCCGGGTCCGCAGTTCCCGCTGTACGCGCTCGGCGCGAAGATGCTGGCCAGCTATCCGGTGCTGCCGCTGCTGCAGGGGCAGCCGCTGGCGATCGGCGTCACGTCCTACGACGGTCACGTGTTCTACGGGATCGAGGCGGACCGCGACGCCGTGCCCGACGTCGACGTACTCGCCCAGTGCATCACCGAGGCGTTGGCCGAGCTCGTGGACACCACCACCGAGAGCCGGGCCCGGGCCCCGCGCGGCAGGGCGAAGCCGGCCGGCGCACGTACCGGCCGTGCGACGACCCGCCGCCCCCCGACGCGCAACCGGCCCACCTGATGCGGGTCTACCTCCCGGTGACGCACAGCGGGCTGCGTGAACTGGTGGTCTCCGGCGGGCTGGGGCCGAGCCCGCTGTGCGGCTACGCGGTGACCGGCGCGCTGCGGGAGTCGTACGCAGCGGGCGACGAGGAGGAGCTGGAGTACGTCGCGATGACCGCCGCCGCCAGGTCGGCGCTCACGTTGCTGGCCCGCGCCGACGAGGAGCCGCCCCGCCGGGTGGTCGTCGCCGTCGATGTCGACAGGGCCTTCCCGCTGGACGAGATCGGTCCGGCCGGTGTCGAGCTGCCGCAGGTCGTGCCGATGCGACAGGTCGCGTCGGTGCACGTCGACACGGAGGCGGCGGAGAGCGACGTGGCAGCGGCGGTCGCCATGCTGCGTGCCGGAGGGCCCCACGACGTCGACGAGGAGTTCCTGCTCGACGCCTGCGACGGACACGAGCTGGCGTGGTTTGCCACCCAGGAGATCGGTGACCTACTAGCGTGAGCGTGGAACGGGTGTCGCGCGCGGCGCCTGAGAGCTCGTCACAGGGACGGTGAGTCGATGCAGGCCATCTGGAAGGGCACCATCTCGTTCGGGATGGTGACGATCCCCATCAAGGTCTACTCGGCCACCGAGGAGAAGGACATCTCCTTCCGACAGGTGCACACGGAGGACGGCGGCCGGATCCGCTACCGCCGGGTGTGCGAGAAGGACGGACAGGAGATTCCGTACTCCGACATCGGCAAGGGCTACGAGCTGCCCGACGGCCGGATGATGATCCTCACCAGCGAGGACTTCGCACAGCTGCCGCTGCCGACGGCGAAGTCGATCGACGTGCTGGAGTTCGTCCCGATCGACGAGGTCGACCCGCTGTACTTCGCCAAGGCCTACTACCTCGCCGCCGACGGGGTGGGCGCGAAGCCGTACGTGCTGCTGCGCGATGCGCTGACGAAGACGGGGCAGTGCGCGCTGGTCAAGGTGGCGATCCGCACCCGCGAGCAGCTGGCGCTGTTGCGGGAGAAGGACGGCGCGCTGGTGCTGCAGACGATGCTGTGGCCGGAGGAGGTGCGATCGTCGGAGTTCGCGGTCCCCGCCCCGGACGTGACCGTCAGAGACCAGGAGCGGGCGATGGCGGAGGCCTACATCGGCACGCTCGAGTCCGATTTCGACCCCACGCGCTACCACAGCGAGTACCGGGAGGCGCTGGAGGAGCTCGTCGAGGCGAAGGCCTCCGGGTTGGAGCCCCGAAAGCCAGAGGAGGAGGAGCCGGACTCCGGCGAGGTGGTCGACCTCGTGGCGGCCCTGCGTGCCTCCGTCGAGGCCGCCAAGGCGCGCCGTGGGGAGCAGGGTGCCGCGTCCGGTGGCGGGAACGGGACGAAGAAGAGCGCGGCCAAGAAGTCCACCGCCAAGAAGGCCCCGGCGAAGAAGTCCGCGACCGGCAAGGCCGCGAGCAAGAGCACCACCAAGAAGGCCGGGTCGAGCAAGACGGCGGCGAGCAAGACAGCCGCCAAGAAGTCGGCCGCGAAGAAGTCGTCCCGGGCCGACACCGGCAAGCGGAAGTCGGCGTGAGCGGCCGAGGCGTGACTTTGGAGTAGCACGAGGCCCGTGACACGATGCTGGCATCGCCCACAGGTGGGCACTCACCAACGATGCTGAGTCACGGAGCTAGCTGCTGATGGACGCGATCACCCAGGTACCCAGGCCGGTCAACGAACCCAACCTCCACTATGCCCCGGGCAGCCCGGAGCGCGCAGCGCTCGAGGCCTCGCTGGTGGAGCTGCAGAAGACGCAGGTGGAGCTCACGGCCACCATCGGCGGCCGGAAGGTGACCGGCGGCGGTGCCGAGATCGACGTGGTGCAGCCGCACAACCACCACCATGTGCTCGGCACGATCAGGAACGCGACGCACAAGGACGCGAAGGCAGCGATCGCCGCCGCGACGGAGGCCGCGCCGGCGTGGCGGGCGATGTCGATCGACGACCGCGCCGCGATCCTCCTCAAGGCCGCCGACCTGCTCGCCGGACCGTGGCGGCAGACCCTCAACGCGGCCACCATGCTCGGCCAGTCCAAGACCGCCTGGCAGGCCGAGATCGACGCGGTCTGCGAGCTTGTCGACTTCTGGCGCTTCAATGTCGCCTACGCGCGGGAGATCGTGGCCGAGCAGCCCATCGCCAACGCCCCCGGCGTCTGGAACCGCCTCGACCACCGACCGCTCGAGGGTTTCGTCTACGCGGTCACGCCGTTCAACTTCACCGCGATCGCCGGCAACCTCCCGACGGCACCGGCGTTGATGGGCAACACCGTCATCTGGAAGCCGTCGCCCACCCAGCAGTTCGCCTCGCACTTCCTCATGGAGCTGCTCGAGGAGGCCGGGATGCCGCCGGGCGTCATCAACATGCTGCCCGGTGACGGCGCCGCGGTGTCCGACGTCGTCCTGCAGCATCCCGACCTGGCCGGCGTGCACTTCACCGGCTCCACCCGCACGTTCCAGTACCTGTGGCGTTCGGTGGGGGAGAACATCGAGCGCTACCGCAGCTACCCGCGCATCGTCGGCGAGACCGGTGGCAAGGACTTCGTCGTCGCGCATCCCTCCGCCGATCCCGACGTGCTGCGCGTGGCGATGCTGCGGGGCGCCTTCGAGTACCAGGGCCAGAAGTGCTCGGCCGCCTCGCGTGCGTACGTCCCCAAGAGCGTGTGGAAGCGGATGCGCAACGACTTCCTCGCGGAGGTCGACGCGATCTCGATGGGAGACCCGACCGACCTCTCGCACTTCATGGGCGCCGTGATCGACGACCGGGCCTTCGCCAAGCACAAGAAGGCGCTCACCCGAGCGAAGCGGTCCAAGTCCCTCGACGTCGTGGCCGGCGGCACGGTCGACGACTCGGTGGGTTACTTCGTCCGGCCGACGGTCGTCGAGGCCGGCGACCCCACCGACGCGATGTTCAGGGACGAGTACTTCGGTCCCATCCTGGCCGTCCACGTGTACGACGACCGCGACTTCGAGGCGGTCGTCGACCAGATGGAGTCGTTCGCGCCGTACGCGCTGACCGGCGGGATCATCGCGCAGGACCGCCAGGTGCTGGCCTGGGCCACCGAGAAGCTGCGGTTCGCGGCCGGCAACTTCTACCTCAACGACAAGCCGACCGGCTCCATCGTGGGTCAGCAGCCGTTCGGCGGGGCGCGTGCCTCCGGCACCAACGACAAGGCGGGTTCACCGCAGAACCTGCTGCGCTGGACGTCGACCCGCTCGATCAAGGAGACGTTCGTGCCGCCGAAGGACTACCGGTACCCGCACATGGAGCGGGAGCGGAGCGGTGAGGCGAGCCTGCGCGACGGGTGACGTCCGAGTTGCTATGTGACATCGTTGATGTCGTATAGTGGCTGGATGGAGGCGACGGCCATCCCGCTGCAGCCGCTGCACCTCGGCGCGCTGCATCCGGTCGAGGCGCTCGCGATGGCCGTGCTGGCGCTCGGCCCGTTCGTGATCCTCGCGGTCGTGGTGACGATCGTGTCGCGCCGCGATCGCCGCGCCGACGCAGCGGCGCGGGGTGGCGCGCCGGGCAAGGGCGCCGACGGTGGTCAGGCCACCCGCGAGGAGCTCGCCCCTCGCGACGACACGAGCTCCACGACCACCGACACCGCGGCACCGCACTCGGTGCAGCAGTAGTCGCCGCAGTCGCCCAGCCCGTCACCGCAGTCGGGAACGACGAAGATGCGCTCGCCGGCGCAGTCGGAGCAGAACAGCACGCGGCCGGTGAGCATCAGGTTGTCGGCGGCGTCGACGCGCGCGGTCGCCATCGGGCCCTCCTGTCCATCGCGTGGTGCCACGATCTCAGGCCGCGCCGACACCCGAGCCCTGACACGCCGAGGACAGCGCCGTTGTCGACGCAGGCGACGCAGGCGACGCAGGCGAAGGGTCAGCGCTCGCCGGCCAGGTACTTGGCGCCGACGCGGCCCTCCACCTCGAGAGCAGCCTTCAGCCCACGGACCACTTCGGTCTCCAGGCGCTTGCCGACCAGCGGGATCGACACCTTCACCTCCCCGGCCACGACCTCACGGGTGCCGGTTCGGAGGGGGGCCAGTGAGATCTCCCCGTAGATCGAGCCCGGCTTGCCGGGGATCTCCACTCGGAAGGTGCCGGCGCGGGCGCCGTCGCTCTCGCGCGCCCCCCACTCCTCGGTCTGCACCATCTCGATGGTGTCACCGACGACCTTCTTCGCGACCTCGGGCAGGTCCGCCTTCATGACGCGGTGGTTGCGGACCGTGGCGGTGTCGCCGTCGCGCGAGATCGTGACGTCGTACCTGATGGAGCCGATCGCCCGACACACCTCCTCGCGAAAAGACTGGTCGCACAGCATTTCGAACACGTCGTCGGGAGAGGCGTCGTACACGATGTCTTCTCGCACGTCCATGGCCCCATCATCGCCGTAGACACCGCGGCGGCGTACCACCGCCCCACCGTCTACCCTGCGGGAGTGAGCGAACACAGCGGTCCCGGCGCCGACACCCAGGTCGCCGGGGAGTGGGGCGGCGACACCGTCAGCTTCGGCGAGCAGGGCGGCCGGCTCACCTACGGCAGCTACCTGCAGCTGGAGCGGCTGCTGGGCAGCCAGCAGCTGGAGTCGCAGCCGCCCGCCCACGACGAGCTGCTGTTCATCACGATCCATCAGGTCTACGAACTGTGGTTCAAGCAGCTGCTGCACGAGGCCGAGGCCGCCCGGGACGCGATCTTCGCCGGGGAGGCCTGGTGGGCCCAGCACCTGCTGTCGCGGATGCACGTGGTCGAGCGCGTCCTGGTCCACCAGATCGACGTGCTGGAGACGATGACCCCGCAGGACTTCCTGAAGTTCCGGCAGCAGCTGGCGCCCGCCAGCGGCTTCCAGTCGGTGCAGTTCCGCGAGCTCGAGTTCCTCTCCGGCGCGAAGGACGCCTCGTTCGTACGGCGGTTCCGCGGCCTCACCGAGGCGGAGTCCGCGCGGCTCCAGCGGCGGCTGGAGGAGCCGACCCTGTGGGACGCGTTCGTGCACTACGTGCGCTCGCGTGGACTGGCCGCCGCCGACGACGGCGACCTGCTCGCCTCGCTGCGGACCGCGGCCCACGACCGAGCGTCGTACGCCGACGTATGGCAGATCGCGGAGGCCCTGCTGCAGCACGACGAGCTCGCCGCCGGGTGGCGGGCGCGGCACGTGACGATGGTCGAGCGGATGATCGGTGCCAAGACCGGGACCGGCGGTTCGTCCGGCGCCGACTACCTCCGCAGCCGACTCCCGATGCAGTACTACCCGCTGCTGTGGGAGCTGCGCTCACAGCTGTGAGCCCGTGGTTCTCGCGGCCGACGCACGAGGGGCTAGTGTCGGAGACGTCGCACCTCGCGGTGCGGTCCCCGAGCACAACGGGGTGCTGGGGGAGAGCCGTCCAGAACGGGTGTTGCGCATGCGCATCAGGCAGGACGACGAGCGGGACGAGGCCAAGGACGAGCTGCTGGAGAAGGCCGTGCAGCTCGTGCACACACGGCGCACCGGCGGCCTCGGCGCCAGCCACGACGTAGCCAGCCTGCTTCCGGTCTACTACCGCCACGTCGCCTTCGAGGACATCGAGGGCCGCTCGCCGACCGACATCTACGGGGCCGCGGTCAGCCACTTCCGGCTCGCGTCCGAGCGGCCGCAGGGCACGGCAACGGTCCGGGTCTTCACGCCCACCGTGGACGAGCACGGCTGGTCGGCCGAGGGCCACACCGTGGTCGAGATCGTCACCGACGACATGCCGTTCCTGGTCGACTCCGTGACGATGAGCATCTCGCGCGCCGAGCGGGCGCTGCACCTGGTGGTGCACCCGCAGCTGCTCGTGCAGCGTGACGTCACCGGCAGGCTCACCCACCTGCTGAAGGGGGACGCCGAGCGGTACGACAACGTCGAGGCGCCGTCGGGTGTGATCCGCGAGTCGTGGATGCACGTCGAGATCGACCGGGAGACCGACAAGGACGAGCTGGCCCGGATCGAGACCGAGCTGCTCGGCGTGCTGCGCGACGTCCGGGAAGCGGTCGAGGACTGGCACAAGATGGCGGACCGCGCCGAGGCGATCATCGCCAGCCTGGCCGAGGACCCGCCGCCGCTGGACGAGGAGGAGGTCACCGAGACCGCGGAGCTGCTGCGCTGGCTGGCCGACGACCACTTCACCTTCCTGGGCTACCGCGAGTACGCCCTGCAGAGAGTCGACGACGAGGATGTGCTGCGCGCGATCCCCGGGACCGGTCTGGGCGTCCTGCGCAGCGACCAGGACATGTCGCCCTCGTTCGGCAAGCTGCCGCCCAAGGTCCGCGCCAAGGCGCGGGAGAAGCAGCTGCTGATCATCACCAAGGCCAACTCACGGGCGACGGTGCACCGACCGGCGTACCTCGACTACATCGGCATCAAGTGCTTCGACGAGAGCGGACAGGTCGTCGGCGAGCGTCGCTTCCTCGGGCTGTTCAGCTCGGCCGCCTACACCGAGAGCGTCACCCGCATCCCGGTGCTACGCCGCAAGGCCGCCGAGGTGATGGCCTACGCCGGGTTCAACCCGATGAGCCACAGCGGCAAGGCCCTGATGGACGTGCTGGAGACCTACCCGCGCGACGAGCTCTTCCAGACACCGGTCGACGACCTGCTGCCGATCACCGACGCGGTGATGCACCTGAAGGAGCGGCGGCAGCTGCGGCTGTTCGTGCGGCACGACGTCTACGGGCGCTACCTGTCCTGCCTCGTCTACCTGCCGCGTGACCGCTACACGACCCAGGTCCGCGAACGGATGATGTCGATCCTGATGCGGACCTTCCACGGCAAGACCATCGACTACACCGCCCGGGTCAGCGAGTCAGTGCTCGCCCGGCTGCAGTTCGTCGTACGGACCGATCCCGAGTACGCCCTGGCCGAGGTGTCGCTGGCCGAGCTCGAGCACCGGCTCGCGGAGGCGGCGCGGTCGTGGTCGGACGACTTCCTGCAGGCCCTGCACGACCTGCTCGGGGAGGAGCAGGCGTCCCGGCTG
>DATABY010000174.1:0-15514 GCA_036259355.1 Nocardioidaceae bacterium
CACGTAGCACGGCGCGTCAACCGCCGCGTCGAGGACGTCGGTGAGGCCGTCGATCCAGCGCCGCGCCATCACGAACGAACGCACCGTGTGCCCGGACTCGACCGCGCGGCGTACGACCTTCTCGCCCTCGGCGATGAACAGCCCGTGCTCGGCCTCCAGGCTCTTGCGCAGCGTGACGTCACGCAGGTCGACGTAGTCGGCCAGGCGCGGGTCGCGAGGGTCGTCGACCTCGACCAGCCGTGCCACGAGTCGCTCCCTCAGGCTTGTCCGACGCCGCGCGCGACTCCGACGACGTCGCCGACCACGACGACCGCAGGCGGGCGGATCTCCTCCCGGGTAACCTCGGCGGCCACCTTGTGCAACGTGGAGAACATTGTCCGCTCCCCCGGCATCGTGCCCTCCTGCACCACGGCCACGGGCGTCTCGGCCGGGCGGCCATGCCGCACCAGCGCCCCGGCGATGTCGTCGAGGTTGTCGATCGCCATGAGCAGCACCAGAGTCCCGCGCAGCGCCGCCAGGGCGGACCAGTTCACCAGCGACTCGGGGTGATCGGGTGGCAGGTGTCCGGACACCACCGTGAACTCGTGCGCCACCCCGCGGTGGGTCACCGGGACTCCCGCCAGCGCAGGCACCGAGATCGCGCTGGTGATGCCGGGAATAACATGCCACGGGACGCCCGCCTCGGCACACACGATCGCCTCCTCGAAGCCACGCCCGAACACGAACGGGTCCCCGCCCTTGAAGCGCACCACCCGCTTACCGGCCCGGGCACGCTGCACGATGACGCGGTTGATCTCCTCCTGCGCGGCCGCCCGCCCACGCGGCAGCTTCGCCGCGTCGATGATCTCCACGTGTGCGGGCAGCTCGTCCAGCACAGCGCGAGGGGCCAGCCGGTCCGCCACCACCACGTCGGCCTCGTGCAGGGCGCGGCGGGCCGCCGACGTCATCAGCTCCGGGTCTCCCGGGCCTCCCCCGACCAGCGTCACGCCGGGGGCGGTGTCGGCCCGCACCTGCGCGGTGACCGTGCCCTCATGCAACGCGTCGATGACGGCGTCACGCAGTGCGGCCGAGCGGCGCGGTGTCCGGTTGCCGAGTACGGCGATCGTCACGTCGCCGTGCCGGCCGACAGCCGGGGTCCAGGCGGTCGCCTGCTCGGCGTCGTCGCTGCGTACGCAGAAGATCCTCCTCTGCTCGGCCTCGCGGGTCACCAGGTCGTTGGCGGCGCGGTCGTCGGCGGCTGCGATGACGTACCAGGCGCCGTCGAGGTCGGCCGGCTCGAACCGCCCGCGCCGCCACCGGATCTCCCCCGTCCGCACCATGCCTTCCAGGGCCGGCCGCACCTCCGGTGACACCACGAGCACGTCCGCCCCGGACACCAGCAGTCCGGGGACCCGGCGCTGTGCGACGTTGCCGCCGCCCACCACGACGACCCGCCGGCCCTCGAGGAACAGTCCGGCAGGGTACGGCGGATGGCCACGGACAGCGTTCATCCGAGGTCTTCCTTGTCGGTGACGCCAGCGGAGTCGAAGGTCGCCATGTCCCGGAGCACCCGCACGGCCGCCTGCACCAAGGGCAGCGCGAGTACGGCGCCGGAGCCTTCGCCCAGGCGCAGGTCCAGGTCGACCATCGGGCGCAGGCCCAGACTGCTCAGCGCGACGTCGTGGCCCGGTTCGACGCTGCGGTGCCCGGCGATGCAGTAGTCCACGGCCGCGGGTGCCAGCCGCGCGGCCGCCAGCGCCGCGGCGCCGGCGATGACGCCGTCCAGCACGACTGGGACGCCCGCGGCCGCGGCGCCCAGCACGTATCCCACGATCGCACCGTGTTCCAGGCCGCCGAGCGACGCCAGGGTTCCGAGCGCGTCCTCCGGGTCCGGTGGCCGGTGGGCCAGCGCCGCCCCGACGACGTCGATCTTGCGCTGCCAGGTGGGATCGTCCACGCCGGTGCCGCGGCCGGTGACGTCGAGCACCTTGCTGCCCGTGAAAGCCGCGACCAGCGCGGCCGAGGCCGTCGTGTTGGCGATCCCCATGTCACCCACGAGCAGGCAGCGGTTCCCGGCCGCCACCAGGTCGCGGGCGACCTCGATGCCGACCACCACCGCCCGCTCGGCCTCCACGCGGGTCATCGCCGGCTCGCTGGACAGATCGCGCGTCCCCCGCCGTACCTTCCGTGCGAGGAGTCCGGGAGCCTCCGGCAGGTCACCGGCCACGCCGACGTCCACGACCACCACGTCAGCACCGACCTGGTGCGCGAGGGCGTTGACCGCGGCGCCCCCGTCGACGATGTTCGCCACCATCTGGGCGGTGACCTCCTGCGGCCATGCGGAGACGCCCTGCGCGTGCACGCCGTGGTCGGCCGCGAACACCGCCACCGCCGCCGGCTCCGGATACGGGGGCGGGCACTCCCCGGCCATGCCGGCCAGCCGCACAGACACGTCCTCCAGCGCCCCCAGCGCGCCACGCGGCTTGGTCAGCCGGTCCTGGCGCTCACCGGCCGCCGACATCGCCGCGGCGTCGGCCGGGGCGATCGCGTCGATCGTCTGCTGCAGAAGGTCCATCGGTGCCTTTCCGGGAGACCGGCTCGGTTCGGCGGAGGCTGGGGTGAAGCCGACACCCCAACGTAGGCGACCACCCCCGGACGCTCGCGGCGGTCCACGGTGTGGACCGGCCCGCCCACTGTGGGGGCAGGCGCACACCGGGTAGGTTCGCCCGCAGAGACCCCATCGACCATGGAGGACGCATGAGCCTGGATCGACCGGTCGCTCCGGACCCGTACGAGCTGCTGCCCAAGCTGCCGAGCTTCACGCTGCGCAGCGACGAGGTGCAGGACGGGCAGCCACTGCCCGACACGCACGTGGCCAGCCAGGGCAACACGTCGCCGCACCTGGCCTGGTCCGGCGCCCCCGACGGCACGCAGAGCTTCGTGGTGACGTGCTTCGACCCGGACGCGCCGACACCCTCGGGCTTCTGGCACTGGGGCGTGGTGGACGTCCCCGGCGCGGTGACCGAGCTTCCCTCCGGTGCAGGCACCGAGGACGGCGCCAAGCTGCCGCAGGGCGCCTTCCAGCTGCGCAACGACGGCGGCTCCCGGGGGTTCATGGGCGCCGCCCCGCCCGAGGGCGACCAGGTACACCGCTACTACTTCGTAGTGCACGCGGTGGGCGAGGAGTCGCTCGGCGTCGACGCCGATGCCTCCTTCGCGGTGGTGTCGTTCAACCTGGCGTTCAAGGCCATCGGCCGCGCCATCCTGGTGGGGACCTACCAGCACTGACATGCCCGCCCCGCAGCCCTCCGACATCAGCGTCTTCACCAGCTCTGCCGAGTTCCGCGCGTGGCTCGCCGAGCACCACGACAGCGCCCAGGAGATCTGGGTCGGCTACTACAAGAAGCACGTGGCGAAGACGTCGATGACCTACCCGGAGGCGGTCGAGGAGGCGCTGTGCTTCGGTTGGATCGACGGCACCGGGCACCGCGTCGACGACGAGGTGTGGGCCAACCGGTTCACGCCGCGGCGCAGGACGAGCGGCTGGAGCGCGCTCAACATCGCCAGGGTCGCCGAGCTCACCGCGGCCGGACGGATGCACCCGGCAGGGCTGCGTGTCTTCGAGGAGCGCGACCGCCGTAAGGACGGGTCCTGACTTGCACCGGATCGGTGGCCACGGAGAACCCGTCGGTCGTGCGGTAGTGTGAAGTCGTCCGGAGCGACGACATCCAAGACTGGAATGCCCGGCACTCCGGCGCCATTGAGGTCGACTCCATGACGGTACCCATCGCACAGACCTCCGGAGCTGTCCGCCAGCTCGGCGACACCAGCCTTGCGCTGCTGCACGCCGACCTCGTGGCGGCACGCTCTGCGCACCAGCTGGAGCGGAGCAGAGCGCAGCGCCTCCCCCATGACAGGGACGTTGCCGCGGCCGACCTGCTGGCCTGCCTGGAGGCTTTCAAGGACGCGTTGGAGGCCCGCCGTCTGCCGATACCACGGGGCATGCGCGATGAGCTCCGGTTACGACGTCGGCTGTCGGAGTCCGGCGAACGCTCTCCGGGAAGGAAAGGCGCATACTGATGGCGATGAAGCCACGTTCCGCCGCATCGCGGCGCCACCTGTCGTCCAGCCCGTTCAACAACCCGCCCGCCGCGCCCCCCGTCGAGCAGTTCGACGTGAGTGACCGGGTCAGCCACGACAAGTACGGCCTCGGTCGGGTCGTCGAGGTGCACGATGAGGCCGCGGTCGTCGTCGAGTTCGGGGGCGAGCGGGTGCGCATCGTCAGCCCGTTCACCAAGCTGACCAAGCTCTGACGCGGCAGGCGCCGAGACAGCGCCGGTCAACGGGCGCGCTTGGGACCTCCCCGAGGCGCATCGAGCGACGTACCATCGAAGCGGGGCGCCGAGGCGTCGGAGGTCGACAATGGTGCTGCTCATCGGTCTTGTGCTCGGCCTGGTTCTCGCGGCTGTGACCGCTGCCGCGAGCCTCCGGGTGATCCGCCAGTACGAGCGGGGAGTCGTGTTCCGCCTCGGCAGGGTGCAGGAGCCCGCCCGGAAGCCCGGACTCACCTACATCGTCCCGGTCCTCGACCACCTGAGGAAGGTCAACGTCCAGATCGTCACCCTGCCGGTGCCGGCTCAGGAAGGGATCACCCGCGACAACGTCACCGTCCGGGTGGATGCGGTCGTCTACTTCCGCGTGCAGGAACCCGTTCGCGCAGTGGTCGAGGTTCAGGACTACGAGTTCGCGGTCGCGCAGGTGGCGCAGACGTCGCTGCGGTCGATCATCGGCAAGAGCGACCTGGACGACCTGCTGTCCAACCGTGAGCGCCTCAACGAGGGCCTGATGTTGATGCTCGACAGCCCGGCCGTCGGATGGGGTGTCGAGATCGACCGGGTGGAGATCAAGGACGTCGCACTGCCGGAGGCGATGAAGCGATCGATGTCGCGGCAGGCCGAGGCGGAGCGGGAGCGTCGTTCCCGCATCATCACCGCGGACGGGGAGTTCCGCGCGTCCAAGCAGCTGGCCGCGGCGGCCCACCAGATGTCGGAGACCCCGTCTGCTCTGCAGCTCCGCTTGCTGCAGACCATCGTCGAGGTCGCCGCCGAGAAGAACTCCACACTCGTCCTTCCCTTCCCGGTCGAGCTGCTGCGTTTCCTCGACCAGGCAGCGGACACGCTCGCCCAACGGCCGCCGATGGCACCGGAGGCAGGGACAGCCGTGCCGACCACGACGGAGGCAGCCACGGTGACGCCCGTCGACGGAGCTCGTACGCCGGCGTGAGAACCGCCCCCGCCCGCTGAACGTGCGCGTCGGCGCAGTGGCAAGGTAGGGGTCATGTCGACAGACAACCACCGACGTGTGACCGTCGAGCGTGCCTCGAGCGGTCGGTTCACCATCAGCAACGAGCGAGGCGGCCAGATCACCATCGGTACTGGCGGTGATGCCGACTTCACCCCGACCGAGCTGCTGCTGGCGGCGATCGGCGGCTGTACGTCGATCGACGTGGACATCCTCACGACCCGGCGGTCCGAGCCCGACAACTTCGCGGTCGTCGCCGACGGGGACAAGATCCGCGACGGCAACGGCAACCGGCTCACCAACCTGTCGCTGACGTTCGACATCGCGTTTCCCGACGGCGAGCGGGGCGACGCAGCGCGTGCCCTGCTGCCCGACGCGGTGCAGAGGTCGCACGACCGTCTGTGCACGGTCGGCCGCACCGTGGAGCTCGCCACGCCGATCACGACGAAGGTCCGCTGAGGCCTCCGCCCGTCACGCATCGGTGACGATTCGCGATTCTTCGTGCATTTCGGCAGACAGTGGCCGCCGGGTGCCCCTAGGTTGGCAAACCGGTGCCGCGTCGCCTCGGGGGCAAAGGTCGTCTCGTACGCGGAACAACGCCGACAAGTGATCAGGGGGAGCACATGCGCAACATCACGAAGGCCGGTGCGATCGTCGCCGGCGCCGTCATGACGCTGGGGCTGTCGGTTCCGGTGATGGCCGCACCGGGCGACCACGGCAAGGGTGTCGGGGGCTGCATCGACCAGCTGCACGGCAACGCCACCAACCCGCGGCCCAGCGGACACGGGGTTCTTCCGTCCCAGTCGCCCGGTCCGTGGGTGAACAACCCCGAGGACCCGGACAACCCGACGCGGGGCTCGTCACTCGGTCAGCTCATCCAGCGCAACGGCGGCAACGCGGGACTGCTGCACCAGGGCTGTCCGTTCCTCTGATCCGTCCTCGGAGCCAGACCGAGAGCACTGAAAGGGCGCGGGCGCAGCGGCGTCCGCGCCCTTCCGGCACGCGGGCAGTGTCAGACTGCTGCCATGACCATGGTCACCGACATCCTCGGCGAGCCGTACGAGGCTGAGGTCATCGACCTGCCGGCCGACGACGAGGGACCCGTGGTGGCGACCCTGGTACGCCGCCGGTCGCCGGGTGCACGCGGCGCGGTGCTGCACCTGCACGGGTTCTGCGACTACTTCTTCCAGACCGAGATGGCCGATTTCTACGTCGACCTGGGGTTCGACTTCTATGCGGTGGACCTGCGCAAGTACGGCCGCAGCCTGCTGCCGCACCAGACACCCAACTTCTGCCGCGGCCTGGACGAGTACTACCCCGAGCTCGACGCAGTGCTGCAGCGGATCAGGCAGCGGGACGGTCACGGCACCCTCGTGCTCAGCGGGCACTCCACCGGCGGCCTCGTCGGAGCCCTGTGGGCAGACTCCCGGCGCGCCGCGGGCTCACCGACCGCGGACGCGCTGGTGCTGAACAGCCCGTGGCTGGACCTGCAGGGTTCGCTGTTGCTGCGGACGGTAGGCACCAGGGCGGTCGACCAGATCGGCCTGCACCGCCCGTACCGCGTGCTCCCGCGCAACGTCAGCACGCTGTACGGGGAGAGCCTGCACAGCGACTACCGCGGGGAGTACGCGTTCAACCTGGAGTGGAAGCCACGCGAGAGCTTTCCGGTCCGGGCCGGCTGGCTGCGCGCGGTACGCCGTGGGCACGCTCGCGTGCACCGTGGCCTCGACGTCGGCGCCCCGGTGCTTGTGCTGTGCTCCAGCCGCAGCACCACGCCGCAGGAGTGGTGCGACGACGTGACGTGCAGCGATGTGGTGCTCGACGTGGGCCAGATCGCGCGCTGGTCGCACGCGTTGGGCCCCCACGTGACGATCGCGCGGGTCGACCGCGCCATCCACGACGTGCTCGCCTCGCCCGAGGCCGTGCGCAAGGAGGCGTACGTCGAGGTGACCCGCTGGCTGGGGACGTACCTACCCGGCTAGCCGGAGCAGTGCGGCGACAGCCGCACCGCAGAGGACGGCGACGAGCATGGGCGCCTTGAGCACGCGCGCGAGCCCGGCCGCGCCCACGCCGACGACCTGCGGCCAGTTCAGGTGCGCCCAGCGCTCCCCCGCGAGGTCGGTCACGATCAGGCCGGCGAGCAGCACCGGCGCCATCAACGCGATGATCCTGCGCGCGTTCGGCCCGAGTGGCCGGTCGCCGAGGGCGAGCGGGCCGCTGGCCTTCATCAGCCAGTTGGCGACGGTGACCGCGAGAACCGGCAGCCAGGGCATCAGGCGGTCCCTTCAGGTGTACGGCTCCCCCGCCGGGGGCGGGCGCCGACCAGCGCGCCGGCCGTGGCCCCCAGCAGCGCGTAGCCGGGTTCGGTGACCAGCAGCAGTGCCCCGGCGATGGCGGCACCGAGGGCCGCACCCAGGAGTGCCAGTCTCGACCGGCGCAGCTCGTCCATCGCCAGCATCAGGAAGAAGGCCGGGAACACGACGTCTGCGCCCAGGTCGTTCATCAGCCGCGGGGAGGGCTGCGCCAGCACCCCGACGGCCGTCCCGGCGACCCAGCACACCCACTGCGGGAGGCTGGCGCCGGCCAGCCGAGTGAAGTCGAAGCGCCCACCACCGCGATGGGCGATGACGAAGGACGCGTCGGCCAGGGTCTGCGCCTGCAGCGCCCGCGACAGCCGGCCGCCGCGGAGGCTGTCGTTGAGGGCCACACTCATCACCAGGTACCGGGCGTTGATGAGCACGGCGGCCGTGACCGCCGCCAGGGCGGTGCCGGCCGGCAGCGTGGTCAGCAGGGCGAACTGCGCCGATCCGGAGAACGCCAGCAGCGAGAACAGCACGGGCAGGAGCAGCCCCCAGCCAGCGATGCTCGCGGTCGCGCCGAAGGACAGCGCGAGCACGAACGCCGCCGCGGCCGGGCCGACGCCCAGCCGTACCCCGTCGACGAACGCCTCCCTCTCCGGCGCCTTCACGGAAGCCCCGGTCGCCCGAGGTCGCGCCGCTCCATCGGCACGTGCGGGATGCCGTCGTCGAGGAACTCCGGCCCCGTCGCCGCGAACCCCCAGCGCGCGTACCAGGCGGCGAGGTGGGCCTGGGCATCCAGGACGCAGCGGCGGCCTCCGACCTCGTGGAGCGCGCGCCGCATCATCGCGCCGGCCCAGCCCTGCCCGCGGGCCGGCGCAGCGACGCAGACCCGGCCGATGCGCCTGGCTCCGTCGGGCTCGCTCAGCACACGCAGGTAGCCGACGGGTGCGCCGTCGCGCTGTGCCCACACGTGCCGGGTCCCCGTCTCCAGGTCGCGCCCGTCCAGCTCCCGGTAGACGCAGTGCTGCTCGACCACGAACACGTCCACCCGCAGCTGCCAGAGCCAGTACGCCGTCCGCGCGTCCAGGTCGGCGAACGGCGCCAGCTGCACGGCGTCGGCGTAGGGCCCCGTCACCCGCCCGTCCTCAGGGGCGGTGACGGCATCACGCTGTCCGCCACGGCCGGCGTCGGCGGTGGCGGCTGTCGCCACGCACTACAGGTGCAGGCTGGCCGGCGTGCGCGTGGAGTTCTCGATGTCGTGCGCGCACACGTGGAGCAGCTGGTGCGCCAGGTCCGACAGTGCCCGGGCGGTAGCCAGCTCCTCCCCGATCATCGGCACCGATGGGTCGTCCGGATTGCGCCGGCTGGTGCCGTGGCCGCGGATCTCGGTCTTGCCCTGGACCTCCAGCACCGCGTCGGCCCGGCAGGTGTCTTCGTCTTCTCCGAGGAGGATCTGCACGTTCCACGTCTTCGTCGTCATCACGACCTCCGTCGTCGAGGGTGGACATGTCACAGTGTTGTCGCGTTGACCGCCGGTGCGCCAGGGGCAACGAACGGAAGACCGGCCGGGGCGCCGTACTCGACCAGGGCCAGGAGCGCGTCGGTGTCCAGATGTTCCTCCACCGCGTCGGCGAGCAGGTCCAGCCGGGCGGTGCGCAGGGCTGCGAAGCAGGTGTCGGGCGCGGGTACGAAGTCGGTGCG
Source organism: Nocardioidaceae bacterium (assembly GCA_036259355.1). Classification (GTDB taxonomy): domain Bacteria; phylum Actinomycetota; class Actinomycetes; order Propionibacteriales; family Nocardioidaceae; genus JALZDI01. Next base: position 9,282 of record DATABY010000174.1, read on the forward strand.
TCCTGCCTGGGCGGCGACCTCGGCGAGCCACGCCCGGCGGAACGCGTCGTTCTCCAGCGCACCGTGCCACAGCGTGCCCCACACGGGTCCGCTCCGGACGCCGCCCAGGAACGGCTCCCCGTCGTCCGCCACGACCCGTCCGTGGTGGATCTCATAGCCGGTCACCGCCGTGTTCCGCCAGGTGCCGGCCGGGCGGCGCAGGGTCTTCTGCGTGTGGAAGCGGGTGCACGCCGGCAGCAGCCCGAGCCCCTCCGTCTGTTGCCCCCGCACCGACTCGACGCCGTCCGGGTCGTCGATGCGCTCTCCGAGCATCTGGAACCCGCCGCACAGGCCGAGGACCGGCCGACCCTGGGCGGAGCGGCGGACGAGCGGCCGGTCCAGGCCACGCTCGCGCAGCCAGCCGAGGTCGGCGAGGGTGGCCCGGGTGCCCGGCAGCACCACGAGGTCGGCGTCCCGCACGGCGTCCGGCGTGTCGACGAACCGCACGTCGACGTTGGGCTCGACGCCCAGTGCGTCGACGTCGGTGAAGTTGCTGATCCGCGGCAGGCGCACCACCGCGACCCTGAGCACGGCCTCGTCCTCGCACACCGTCGAACGCGCCTTGACGTCGAGGGCGTCCTCGGAGTCCAGCCAGACGCCGGGCAGCCACGGGACCACGCCGAGGACCGGGCGTCCGGTGACGGAGCGCAGCATCCGCAGGCCGGGGTCCAGGAGACGCGCGTCCCCGCGGAACTTGTTCAGGACGTAGCCCCCGACCAGGGCCTGGTCCTCGCGGGACAGCAGCGCGGTGGTGCCGAACAGCGCGGCGAACACGCCGCCGCGGTCGATGTCGCCGATGACGACCGTGGGGATCCGCCCGTGCCGGGCCAGGCCCATGTTGACGAAGTCGTGGGCGCGCAGATTGATCTCGGCCGGGCTGCCCGCCCCCTCGCAGACCACGACGTCGTAGCGGCCGCGCAGGTCGTCGTACGCGGCGTGCGCGGCGTCGGCCAGCGTCCGCCGCTCACCGGCGAACGACGACGCGTCGATCTCCCCGAACGGTCGACCCATCACGACGACGTGGCTGCGACGGTCACTCCCCGGCTTGAGCAGCACCGGGTTCATCGCCGCCTCGGGCTCCGCTCCGGCCGCGATCGCCTGCACCCACTGCGCCCGGCCGATCTCGGCGCCGTCGGCCGTGACCATCGAGTTGTTCGCCATGTTCTGTGCCTTGTACGGCGCGACCCGCACGCCGCGACGGGCCAGCCACCGGCACAGCGCGGCCGTGAGCACGCTCTTGCCGGCATCCGACGTCGTACCGGCGACCAGCAGCGAGCCCCTCACCCGGCGCAGCCTAGGTGACCGCGCGTGCTGGTTCGCAACGAGATTGCGACAATGCCCGCATGATCGGACGCCTGGAGACGATGCCTGCGCGCGAGCACCCCGAGCTGCTGGCGGCTACGGTGACCTCGGCGCTGGCGGCGGGGCAGCTGCCCGGTGCCGAGGTGGTCGAGATCGACCCCGAGTACGCCGACACGGCCAAGCTGGCCGAGGCCTACGACGTGCCGATGGAGGTCTCCGCCAACTGCGTGCTCGTCACGGGCCGCCGGGCGGGGGTGGAGCGGCACGCCGCCTGCGTGGTGCTGGCGCACACCCGCGCCGACGTCAACAACGTGGTGCGCCGGCGGCTGGACGCGCGCAAGGCGTCGTTCGCGCCGGCGGAGTTCGCGACCGAGGCCACCGGCATGGAGTACGGCGGCATCACCCCGGTCGGGCTGCCGGACGACTGGCCCGTCTACGTCGACACCCGCGTCGTCGACTCGCCGTACGTCGTCATCGGCAGCGGCGTCCGCGGCTCCAAGCTGGTGGTGGCCGGTAAGGCCCTCGCCGACCTGCCCCACGCCGAGGTCGTCGACGGCCTGGCGACACCCGCCTAGCGGCGCCGGTGAGGCTCAGCCGACGCTGCGCAGCGGCCGGTCGACGTGCCAGGTGCGCAGGAAGTCGGCCACGGCCTCGGATGCCAGCGGCCGGCTGATCCAGTAGCCCTGGGCGATGTCGCATCCGAGCCCCCGGAGCAGGTCGTACGCGGCCTCGGTCTCGACCCCCTCGGCCACGACGCGGCGTCCGAGACGGTGACCGAGGTCGGTGATCGCGCCGACGATGGCCTCGGCCGCCTCGTCGGGCATGGCCTGGACGAAGGACCGGTCGATCTTCACCTCGTCGACGGGCAGCCGCTGCAGGTACGCCAGCGATGAGTAGCCGGTCCCGAGGTCGTCGACCGAGAGCTGCACACCCAGCCGGCGCAGCTGGTGCAGGGACTCGATGGCGCGCTCCGGCTCGGCCATCAGGCTGTTCTCCGTGATCTCCAGCGTCAAGGCACGGGCAGGTACCGCCACCGCCGCCAGCGCATGCGCGACCTCGTCCACGAAGGCGCGGTCCAGCAGCGACCGCGGCGAGATGTTGACCGCGACGCTGATCTCGTGCCCGCCTTCCCGCCACTGCTCACACTGGCGCAGGGCGGCCCGCAGCACGATCATCGTCAGCGGTGAGATGAGCCCACTGTGCTCGGCGAGCGGGATGAAGTCGTCCGGACCGATCGCTCCATGCCGAGGATGGTTCCAACGGACCAGCGCCTCGACTCCGTGCACGCGGCCACGGGTGATGTGCACCTTCGGTTGGTACACCACCGTGAAGGCGTTGGCGGCAACGGCCTCCCTCAGGTCGGCGAGGAGCGTGAGCCGCTCCGGGTCGTAGCCGTCCAGCTCGCTGCGGTACACCTCCACACCGCGCCGGCTGGCCTTGGCCGCATACATCGCGACGTCCGCGCAGCGCACCAGGCTCGTCGCGTCGACGCCGGGCTCGACGACCGCCACCCCCACGCTGACGTCCACGGCGATGTTCAGGCCGGCCAGCGGGAAGGGCCGCGCCAGGCCGGTGGTGATCATCGAGGCGCACGCCAGAGCGGCGAGCCGGTCGCCTTCCGGGAGCAGCAGCGCGAACTCGTCCCCCCCGAAGCGGGCCACCAGCGCCTCCGCGGGGGCTACCTCGGTGAGCCGCTCGGCAACCAGGCGGAGCAGGTCGTCGCCCATGAGGTGGCCGAGGGTGTCGTTGATCTCCTTGAACCGGTCCAGGTCGAGCATGAGCACCGCCGCACTCCCGGACTCGCGGATCTGGGCCAGGCTGCTGTCGAACAGTCGACGGTTCGCCAGACCGGTGAGCTCGTCGTGCATGGCCTGGTACTCGCGTTCGGCGGCCTGCCGGCGCAGCTGGTCGGCGCGTCCTGCGTTGGCCAGCGCGACGCCGGCGTGGTTGGCGAGAGCCTCGAGCTGCTGTACGTCGTCCTTGGTGAACGTGTCCACGTCACCAAGCCGGTCGGCAACGCCCAGCGTGCCGATGACCTGTCCGTCAACCCGGATCGGGACAGCAACGAAGTCCTCCACACCAGCGGTCCGCAGCGCCTCGCGTAGCGAAGGGCTTTTCGTATTGCTGGGCGCGAGCACAGACTCGGACGACTCCGAAGGGCAGAACACGTCGAGCAGGGTGGCCCTCTCGACTGCGACGGCCGCGGGCTGCCTGGTGCTCAGCAGCCAGCAGCGATACCCCGCATCGTCGTCGACGACGCGGATCTCCAGGGTCTGGGCCTCCACCGCCTCGTAGACGTGCTCGAGCACGGCAAGGACCACAGCCTCGGTGTCTAGCTGGCGGCCGACCTGCCCGGTGAACCGGTTGACTTGCTCGAGCCGCTCAGTACGCATCTGCAGACGTTCGGAGACACGGTGGGCGAGCACCAGGACCGCCATGACAACGGCGACGATCCACGACGCCCTCCAGTCCACGCTGACGACATACACCACCACCAACGCAAAGACCGCGTTCACGACATCCGCCACCTGGCCGAGGCTGAACACGTCGGAGAGCTTGGACGGAAGCTCCCTGGTGTCGACCGCGATCGCCACGCTCACCAGGGCGGAACTGAGCACGCTGACGACCAGCGCGACCATGATGGTCGACAGCCAACCCCAGGGTCCATACGGATCTGCATCACCGAGAACGGAATGCCACACCGTCACGGCTACCGGGGTCTCTAGAGCGACCAGCGCCAGGTTGAACGCCACCTTGCGTGGCTGCAACCTGCGTCGGGCATTGGCCAGCAAAGTGCCCAGCATCCAGGCCACAACCAGCAGGCCGGGCGTGAGGAAGAAGATCCCCACCACCAGGGGGACCTCGCTCAGCGAAAACGTGTACGCGTGTCGCCCCAGCCGCACGTGCACTACGCACAACTCGGTGACCAGGAACGCGAACGTGACGATGGCGAACCATGCGTACGGCGACCCGCTGGCCACGTCCGCAGTGAGTGGTCGCACGAGAAACCACTGGACGAGGAGCGCCGCCACAGCGGTTGCCGTGGTCAGCGCCCAGACGCCCAGTGGCCTCTCGTCAGACATGGTGATGGTGCCGCCTAGTTCCAGCCGTCGCCGGACCAGCTACGGGCCGACCAGCTCCGAGCAGCCCAGGCGTCACCGGACCAGCTGCGGGCCGACCAGCTGCGCGCCGACCAGCTCCGAGCAGCCCAGGCGTCACCGGACCAGCTGCGGGCCGACCAGCTGCGGGCCGACCAGCTGCGAGCGGTCCAAGAGGATCCGCACCAGCAGTCACCCGTCCACTCGGTGCCATTCCAGTAGCCGTCCTGCCAGGCAGTGCCCGCGCTGCTCGCGGCTGCCCACCTCTTCGCGTCCCACGGCGCGAGGATGTCCCGTTCCCCGGTCAGCGCCACGCCTTGGTCGGCGACGTGCTGCGTTCCGCGAGCAAGCTCCAGGGATCCCGTGCCGGTCGAGCGCGGCCACGGCTGCGCGGCAGCGGCCACGGAGGAGGCCGCCGTGATGCGGGCCTCGTCGAGGTCGATCTCGCCGGCGCCACGTCCGGCCGCGTCGGAGTTCGGCATCGGCGCCGCCGTCGACCTGAGCAGTGCCTTCACCTGGTCCGGCGTGAGACTCGGCCGCTGCTCGAGGAGCAGCGCCACGGCCCCTGACACCACCGCGGCCGCCTGAGACGAGCCGCTGCCCTTGAAGAAGCGGTCGTCCACCCGCGCCTTCGGGTGCGCGGTGTCGAGATAGGACCCCGGGTCGCGCAGGGAGACGATCGAACGTCCGGGTGCCGTGACATCGACTCGCCGCTCGGCGTCGCCGCGGCTGCTGAACTCCGGAATCGTGTCGTCGCGTGTCGACCTGGTGCCCTTGGTGTCCGCCGCGCCGACGGTCAGCACGTGCGGGTCGTACGCCGGGTTGTTGAGCTTGGTGTGGCCGAAGCCCTCGTTGCCGCCCGACACGACCACGACGATCCCCGCACGCCAGGCGTTCTCCACGGCGTGCGTCAGCGGGTCGACCCGGTAGTCCTGCACACCGTCGGTGCCGTAGGACAGGTTCAGCACGCGGATCGGGTTCCTCGGATCGTCGTTGCGGTGCTCCACCACCCAGTCGATGGCGGCGATGACCTGCGAGACATCCGCGGCACCGTCGTGAGCGGCGACCTTGATGCTGGTCAGCTTGGCATCTGGCGCGACCCCCTGGAACGGCGCGGGACCGAGGAGCCGCCGGGGCTCGTCACCGGCGATGATGCCGGCCATGTGCGTGCCGTGCCCGAACGTGTCGTAGTGGCGGTGCTCCCCCGACTGGCTCTCGAACGACAGGTCGGCGCCGTTGACCACGTTGCCGGAGGTGAGCCCCTTCACCGGTACGACGCCGGTGTCGACCAAGGCGACGCCCACGCCCTGGCCGGTGTAGCCGCGGGACCACATCGAGTCCGCCCCGATGACGGATCGGACGTGTGTCATCGAGGTCTCGGAGTTGTCGTACAACCATCCGGACGTGCCCAGCAGCCCACCGGCGATGTCGGTGACCAGGCCGGTGACCGGGTCGGTGACCGGGTCCAGCAGCCCACCGGTCAGGTTGCTGACCGGGTCGGTGAGCGAGTCCAGCAGACCGGCCTGTGCCGGCGAGGCCGCCAGCGAAGGCACCAGGAGCGCCCCCGCAAGCAGAGCTCCGACGCGAGGACCCAGCCTTCTCGCGGACCGTCGGAATGGTCGTAAGTTGCGTGCCATCGTGCTGTCTCCACTTCCCCCGGCCGGAGCAGAACCCCGGTCAACTTCCCCCGTCGGACAATCGTCCCGGGTCGCGGAACCCGCGCATGGGAGGTCGCCGGGACAACGGCCGATCAGCCGACCGGCGAACGCCGTATGGGTGAGGCCGCTCCGGGCC
>DATABY010000175.1:0-45214 GCA_036259355.1 Nocardioidaceae bacterium
GGACGGTTCTGCTCAGGTGCACCCGCGGAGAGCCGATACCCCTGGCGTGAGCGTCTCGGACCAGGCTGCACCCACCCATGCCGGTGGGTCCTCCGCGCGTGCCCGCCGACGGCGGAAGTCCGCGGGCCCGGTGCCGTACGACTTCGCGCGCCCGATGAAGCTGTCGCGTGAGCACTCGCGTGCCCTGCAGCTCGGCTTCGAGACGTTCGCGCGGCAGACGACCACCGTGCTCACCTCGGCGCTGCACGCCGTCTGCCACGTCAGCCTCGCCTCGATCGAGCAGCAGACGTACGGCGAGTACGTCGAGTCGCTGGCCAACCCGACCTACATGACGCTGTTCTCGATGCAGCCGGTCGCCGGGACGGGCGTGCTCGAGATCCCGCTGCCCGCCACCATGGCCTGCGTCGACCACCTCCTCGGCGGACCCGGCGGAGCCCAGCAACCGGAACGACCGCTCACCGAGATCGAGAGCACGGTCGTGGTCGACGTGGTCGAGCGGCTGCTGGCCGAGCTGCGGTACGCGATGTGGTCGATGGTGCCGCTCGAGCCGAACGTGACCAAGATCGAGTACAGCCCCCAGTTCGCCCAGGCGGCCGCTGCCTCCGACGTGATGGTCGTGGCCGGCTTCGACCTGCGGCAGAACGGCGTCGACCACGTCATGACGATCTGCCTGCCGTTCAGCGGCCTGCAGCCGTACCTCTCCGCGACCGAGCACCCGTCGGTCTCCCACCGCGAGCGCGTCGAGCGCGCGCACTCGCAGGCGCTGGTCCACGAGCGCATGAACGAGGTCCCGGTCGACGTCTCCGTGCGCTTCCGCCGGACGCTGGCCGACCCCCAGGAGCTCGCCGACCTCCAGGTCGGCGACGTCGTGCGCCTGCAGCACCCCGCTGCCGCGCCGCTCGACGTCACCGCAGCAGACATCATCTTCGCTCACGCCACCGCCGGGACACAGGGCAAGCGCCTCGCCTGCCTGGTCGTCGCGCCCCCCACCAAGGAGAACTGATGATCAACAGCAACACCGCACAGGTGCGGGGCATCAACGAGGCCACGGTCCTCGAAGCCGCCCGGGCCGCGGCGGCCACCCTGCCGGCCGCACAGCCGCTGGTGGTCGGCACTCCGGAGGTCGGCGCGGTGGCCGGCGCGGCCGTGTCCGCCGGCGCCGCGGTCGCTCAGCTCGGTGGCCTGACCGGTGGTGCGGTGGCGGTGCTCGTGGGTGAGGACCTCGTCGCGGCACTCGCGAGCAGCCCGCTCGGGGAGCTCGACCTGGCCGCCGCCGTGCAGCCCGCCCTCGACGCCGCGGCCGCCGCGATGGGCGCCGCTGCGCAGGGCGGCACGACCGTCGACCCGGAGCTGCTGGAGGAGGAGCTGGGTACGCCGTTCACCGCGGTACCGCTGCTCGCCGGCACGACGACCCACGCCATCCTGCTCGTCACCAACCGCACGGTCGAGACTCGCGCGCCGTCCGCGTCCGACGCGGAACCGCGGCCCCGCATCGGAGGCAAGCGCCAGGGCATCGAGCTGCTGCACGGCGTGGTCATGGACGTCACCGTCGAGCTCGGTCGCACCCGCATGTCGGTGCGCGACCTGCTCGAGCTGACGCCCGGCACCGTGCTGGAGCTGGACCGCGCGGCGGGCAGCCCGGCCGACCTGCTGGTCAACGGCCGGCTGATCGCCCGCGGTGAGGTCGTGGTGGTGGACGAGGACTTCGGTCTGCGCGTCACCGAGATCATCACCAACACCGAAGCCGCCGCGAGCTGACCGTGCTGGAACTCGTGCTGCGGGTCGTCTTCTCGCTGAGCGTCGTGCTGGGCCTGCTCTGGCTCATCGCGCGGGTCAGCTCCCGACGGCTGCGCGGGTCATCGCACCAGGGGCTGGTGCGCACGCTGGTGCGCCAGCCGCTGAGCCGCGGTTCCTCGCTGGCGGTCGTCTCCGTCGGCGCACGCGTGCTGGTCGTCGGGGTGACCGAGCAGCAGGTCAACCTGCTCACCGAGCTCGACCCCTCCGAGGTGGAGACACCGGCCGGCGCGGAGACGGACCCGGACAGCGCGGGGATCCCCCGCAACGAACCTAGCGTTGTAGGGGACCCCCGCAACGACCGGTCGGCGGGTGCGCTCGGTGGCTCGGTGCTGTCGACGCAGACCTGGAAGCAGGCGTTCGCCGCCGCGACCAAGCGCAACGGGGGCACCTCGTGACCGCATCCTCGGGCCGGGTCGTGCGGGTCGCCAAGCTGACAGCCGCGCTGACGCTGGCCCTCTTCGGCCTGCTCGCCCTCGGGACCACAGCCGCGGCGGCCGCTCCGGCCACCTCCGACCACGCCGAGTTCGTGTTCGCCGACGGCCTCGCCCCCGAGCCGCTGGCCCCGGACGCCGTCGCGCCCGACGACAACCCGGAGCAGGTCGCCCCGGAGGCGAACACCCCGGAGCAGACCGGTCCGCAGGGCCCCGTGGGTCCCACGGGCGGGGACAACGCGGAGTTCCGGATCGACTTCGAGGACTCCACCACGGGACAGGGCCCGAGCAAGCCGATCATGGTGCTTGTGGGGCTCACCGCGCTCTCGCTGGTGCCGGCGGTCCTGCTGACCTGTACCAGCTTCACCAAGATCCTCGTGGTGCTCGGCCTCACCCGGAATGCGCTGGGTCTGCAACAGACACCGCCGAACCAGGTGCTGGCCGGGCTCGCGCTGTTCCTGAGCCTGTTCATCATGGCGCCGGTGCTCTCGCAGATGAACGACCAGGGTGTCCAGCCCTGGCTGAACGGCGAGAAGGCGCAGTCGCAGGCCTGGGACGACGGCATCGAGCCGCTGCGCGCGTTCATGGTGGAGCAGACCGGTGACGAGGAGCTCGCGCTGCTCACGAACATCGCCGACCAGCCGCGGCCGGAGAACGCCGACGACGTCCCGATGTCGACGCTGGTCCCGTCGTACGTGTTGAGCGAGCTGAAGCAGGCCTTCATCATCGGCTTCGTCATCTTCATCCCGTTCCTGGTGATCGACATCGTCGTCAGTGCCGCCCTGATGTCGCTCGGCATGATGATGATGCCGCCGGTGATGGTGTCGCTGCCGTTCAAGCTGCTGCTGTTCGTGCTCGTCGACGGCTGGGCGCTGATCATCAAGTCCCTTGTCGCGAGCTACGGCTGACTCGGGGGTACTGAGATGACCGACACCGCCATCGTCGAGATCGCGCTGCAGACCATGATGGTCGCCCTCAAGCTCTCCGCGCCGATCCTGGTCACCGCGCTCGTCATCGGCTTCGCGATCTCACTCGTGCAGTCGATGACCCAGATCCAGGAGTTCACGCTCGCCTTCGTGCCGAAGCTGATCGGCGTCGGGGCCGGGGTGCTGCTGTCCGGCAACTGGATGCTGCACACACTCATCACGTTCACCGAGGACCTCTTCGCCCGCATTCCGACGCTGCTGGGCTGACCATGACGATCACCGTCGCGGGAGAGCCGCTGATCGCCTACCTGCTGGCCTCGCTGCGCATCGTGGCGTGGCTGGCCGTGGTGCCGCCGTTCTCCACCCGCGCGGTGCCCGCCGGCGCCAAGGTGATCCTCTCGCTAGGCCTGGCGTTGGCGGTCGTCCCGGCGATGGCCGACTCCGCCGTGCCCACCGGCACCTTCGACCTCATCGGCGCGGCGCTCACCCAGGTGTTCCTCGGTGCGTCGATGGGGTTCGTCACCTACCTGCTGTTCGCCGCGATCCAGGCGGCCGGTGACCTCGTCGACGTCTTCGGCGGGTTCAGCCTGGCCGCCGCCTTCGACCCACTCGCGTTCAACATGAACACCGTCTTCGGCAAGTTCCACAACATGCTGGCGACCATGCTGCTGTTCGCCAGCGGGGCGCACCTGCTGGTCATCGGCGGCATGCTGAAGACCTTCGAGGACCTGCCGATCGGAGGCGAGGTGGAGATCGGCGGCATGAGCGACGTCGTCACGACGGCGTTCGGGCTGTTCTTCACCACCGCGGTGCAGATCGCGCTGCCGCTGGTGGGCGTCCTCTTCGTCGCCGACATCGGCCTCGCCCTGCTGACCCGGGTGGCCCCGCAGCTGAACGCGATCGGCGTCATGTTCCCGGCCAAGATCGGCCTCACGCTGATGCTCGTCGGCCTCTCGTTCCCGGTGCTGCCCGAAGCCGTCAGCCGGCTCGTCGACACGGTCGGCGCGGCGTACCAGGCCATGGCGGGTGGGTCGTGAAAGAGGAAAAGACCGAGAAACCCACTCCGAAGAAGGTCAAGGAGAGCCGCAAGGAGGGTCAAGTCCCCCGGACCGCGGAGCTCGGGGCGTGGGGGTCGATGCTCGCCTTCGGTCTGCTGCTGCACTGGCTGGTGGGCTGGGGCGCCGACTCCATCCGCGAGCTGATGATCCGCTCCACCTCCGTGGTGGGCGACCCCAGTCCCGCCGACGCCCTGATACTGCTGCGGGAGGGCTCGCTGACCGCGCTGCTCCTGTCCGTGGCACTCGGCGCCGGTGTCCTCGTCATCGGCGTGCTCTCCGCGGCCGGGCAGGGCGGCATCCACATGGCGACCAAGGTCGCCAAACCGAAGTGGTCGCGGTTGAGCCCCCTGCAGGGCGCCAAGCGCATGTTCGGCCCGCACGCGCTGTGGGAGGGCGCCAAGGTGCTGCTGAAGAGCGCCTTCGTCGCCCTGCTGGTGTGGCGAGCGGTGCAGGGGCTGCTGCCCCTGCTCGGCGGCCTGGTCCCGATGGGGGTGGCGATCCAGCTGGTGGCCGAGCAGGCCACCGCGCTGGTGCGTGACGTGGCGGTGGCCGGGCTGGTAACCGCCGCTGCCGACTACGCCGTCCAGCGTCGCAAGATGGGCAAGCAGACCCGGATGACCAAGCACGAGGTCAAGCAGGAGCACAAGAGCAGCGAGGGCGACCCGCTCATCCGCAGCGCGCTACGGTCGCGCCAGCTGGCTGCCGCCCGCAACCGGATGATGGCCGACGTGCCGCAGGCCGACGTGGTGCTGGTGAACCCGGTACACGTGGCAGTGGCGTTGCGCTACGAGTCCGACAAGGGCGCGCCCCGCGTCGTGGCCAAGGGCGCGGGCGTGGTCGCGGCGAAGATCCGTGAGCGCGCGCAGGAGGCACGGGTGCCGCTGGTGCAGGACGTGCCCCTGGCCCGGTCCCTGCACTCCGCCTGCGAGGTCGGCCAGGAGATCCCCGCCGAGCTGTACCAGGCCGTCGCCCAGGTGCTGGCGTTCGTGCTCAGCCGCAAGAGCCAGGGCGTCGGCGCGGGCTACCACCGCAGTCCCCGCGAGGAGGCACCGCTGCCTGCGGTGTCCCGCGCCGGCCGCCGGCGACCCGGTGCCGGCGCGCAGGCCCAGCCGGATGAGGAGCCGGCGGCCTGACATGCCTGCGCAGACGGCTCGGACCTCTCAGGTGCCGGTCACACCTGCCGATACCTGAGGTGCCAGGAGGGCACCATCGACGCACCAGGGACGGTGCGCCAACAGGTGACCGAAAGGCCTCCGCGTGTCCAAGCGAATGACCCAGCTGGGTATCCCGGTCGGCATCGTCCTCATCGTGGTGATGCTCGTCGTACCGCTGCCGCCGTTGGTCCTCGACATGCTCATCGCCATCAACATCACCGGCGCGCTGCTGATCCTGCTCACCGCGATGTTCGTGCACAAGCCGCTCGACTTCGCCGCGTTCCCCGCGCTGCTGCTCGTCGCCACCCTCTTCCGGCTCGCCCTCAACGTCAGCGCGACCCGGCTGGTCCTGCTCGACGGGTACGCCGGCAAGGTGATCGAGACCTTCGGCGGCTTCGTGGTCGGCGGCTCGCTCATCGTCGGGATGATCGTCTTCGCCATCCTCGTCGTCATCCAGTTCGTCGTCATCACCAACGGCGCCGGGCGCGTCGCAGAGGTCGGCGCGAGGTTCACCCTCGACGCAATGCCGGGCAAGCAGATGGCCATCGACGCCGACCTCAACTCCGGGCTGATCGACGAGGACGAGGCACGGCGGCGCCGCGCGGAGGTCGCCGGCGAGGCCGACTTCTACGGCGCCATGGACGGTGCCTCCAAGTTCGTCAAGGGCGACGCCATCGCGGCCATCATCATCACGCTGGTGAACCTCATCGGCGGCTTCCTCGTGGGCGTCGCCCAGAACGGCATGTCGTTCTCCGACGCGATCCACACCTACAGCCTGCTGACCGTCGGCGACGGTCTGGTGTCGCAGATCCCCGCGCTGCTGCTCTCGGTGGCCACCGGTCTGATCGTGACCCGTTCCACCGCCGACGACGACATGGGCTCCGACATCGTCCGGCAGCTGACCCGCTACCAGCAGCCGCTTCGGGTCGCCGGTGTCGCGTCGATCGCACTCTGCCTCATTCCCGGCCTCCCCAAGCTGCCGTTCCTGATCACCGGCGGCCTGGTGCTGTTCCTGTCCACCCGAACGCCAGAGCCGGTGGAGACCGCCGCGAGTGCCGCCGCCTCCGACCTGCCGGCGCTGCCGGCGCCGGACTCGCCCGAGGCGCTGATGGACGAGATCCGCGTCGACCCGCTGGAGCTGGAGCTGTCGGCCGACCTGATCGACCTCGTGGACACGGCCGCGGGCGGCGACCTGCTGGACCGGGTCAAGGCGCTGCGCCGCAAGGTCGCCATGGATCTGGGCATCGTCGTCCCGCCGGTCCGGACCCGCGACAACCTGGACCTCCCGCTGCGCACGTACGCGATCCGGCTGTTCGGTATCGAGGTGGCCCGCGGCGAGGCGCCGCCGGGGACGGTGCTGGCGATCGGCGACCACCTCGACGCACTGCCGGGCCAGCGGACCCGCGAACCGGTGTTCGGCCTTGCCGCGGTCTGGATCCCCTCCGAGCTGCGCAGCCAGGCGGAGATGTCCGGGGCCACCGTGGTGGACCGCGCCTCGGTCGTCACCACGCACCTCGCCGAGGTCGTACGCAGCCACGCCGCCCGCCTGCTCGGCCGGGAGGACGTGCGGATGCTCACCGACGCGGTCAAGCGCACCCACCCGGCCGTGGTCGAGGAGCTCACCCCCGCCCAGCTCAGCCTCGGTGAGGTGCAGCGGGTGCTGCAGGCCCTGCTCGAGGAGCAGGTGTCGGTGCGCGACCTGGTCCGCATCTTCGAGGCCCTCTCGCTGCGGGCGCGGGCCGGCAAGGACACCGACGGCCTGGTCGAGGCGGCCCGGGCCGTGCTCGGTCCGGCGATCGTGGCGCCGTACGTCACCGACGGCACCGTGAACGTGCTCAGCTTCGAACCGGGTCTCGAGCAGCGGCTGCTCGAGCTGCTGCGGCCGACCGAGCACGGCGGTGTGCTCGCGGTCGACCCCGAGCTCGCGCAGGCGGTGCTGGGTGAGCTGGCCACGCTGATGCAGCAGGCCGAGAACCTCAACCTCACCCCGGTGCTGGCGTGCGCTCCGCAGCTGCGAGCCCCGGTACGCCGGCTGCTGGAGCCGAGCATCGGGCGGCTGCCGGTGCTGTCGTACACCGAGCTCAGCGGTCCTGTGCAGGTGCGCTCCGCCGGCGTGGTGAGCGCGATGCCGATGGCGGTCGGCGCATGAGCCCCTTCTCCGGTGCCGTGCTCGGCGCCGCGGCGGTGCTGAGCGCCCCCGCCCTTTGGAGCAGCCTGGTGGAAGGGACGATGCCGGTGGCCGACGGGCTGCTGCGCTACCTCGTCGTGGTCGCGATCTGCTGGCTCGCGCTCAGCGTCGTGGTCGCGCTGGTCGGGCCCGCCCCACGGCCAGCGGTGCAGCCGGGACAGCCGGGCCAACCCGCCGACCAGTCCGCCGCGCGCGACGACCAGGCCGCGTGACCGGCCGGTAGCCTAGCCCGGTGCCGCTGTTCCTGTCCCGGCTGCTCCGGCAGCTCACGCACACGCGTACGTGGACGTTGCCCACCGGCGTGATCGCGTTCGTCTTCCTCACCAGCTGGCCCCTGATGGCCTGGGCGGAGCCGGACAGCAACCCGATCGCCGACCCGGCGGTGTACTGGTGGTGGTTCATGGTCACCACGTCCACCGTCGGGTACGGGGACGTCTACCCGCAGACCTGGGGTGGCCATGTCGTCGGTGTGTACGTCATCGTCGGCGGGATCGCCACCCTGACGACCTTGTTCGCCCGGCTGTCCCTGGTGATCGAGAACGCCAGAGGCCGCCGTCTGAAGGGACTGATCGAGATGGATGTGTCCGGTCACCTGGTCATCCTCGGGTACACCGCGGGCCGGACCGAGCGGATGGTCGACGAGCTCACGGCGGAAGGCCGTCGCCAGGTGGTGGTGTGCGCCTGGCATGACGTGGAGACCGACCCGATCCCCGGCCGCGCCGACGTCCACTTCGTCCGCGGTGACCTGACCGACGAGCACGTACTGCGACGCGCCTGCGTCCACCGCGCGCAAGCCCTGCTGATCGATGCCCGCGACGACAACGAGGCGCTGTCTCTGGCGGTCGCGGCCACCCACGTCAACCCGGACGCGCACACCGTGGTCACGCTGCGCGACATGGCCCGCGCCCAGAACTTCTCCTACGTCGACGACGACGTCCGTTGCGTGCAGTGGCATTCGCCGCGGATGGTCACCGAGGAGCTGCAGGATCCCGGCATCTCCCAGGTCTACGCGGACCTGATGACCCACGGCGGCGGCAACACCTACTCGACCACCGTCCCGGAGTCGCTGGCCGGCCTGACCTTCGGCGACTTCCAGCTGGGACTGGGCCGCACCTTCCGGGCGACCGTGCTGGCCGCGCGGGGCGACCACGAGCTGATGGTGAGCCCCGACTGGCAGACCCCGGTGGCGGCGGGCGCGACGCTGTACTACGTGGCCGGCCGCCGCCTGCGCCGCGAGGACCTCGAGCAGGCCCTGCGCGCCTGACCACGCCCGCCCCGTGGCGGTACCCGCTCAACCGGTTTGTCCGGACCGGGACCCCGGTCGCTCGACCGGGGTCCTTCGGCCCGCGCCATCCTCTCTCGTCGTCAGGAGAATCGCCGTAGGCGAGGACCGGCCCGGCGCGCAGCGTCGGGCGGCGGCGGGTGCAGGAGGTGGCCCATGCGAAGCGTATTCGTGGACCTGTCGGCACAGGAGTGCCGCGACCGGATCGCGGCCGGCGGAGTGGGCCGGGTGGCCTTCTGCGGCCCGGACGGTCCCGAGCTCTATCCGGTGAACTTCACGGTCGTGGACGGGCACGTCGTGTTCCGGGTCGCGCCGTACACCCGGCTCGGCATGGGCATCGACGGCAGGCCGGTGGTCTTCGAGGTCGACGACCTCGACGCCGAGCGGCGGTCGGGCTGGAGCGTGGTGGTGAAGGGCACGGCCCGCGCCGTCGAGGACCCGGACGAGACCGCCTCGCTGCGCCGACGGGGTCCGGAACCGTGGGCGCCGGGGCAGCGGCAGCAGTTCGTCCGGGTCAGCACGCTCCGGGCGAGCGGCCGGCACGTCGTCGCGGGTTGAGGCTCAGGGCCGCCGGCCGAGGTAGGCCAGCAACCGGTCCTGCTCGTCGGCGTCGGACGGCATCTCGACGGCCGGTCCGCACACGTTCTCGGAGCGGATCGCCTCACCGAAGGACTCGGCCGTCCGCCACAGCCGCGGCAGCTCGCTCGGCTCGATCCGCTCGTCCTGACCGGTCGCCCGGGCGAGGTCCCAGCCGTGGATGTTGAGGTCGAAGCACACGAACCGGTCGACCGCCTCCTCGAAGGTGCTGCGACCGGAGACGCCGTCGAACTCCTCGGCCGCGCGCTGCGGGTCGTCGAGGTCTGCCTGCACCTGGTCACGTGCCGACGCCCAGGCCGCTACCGGGTCGTCGTCCACGGCCGGGCCCGGCTGCAGGGCTCGGCCCACGAAGCCCAGGAACATGCCGTGCACGTCGACCAGGTGCCGTACGACGTCGCGGGCGGTCCACTTCTCGCACGGGGACGGGTTCGACCAGCGGTCGGGCGGCACCTGCTCGATCCGGCGGGTCATCGCCGCGGCGAGCCGGCGGTAGCGGTCAGCGACCTCGCTCATCTGTCCTCTCCTCCTCGTTGTCTGCGTCGTCCACGATCCCGACCGAGACCGCGACCGGGTCTCTCTCCTTGCGGCTGGTCAGGTAGGCGCCCGACAGCACCAGCGCGGTGCCCACCAGGGCGATCATGGCCACGGACTCCCCGGCGAGCAACACTCCGAGCACGATGGCCACCACCGGCACGAAGTACACGGTGACCGATCCCCGCGCCGCGCCCACCCGGCCGGCCAGCATGGTGAAGAACGCGAAGGCCAGCCCGGTGCTGAGCGCGCCGAGCGCGACCATGGCCAGCATGGCGGGCCACGACCACGACGAGTCGCGCACGCCGACCACGCCCAGCGGCGTGACGAGCAGCAGGGCCACCATCTGGGCCCGCCAGATCACCGGCAGTGCGCCGTTGCGTTCCTCCAGGGGCACGGCCATGTTGAACGCGATGCCGTAGAACAGGGTGGCGAGCAGCACCAGGCCGGCGCCCAGGGCGGTCGCGCTGGCGCCCTGCACGGCCGGCCAGCTGATCGCGAGCACGCCGGCGAAGCCCACCACGAGCCCGGACACCTGCCGGCCGGTCGGCAGCCGGCGAGACCACACGGTCGCGACCAGCATGGTGAACAGCGGCGCCGCCCCGTTGACCATGCCGGCCAGCGACGACGAGATGGACTGCTGCGCCAGCGGGAACAGCGTGAACGGCGCCGCCAACCAGACGAGCCCCAGCACCGCCACGGCCGCCCAGTCGGCGCGGGCGATGCGGCGCCGCGCGGCAGGCACGCATCCCAGCGTCAGCGCGCCGAAGAGGATCCGCAGCCAGGTGACCGTGGTCGGCTGCAGGTGCGCCAGCCCGATCTCGATCAGCAGGAACGACGAGCCCCACATCAGCGCGACCCCGGCCAGCAGACCCCAGTCGCGCAGGGTGAAGGCCGCCGTACGGGTACGCGGGGCCGCCGCCGAGGTCAAGCCAGCTCCGCCTTCGCCTCGGCCAGGTTGTCCGCGGCGAGCACCAGCCGGGTGCCGGTGGCGAGGTAGGCCAGCGTGATGTTGATCCCGGCGCTGCCGAGCCGCCGGGTCACCTCACCGAGCACGCCGGGGTTGTCCCGCACCTCGACCACCGCGACCTCCTGCTCCGCCGCCACCTTGATGCTCGCCCTGGCCAACGCGGTGAACGCCGCCTCCATGTCCTGCACCAGCACGTGCACCTCCGCCCCGCCACCGCCGCTGGTCACCGCGCAGAAGCCCTCGATGTTGACGCCGACGTCTCCGAGCACCTCGCCGAGCCGGGCGAGCTCGCCCGGCTGGTCATCGAGGTACAGGGTCATGTCCGTGGCCATGCTGCCCTCCCTTTCACCGCTTCAAGACGGTACGCCGCAGCAGCGACCCGCGCTCTCGCCGCACGCATGCTCGGCCGCCGTACGACTGCGGCAGCGTCGAGAGCGGCGGACATGCTCCCGCCAGCGGCAGTCAGCGGACGCCGCGGGGACGGAACTGGACGCTGATGCGCGGTCCCACCGGCCGACTGGTCTTCGGGATGCAGTGCTCCCACGTGCGCTGGCACGAGCCGCCCATCACCAGCAGGTCGCCGTGGCCCACCGGGTAGCGCAGCGTCTCCCCGCCGCCGCGCGGCCGCAGCAGCAGCCGGCGCGGCGTGCCCAGCGACAGGATCGCGACCATGGTGTCCTCGGTGCGGCTGCGGCCGATGGTGTCGCCGTGCCAGGCGACGCTGTCGCGGCCGTCCCGGTACAGACACAGGCCGGCGGTGCGGAACGGCTCGCCCAGCTCGTCGGCGTAGTGCTGCGAGAGGGCATCGCGGGCCCGTGTCAGCAGCGGGTCGGGGAGCTCGTCGTCCTCGCCGTAGAAGCAGAGCAGCCGAGGTACGTCGACGGTCCGGTCGTACATCCGGCGGCGCTCGGCGGTCCACGGCACGTCGGCGGTGATCCGCTCGAAGAGCGAGTCGGCGCCGCTGACCCATCCCGGGCGCAGGTCGACCCACGCGCCCCGGCTGAGCATGGTGCGGCGCAGTCCGTCCGCGAGCCGGTCCAGGGTCGGCTCGCCGGGGACGTCGAGCAGGGACGCCTGCAGGGCCATGGCCATGTCCACACCGTACCGCGCGGTCGAACGTCTGTTCTACCCTTGCGCCGGTGGTCGTCGCACCGCGTCGCGCAGGATGCCGGCGAGGGCGGTGGCGGTCGGGTGCTCCGGCAGGTCCTCCACCGGCACCGGCAGGCTCAGGGACCAGTTGTCGCGGTCGACCACACCGGGGATGTTCGGCCGCTGCTCCTCGGCGACCGCGTCGTCGAGGGTCGCGGCGAGCAGGGTGGAGGGCGCACGAGCGAGCAGCCGGTGCGCGCCCGCCACCGCCTCGGCCGGCGTGGCGTCGGGGGACACGCCGGCCGGACCGCGCAGGCGCGCGAGCAGCTCCTCCCGTCCCGCGGTCAGCTCGGCGACGTCGGCGTCGGTGTAGCGGCGCTGCTCCCGCACGTCGCTGCCCGACCACAGCCCGGCCACGGTCGGCAGGTCGTGCGTGGTGACCGCGGCCAGCGCCTTGTCCGGCCACTCGGCGGGGTCGTCCTGCTCGAACCAGAGCAGCCGGTAGGACAGCATGTCGTGCTCGGACAGCGCCTCCCGTACGCCGGGCTCGACCGTGCCGAGGTCCTCGCCCACCACGATCGACCGGGCCCGATGGCTCTCCAGGGCCACGATGTCGAGCAGGTCCTCGCTCGGGTAGCGCACGTAGGCGCCCTCGGCCGGGCCGGCGCCGTCGGGCACCCACCAGAGGCGGAACAACCCCATCACGTGGTCGATGCGCACTCCCCCGGCGGCCGCCATCGTGGCGCGGACCGACTCGATGAACGGGCGGTACTCGGCCTGCCGGAGCCGCCAGGGAGTCAGCGGCGGGGAGCCCCAGTCCTGGCCCGCGGAGTTGAACGCGTCGGGCGGAGCGCCGACCGTGATCCCGGCGGCCATGGTCCCCTGCCATGCCCACGCGTCGGCACCGCCGCCGGCCACCCCGATGGGCAGGTCCTGGATGACCGGGAGGTCGCCGCTGGCCTTCCGGAGCTGCACGTCGAGCAGCCACTGCAGCCAGGCGTGGAACGACACCCGGTCGGGGTGCCGCTCGGCGTACTCTCCGACGGCAGCGCCGTGCGGGTCGTGCAGCTGCGTCGGCCAGTCCCGCCAGTCCGGTCCGTGCTCGTCGGCGAGCGCGCACCAGACCGCGAACTCCTGCAGCGCCGTGCCCTGCGCGGTGCGCCACCGCTCGAAGTCACCGCTGCGCTCCCCACCGCCGGCGAGCCGGTGGATCTGCTCGAGTGCCTCCCGCTTGAGCCGCCACACCGCATCACGGTCGATCAGCCGTTCGCCGTTGAGCCTCCGGCCTCGGTCGACGCAGCTCGACAGCTCGACCTGGTCCGCACCCGGAACCTCCTCGACGCGCAGGTAGAGGGGGTTGCGGAACCGGCGGGTCGCGGGCAGGTAGGGGCTCGCCTCCTGCGGCAGCGTCGGCGCGACGGCGTGCAGCGGGTTGATGAGCAGGAAGCCCGCGTCGATGCGCTGCGCCCACTCCCGCACGGCGCGCAGGTCGGCCAGGTCGCCCATACCCCAGCTCGCGCCGGAGCGGGTGGCGTACAGCTGCAGCGTCCAGCCCCACGCGCGCCACCGCGGGGGCAGCCAGCAGCGGCCCGGCGACACGACCAGCAGCCGTTCCCGCCCCGCGGCGGTGCGGACCCGGTGGTAGCCCAGCGGGAAGTCCTCGGGCAGCCTTCCGTCGACGGTGCGGGTCCGGCCGTCCTCACAACCGATGCCCACGCGACCGAGACCGAGGTCACGCCCTGGCCGGGTGACGATCGGCGCCGAGTCCTCGAGGTCGTCCGGCGGCTCACCGATCGCCTCCCGCAGCCGGCGTACCGTCGCCTCGGACACGACCGCTGTCTCCTCGTTCGCGTCCACCCACCGGCGCTGGATACCCCAGCGGTCGGTCTGACGCTGCTCGTCGTCGCTCACCGCACCGATGATGCCCGGTCCCCCGACGCTCAGCACGGGGCCCTCGGCTCGGGCGGCCCGGCACTGCGGTTTTCGCCGCAGTGGCACGGGTACGGCGACGGCAGTGATGACTGCGAGCGGCGCACTGCCCAACCTCGTCGTGATCGGCGCGATGAAGTGCGGCACGACGGCACTGCACCGCTACCTCGACGCCCATCCCGACGTGGGGATGGCCGCGCGCAAGGAGGTCAACTTCTTCGTCGGCGAGCAGGCAGCCCAGGCACCGGACTCACCCGCGGGGCCGGGGCAGTGGCACCGCGGCGTGCAGTGGTACGCCTCCCTGTTCGACGCCTCGTGCCCCGTGCGCGGCGAGTCCTCCCCCGGCTACACCTCGCCCGACCATCCCGCGGTCGCCGCGCGCATGGCCGCCACGGTGCCCGGGGCCCGGCTGGTCTACCTGGTCCGCGACCCGGTGCACCGCGCCGTCTCGCAGTACCGCCACCACCAGCGCGACGGCGCCGAGACCCGTCCTCAGTTCGACGCGATCCTCGACCCGGACAGCCAGTACATCGCGCGCAGCCGTTACCACGCGCGCCTGGAGCCCTTCCTGCGTCACTTCACCACCGAACAGGTGCTGGTGGTCGTCCAGGAACGGCTCCTGGCCCACCGCCGCGCCGAGCTCAGTCGCGTCTACGCGCACTGCGGTGCCGACCCGCAGTGGTGGGACGAGGCGTTGCAGCAGCGATGGCACGTCGGCGCCGACACCGAGCAAGTGCCGGATCGCCTTCGCCACGCCGTTGCCGAGCAGGTGTACGAAGACACCGACAAGCTCCGCACCTTCATGGCCGACGACCTGGCGGAGTGGACCCGCTGAATGCCCGCACCCATCGCTGGGTACCTGACCGATGAGCCGAGAACCGCTATCCGGAGGTGTTGGGCATGCCCGCACGCGACGAGCTGCCGTCGACGCTGCAACGCTCCCCGAAGAAGGCGCAGGAGACGTGGTCGAAGGCGCACGACTCCGCCGTGGACACCTACGGGGAGGGCGAACGCGCCCATCGCACGGCGTTCTCGGCACTGAAGCACGAGTTCGAGAAGGTCGGCGACCACTGGGACTTCAAGGGCCGCAAGGGACCCTCCGACGAGCAGGCCGAGAAGTCGAGCCGGCGAGCCGGTTCCGGTGACGAGACAGCCGGCGGCGTCGACGCGAACGCGTCGAAGAAGCACCTGTACGACCGGGCCAAGAAGCTGGACGTCGAAGGCCGCTCCCAGATGTCCAAGGACGAGCTGGTCGAGGCGATCCAGAAGGCCAACCAGCGAGAGACGAGGCGGAGCCGCGAGAAGTCGTAGAGCACAAACCGCGGCGGCCCGCACCGAGGCAAGGACTTGGAGGAAACGATGGCATCGGACAGCCGTACGACGACCGACCACAACGAGATCCGGCAGTGGGTCGAGCAGCACGATGGGAAGCCGGCGAGCGTCTCCGGTACCGGATCCGGCGACGAGGCCGGCGTTCTCCGCATCGACTTCCCCGGCGGCGCCGGCGAGGACCAGCTCGAGCACATCAGCTGGGACGACTGGTTCGCGAAGTTCGACGAGAACAACCTGGCGTTCCTCTACCAGGAGCAGAAGGCCAGCGGCGAGGACAGCACGTTCTTCAAGCTGGTCGGCCGCTGACCGGACCTCACAACGGGTCGGGGCGGTTGGCCGCGGTGACCAGGCGCCGGTCGGCGATCTGGAGCATGCGCCTGATCGTCGTACCCGCGACGTCGCCGGGCGCGTACTTGCCACCGATGACCAGATGGGTGAGGTTGCCGACGGCGGCGCCGTTGGCCTTCCGCACCGCTGACCCGGAGTCACCCGGGCTCGAGGCGCCGACCCACGCGTAGGCGCGGCCGCGCCCACGCGCACCGGAGCCGCGGTAGACCACGACACCGGCCCGCGGCGTGCCGCCGGTCCCGATCACGAGGCCGTGTCCGGCGTGCTCGACCACGTCGCGCACACGGGGTGCGCCGACGCGGGTCGGCCCACCGAAGTACGTCATGGAGGGGTTGACGTGCTTCTCCATGCGACGGCGCACGTTGATCAGCGCGAAGTCGTTGCCGACACCGCGGTTGACGCTCTTCACGACCCGGCCGATGTTCATCAGCACACCGGGCGCCGCGACGATCGTCACCTGCTGGCCGACCTTCGCGCAGTGCCCGGCGGTACCGATGAAGTAGTTGCGCCGGCTGCCGAACACGAAGTTCGTGGTGCAGCCCGCCGGCGCGATGATCCAGGCACCGGGGCGGATGCCGGTGAACGCTAGCCCGCTGGCGGGGTAGACGACGCCGCGCGGCAGCGGCACCGCGTCGCCGCGCCTGCCGGCGGCCACCACCCGGGCGTGCAGGCGCGGGGTGTACCACTGCGGCTGCGGCGCCTCCAGCTCGACGTACGACGGTGCGGTACGTGCCGCGTTCGTGTTGGCAGCGGGCCCGGAGCTCGCCGCGGCGGACCCGACGGAGGCCCACGCGGCGGACGACGCGGCCAGCGTCAGGGCACCGAGCCCGCAGAGCAGGCGACGGCCGATCGGCATTGGTTCTCCCTGGATCGCTCGGTCACCACGTGCCGTACCCCGAGTTCAACGAGTCGGTTCGCCCGGAGTCACGAACATGCGGCGCGCCTCAGCCCTGGCGGTCGGGTCCCGCCGTACGCAGCCGCATACGCAGCAGCACCCGGCGCTCCTGCCGCATGCTCTCGCGGTACTCCTCCCAGTCCGGGTGCTCCCCGGCCACGCCGCGGTAGTAGTCGACCAGGGGCTCCATCGCCTCGGGCAGCGACAGGACCGCGACGTCCCCCTCCGCGACCATCCACGGCCCGAAGAACCGGTCCGTGAAGACACACACCTGGGCCCACGGGTCTCGGCGCAGGTTGCGTGTCTTGTATGCCGTCTCGCGGCTGCTGAACACGATGTGGCCGTCGTCGTCCACCGCCGCCAGCACGGGACTCTGCTGGATCCCGTCCCGTCGCCGGGTGGCGAGCACCGCACGATGGTGCGAGCGGACGAAGTCGCGGGCCTCGTCGAGGTCCATGCCGATCACCTCCGTTGTCCCCATCAGCGTGCCAGGGTCGGGTCAGGGTGACGTCCGGGGACTTCCACGATGTCCGAGTGCCCGCCGCCGGCGAGCCTGGTGCGCATGACGTACCCCTCCTCTGCGGCCCCTCCTCGGCGGTTCCGCCCGCTGCGCTGGTTGTTCCGCCTCTTCGTGCTCTTCCTGCTGTTCGTCGTCGGCGTCATCGCGGCGGTGGTGTGGGCCTGGAGCTCCACCGCCGTCGACACCGTCGGCGAGGTCAACTTCGCGCGGCGGCTGCACGTCCCGCCCCTTGCCGAGTCCCGCGTCGACCGCGACGGCCGACGCGTCTTCGAGCTGACCGCGCAGTCCGGTCGTACCGAGTTGCTGCCCGGCACGACCAGCGACACCTGGGGCTTCAACGGCACCTACCTCGGCCCCACGCTGCGCGCCGAGCGCGGTGAGCGGGTCGCGGTCGAGATCACCAACGAGATCGAGGAGACCACCACCGTGCACTGGCACGGCATGCATCTCCCGGCGGAGATGGACGGCGGGCCGCACCAGCCGGTCGCCCCCGGTGACACGTGGACACCGACGTGGGAGATCGACCAGCCGGCCGCGACGCTGTGGTACCACCCGCACCCGCACGGCAGGACCGAGCACCACGTGTTCCGCGGCCTGGCCGGCATGTTCATCCTCGACGACCCCGACAGCCCGGCGGCCGACCGGCTGCCGCACGAGTACGGCGTGGACGACATCCCCGTGATCGTGCAGGACAAGTCGTTCGCCGACGACGGCGAGATGCGAGAGGGCGGCCACTTCCTGGGCGGGACGGGCATGCTCGGCGAGGACATTCTCGTCAACGGCACCTTCGGGCCGTATCTCGACGTCACGACCGAGCGGGTGCGGCTGCGGCTGCTCAACGCGTCCACGGCCCGGGTGTACGACTTCGGGTTCTCCGACGACCGGGCGTTCGACATCATCGGCACCGACGGCGGCCTGCTCCCGGAACCGGTACGCGATGAGCGCATCCTGCTCTCACCCGGCGAGCGGGCCGAGATCGTGGTCACCATGCGACCTGGCGAGGAGGTCACGCTGCGTTCCTACCCGCCCGACGTGGGCGGTGGTCTGCTCGCCCGGTTCAACGGGGGCAGCGACCAGTTCGACGTGCTGCAGCTACGTGCCGCCGCTGACCTCGCACCGTCGCCGCCGGTGCCGGACACGCTCGCCCCGGCCCCCGACCTCGACACCGATGACGCCGGCGTCGACCGCCGGTTCGAGCTGTCCGGCCGGAAGATCAACGGGCTCAAGATGGACATGTCCCGCATCGACGAGACCGTGGAGCTCGGCAGCACCGAGGTGTGGGAGGTGCACAACCGGGACGGGACCCACCACAACTTCCACGTGCACGACGTGCAGTTCCAGGTGCTGTCGGTCGACGGTGCGCCTCCGCCACCGGAGCTGGCGGGCTGGAAGGACACCGTGCTCACGCGACCGGGTACGACGGTCAGGCTTGCGCTGCGGTTCACCGACTACGCCGACGCGGACACGCCGTACATGTTCCACTGCCACCTGCTCATGCACGAGGACGCCGGGATGATGGGGCAGTTCGTGGTGGTCGAGCCGGGCGCGCGGGCCGGAACGGTCGAGGACGAGGCCCTCGGCCACACCACGCACGTGGCCGGGCACGCGCACTGACGCGCGCACGAAGCGACGGAGGATCGTGGTGGTCCTGGCCGCCACGATCTTCCGTCCCTGCTCGGTTCGGTGCACGTCGTGGGCAGGCAACCGACGGTTCTGGGTGCTGGGGCACCGAATTTCGTCGTTTGCTCTCGCGGACGACGACGGATGGACCTACAGCTCGGCGTGGTCGATGACGCAGAACTCGTTGCCGTCGGGATCGTGCAGCACGATGAAGTCCGCGTCCTCGGGATACGGCCAGTCGTCCACGCGGGTGGCGCCGAGCTCGACGAGCCGCTGGACATGGCGCTCCTGCTCGGCGGTGTAGAGATCGAGGTGCACGCGCACCGGCTCCTTCGGGTCGGAGTCGGTGAGCTGCAGCGAGACCGGAAGCCGCTGGCCGTCCGGATCGACGAGCATCATGAACTCCGGGTTCCAGTTCTGCTCGCGCTGGCGGTAGCCGAGGACCGCCTGCCAGAAGCGGACGGCGCGCTCCATGTCCCTGACGTTGACCACGACCGTGCCCAGGTGCAGGTCGCCGACGCCGGTGTTGCGCTCACCCATGCCGGCGATCGTACTCACCGTACGCCTCCACCGCGGCCGGTGCGCCCGTCACGAACCAGACGACCTTGCCCTCCTCGTCCGCGTGGACGCCCCAGTCGTCGGCGAGCATGTCCACGATGGCGAGGCCACGACCGCCGAGCGCCTCTCGGTCCGGCACCAGCACCAGCGGGCGGCGCGAGCTGTCGTCGCCGACCTCGACCAGCACACGGTCCGCGCCGGTGGTCACGGCGAGGTGGGCGCTGCTCCGCCCGTGCAGGATCGCGTTCGTGACGACCTCGCTGGCCAGCAGCACGGCTCTCTCGGACACCTCGTCGCTCAGGCCGGCCGCGCGACACTGCTGGTCGACGAAGGCACGGGCCCGACGAACGGAGGACGGGCGAGATCTCAGCAGGAGCGTGGTGCGCTGCGCCCATGACGATCCGCTGATCCCGTCCCGGTCGGGACACTGCGTTGCGGTGGTCACGGAGACCATCTCCCCCGCTTCGAAGGCTGGGTAACGCCCTGTCGTGCATCACCACGTTACTCCGGTGTGCGGACGAATTGCAACGCATTGCTGGCCGTTATTGCGTTACAGTGGCAGTGTGCAGGTCACCACTCCGATGCCTCTGGAGATCGTCGTCGACGTCGTGAACGAGTGGGGCACCACCCCTCGCACAGCCGCCGAGGAGCACGACACGCCCTTCCCGTCGATCCGTGCGGTCATGTCGAAGCACGCGTGGCCAGTACCGCGCGCGTGGCGCCCGGCGCTCAGCGACCAGGAGCTGGTCCGGGCGGCCGACCTGCTGTTCGCGGTCTTCGCGGCCGCCCGACATGCCGAGGTCGCCCGCTCCGTCAACGCGCTGGTCACCCAGCTCGGTCTGCAACCTCGCCTCGCCTTTCGCGACGCGGAGTTCCGGTCCGGGTTCGTGGCCCGTCAACCGCAGGATGCGCTGCTGGCCGCAGCGGTACACAGCCTCATGGGGTACCTCACGGAGCGCGACGAGCCCCGGTTGGGGACCTGCACCGGACGGAGGTGCGCTGATGTCTATGCCGACCTCTCTCCTGGACGACAACGGCGTTTCTGCTCCGTCAAGTGCCAGAACCGCAGCCGGGTAGCCGCCTTCCGGGCGCGCAGACCCGGGGCCGGCTGACCCGTCTCGGCCGTGTCAGCCGGCGAGGTCGACCGCCGTGAGTCGCGCCCGGCGGTATGCCGCCAGCCGTTCGGCCTGCTCCTCGATCGCGCCGCGCAGGACGGCCGACTCCCGCGTCCAGAGCGTGACCTGCAGGGCGAGCCTGGTTCCCGACTTGCGCGGTCGCCACACACCGGCGACCTCCCCGCCCCGGAGCACGGCGCCGGGACGGCCCAGCACCGGCCACAGCGTCTTCGCCCGCCCCGGGTCGTCGACCAGCAGCGACCGGTCCCTGCCCTGCAGGAACAGGTCGAACGGCCCCAGCAGCCGCACCGCCTCGGATACCGGCGCGGCCGGCTCGTCGGCGTCGGCCGCGAGCAGCCACCGGCGCTCACCGTCGACCGACACCTCGACGGCGTCGGCCGGCCAGCGGGCCCTGACCTCGCTGACGGGTGCATCGAGGTAGCCGGCCACGTGCCCGGGGGTGGCTGGGCCCAGCAGCCGCAGGTAGGCGCGGATCACGTCGTACCGCTCCGGCGTGCGTGCCGCCCGCCGAAAGCCGCGGATCCGCTGCAGCACCGGCGGCGAGGTGCCGGCCTGCAGCTCCAGGCCGGCGCGCAGGGCCGCCAGCCGGAACGGCATCTCGTACACGTGGGTCGCGTTGCACGGACGGCAGAACCGCAGGTACGGCGGCCCCATCCGAGCCGTCAGCTGCGTGGACACCTCGCCCTTGACCGTCGGCCTGCTGACGACCGCCCGCATGGCGGCGCCTACCTCGTCCAGCGCGGCGAGGTTGCCGATCCCGGCCGCCTTCAGCGGCTTGGCCGCGTCGAAGATCCGCTTGCCGGCGTCGGCGTCGGAGAACGGCTGCACGGCGGCGGCGACCGCGGGGAGGTCCTCGCGGCGGTACAGATGCGGCGCACCGCGGATCGTCCACACCGTGGCCAGCTCTTCCACCGACAGCGTCGACACGTCGACGCCGCGGTTGGCCAGCGCCCACAGCCCGCCGTCCGGGCCGGTGTCCTGCACCCCGATGTCGAGGACGGCGGTGTCGCCCAGGGTTCCGGAGGCGCGGTGCAGCTGCTGAGCCCGCACCCGGAAGCCGAGTGCCTGCTCGCGCGTGAACCGGATCGGCATGAGGGTCACGGTAGCGGCGGCGTCCGACATGCCGGGCCGCCTCGGTAAGCGCTCTCGGGACCTACGGCGTCCAGTCCGGGTCGCGGCCGCTGAGGCCGACGGCGCGGTCGAGCAGCGGGCGGTCGGCGGGCAGCTCGACCGCCGGGCCGAAGAGCCCCTCGGTGCCCTCCGGGCTGGCGAACTGGGCGACATGCGCGAAGGCGGCCTCCGCGGTGCGCGGGTCGCAGTCGAGGTCCTGACCGGTCGCCCGGGCGAGGTCCCACCCGTGGATGACGAGCTCGTTGAGGGCGACCAGACCGGCGACGTCGCCGGGGAGGGAGACGCCGCCCGCGTGGGTGGTTCCCGTCCACGCCGCCGGCTCGCGCCAAGCGTCCACCAGCTCGTCCAGCTGCGCCGGCAGCCGGCGGCGCCAGTCGGGATCGAGATCGGCCCCCCAGGTCGGGCCCGGCTCTCCGCCGGACCCGTCCCGGGCCCCGGGGGGCTCCTTCGTCGCCGCCCACCTGAATGCCAGGGTCAGCCCGAGAAAGTGGTCGAGGAGCTCGGCCACCGAGATCTGCGCGCACGGCGTCGGCGCGGACAGCTGCTCGTCGGCGACCCCCGGCAGCAGGTCCGCCACCGCACGGGCGGCGGGTCCGAGGTCGATCATCGTCGCGTCACTCATCGAGGCCCTCCTTCGGCGTGTACCAGCAGGGCAGACCCACCCGCCGCCGCAAAGTCATCGGCGCCCGCGAGAGTTGTCAGGCGGACGGGTGGAGGTGCCGGCGCAGGAAGTCGACGTCGTCGGCGAGCGCACGCTCGAGCGGCCCCCCGTGGTAGATCTCGAAGTGCCCGACGGGGTAGCGGAGCACCTCCCCGCGAGGTGCCTTGGCGGCGTACCGCAGGGTGGGGCCCGGCGGCGCCACGCTGTCGCGCTCACAGACCTGGAACAGGACCGGGCAGCGGACGTTCCTGGCCTGCCGTCCGGGGTGGTACAGCATGATCCGGTTGGCGATCCGCGCCGCAAGGGCGTTGGTGAACTCGACGCCCTCGGGCACGAGCCCGAGGTAACCGGCGAGGGCGTCGGGCGCGTTCATCAGCGCCGGGGTGCCGGGTGGTCCGGCGGTCTGCACCAGGACCGGCTCGCGGCCGCGCCGGGCGGCGATCTCGTCGCGGGCGGCGCGGGCGAGTACGCCGGGCAGCCCGCGCGGGTGCATGGTCATGGCCGAGGCGGAGCCGCTGGTGAACGGGCCCTGCGAGATGACCGCCGCCGTCCGCCGGTCTCGCGCGGCCGCGACGATCACGTGGCCGCCGCCGAACGACGTACCGAAGAGCGCGACGCGGTCGGGGTCGACCGTGGCCAAGCCGCGCGTGTAGGCGATGGCGCTCGCCCAGTCCTCGTGCTGCCGGGTGATGTCGAGCAGCTGACGGGGCCGACCGCCGCTGGCACCGAAGTGCCGGTAGTCGAACGCCAGCGCGACGTAGCCGGCCTCGGCGAAGCGGGACGCGTAGCGCTCGAGCCCCATCTCCTTCACGGCGCCGAGGCCGTGCGCGAGGACGACGGCCGGTCGCGGCCCGGCGGCCCCGGAGGAAGGCTCGTACAGCCACGCGGCACACTCGTCGCTCCCGGACCAGAACGTGACGTCACGACGGGCGGGGGCGGTCTCCGATGACATGGCCCCAGCGTGGTCGCCGCTCGGTGCCGCCGTCTACTGCACGACCGGCACGCGGACGGTGACGTCCGCCAGGGTCATCGCGCCCGGCGTACGGCTCCCGTGTCCACCGAACATGTCCGAGACCGGGCTCACGGTCAGGAACAGCGACTGCCCGGCGGGCACCTCCGCGGCCACGGAGGGGAGCTCGATCGTGCGCTCCTCCGGGGTGTTGAGGCTGGTCTCCCGGTGCGGCAGCACGTTGTTCTGGACCACCCGCGCATCCGCGGGTGACGTTCCGACGCTGAGTGCGAAGAAGGCCCGGCTGTCCGCGCCGAGCGCCGTGACCGTCGCGTCGACGTACGGCGTACCGGCGACCGTCAGCGGCCCGTCGGCAATCTTGACGGCCTGCGGCGCGCCGGCGCCCGCGGTGGTGGCGATGTCGGGAAGCCCGAAGGACTGCGTGGGGTCGATCGAGTCGACGGTGAGGCACTCGCCGTCGGCTGTCGTCAGGTGGTACTGGCCGTGTCCGGTCAGCGCCGGTGGCGCGCCCTGCAGGTTCTCGGCGAGGAACTGTCGCTGCAGGTCGTCCCAGCCCTGCACGGCTGCGCCGCCGAGCGTGCCCGAGCAGGCGTCGCCCGCGGTGGCGTAGCCCGGGGGCATCGCGCTGGGCAGGGCGTGGCCGCCGTTGTAGCCGACCAGGATGCTCCGGCCGCGGGCGCTGTCGGTGAGCGCACGGTCGTAGTTCTTGATCGCCTGGTCGAGCGGGAACAGGTTGTCGCTCGCACCCTGGCGCAGCAGCACCGGGATGTCGAGCCTGCGGCCCTGCTCGACGTGGAACGCCGGGCCGTTGTCGCGGAAGAACTCCTCCATGCTCTCGGGCCAGTTGCCGGTGGCCGCGCCCTCGGCGAAGCCCGCGTGCACCGTCGAGGTGTGCGCGTCAGCCCCCGCGGCGTACAGCGCCGACGCCCAGGCCGTGCGGACGACCTGCTGCGGGGCGAGGCTCTCGTTGAGGGAGAACCAGGTGATCTCCGGGACCAGCGCGTCGAAGCGGGTGCTCCCGGTCTGCATCAGCTCGGTGAAGGCCCCGACGAACTGGTAGCCGCCGCCGTACGACCCGCCGATCGCGCCGAGCACCGGGTCGTTGGCTGCCTCCTGGCGCACCCAGTCCAGGCTTGCCACGAAGTCGACGACGTTGATGACGTCCTCGCCCTCGAAGGCGGGGTCCTCCACGTGTGCCTTGCCACCGCTCTCGCCGAACCCGCGCTGGTCGAAGCTGAGCACGCCGAAGCCGGCGTCGAGCAGGCCCTGGAACGAGTCGGGGGCGCTGTTGCGGCTGCCGCCCCAGCCGTGGCTGTGCAGCACCATCGGCACCGGGCTGCCCGCCGACGCGCCGGCCGGCTGGAACAGCGTGTAGCAGATCTCGACCGGTCCCGGCTCGAGCGGGTCGGTCTCGTCCACGCTGGGGAGGCAGCCGTCGGTGGCGGTGTGCTCGGCGGCGACCGACGCCGGGGCGGTCGTCACCCCGAGGGCCAGGCCGAGGGTCAGCGTCGTGGCCGCGGAGGCCAGCAGAGCGAGCGGGCGTGTCTTCACCATGGTGTGTCAACGCACGACCGCCGCGGAGGTCACGACGTCGGACCGCTCGTCGCGTCCGCCGGCCGGCGCGCCGGCGCTCAGCCGATGCGCTCGAGCAGGCGGACGGTGACGTCGTCGCCCTCCTGCTTGCCGATGACCCTGCGTACGTCGGCCTTGACCGGCAGCTTGTGGGTGCCGTCGCCCATCGCCATGAACGAGCTCCGGAACGGATGCCCGTCGATGGTGCCGCGCACCTTGACCAGCCCCCGGGTGCCGAAGTACCGCGCCGACTCCGGCCAGACCAGGTATGTCCAGCCGCCCCTCGCGGGGCTCTTCTGCAAGGTTGCCGTGAACTGCTCGTCCATGTTCGCGCTCCCCGTCCGTTCCTACGGTCGCTCCACCCGTGCAGACCGGCGCAGGAGGCGGAACTCAGCGGTCGTGGTGAGGACCTGAGCCGGGTCAGACCTCCTGCGGCGGCGCCGCGCCCTCGCGCTCGTCGCGGTCGGCCCAGTCCAGCAGCGGCGCGAGGTCGAAGACGGCGTCGTCGATGCCGGCATGCAGGTCGCCCAGCTCAGCGAAGCGCGCAGGCATGGTGTCGATCGTGAAGTCGGCCGGCTCGGCGTCGTCGATCTCGTCCCAGCGCATCGGCGCCGACACCCGGGCGTCGGCCACACCGCGCACCGAGTAGGCCGCGGCGATCGTGTGGTCGCGGGCGTTCTGGTTGTAGTCGACGAACAGCGTCTGCGGGTCGCGGTCCTTGCGCCACCACGTCGTGGTGACGTCGTCCGGCGCTCGCCGCTCCACCTCGCGGGCGAACGCCAGCGCGGCCCGCCGCACCTCGTGGAAGCCGTGCTCGGGCTTGATGCGCACGTAGACGTGCATGCCGCGGCCGCCGGTGGTCTTGGGCCAGCCGACCGCTCCGAGCTCGTCGAGCACCTCGCGGACGACGTGGGCTACCCGGCGGACACGGTCGAAACCGCATCGCGGCATCGGGTCCAAGTCGATGCGCCACTCGTCGGGCTTCTCGGTGTCGGCCCGGCGGCTGTTCCACGGGTGGAACTCCACGGTGGACATCTGCACCGCCCAGACCACACTGGCCGGCTCGGTCACGCACAGCTCGTAGGCGTGCCGCTGGTAGCGCGGGAACTCCACCCGCACGGTCTCCAGCCACGGCGGCGCGCCGGCGGGCACCCGCTTCTGGTGCACCTTCTCCCCGGCGAGGCCCTCGGGGAAGCGGTGCATCATGCACGGCCGTTCGTAGAGCGCACGCACGATGCCGTCGCTGACCGCGAGGTAGTACTCGACCAGGTCGAGCTTGGTCGCACCGGTCTCGGGAAAGTAGACGCGGTCGGGGTTGGTGACCTTCACGACCTTGTCGTCGACCTCGATCTCGACCGCCGGCGACCTGCTCACGACACCCACGGCACGGTGGCCTCGACACCCATGCGCCGAAGATACGCCGGTGGCCCGGGCGTACGTCGGTGGGCGCGCGGCACTGCGGCGGTCACCAAGGAGTTTCTCAACCAGATGGTTGACAAGGCGGAGCCGCTCGCCGTACGGTCTATTCAACCTGTTGGTTGAACGAGGAGTACGACGTGGCTGACGAGCAGCTCTCCCGGGTCTTCGCGGCCCTGGCGGACCCGATCCGGCGCGACATCGTCGCCCGCTTGGCCGCCGGTGACGCGGGGGTCGGCGAGCTTGCCGCGCCGTACGACGTCTCGGTCCAGGCGGTGTCCAAGCACCTGAAGGTGCTCGAGGACTCCGGCCTGGTGACCCGGAGCCGCGACGCACAGCGGCGGCCGTGCCACCTCGAGGCGGAGGTGTTCGACCTCATGACCAAGTGGATCGAGCGGTACCGGCGCGAGGCCGAGGAGCGGTTCCAGCGCCTCGACACCGTGCTCGCCCGGATGGGCGCGGAGGACGACCAGCAGGAAGCGACCGACCACAACCAGGAGGGGACGGCATCATGACCGCCACGACCAAGCACGAGACCGAGATCTACGCCGACCCGGCGCTGCCGACGATCAGGATCGTCCGGGAGTTCGACGCCCCCCGCGACCGGGTCTTCCGCGCCTGGACCGACCCGGAGCTGGTGGCCCAGTGGATGGGGCCGCGCAGCGTCACGATGCACATCGAGCACTGGGACGCGCGCACCGGCGGCAGCTGGCGCTACCGGGCGGGGGACGACAGCGGCTTCGACATGGGGTTCTGGGGCTGCTTCCACGAGGTGCGCCAGGACGAGCGGCTCGTGCAGACGTTCTCGTTCGAGGGCGCGCCCGACGGGGTCAGCCTGGAGACGATGACGTTCGAGGAGCTGCCCGGCGGGCGGAGCCGGACCGCCGCGCTGTCGGTGGTGGAGTCGATGGAGATCCGCGACGCGATCCTCTCCAGCGGCATGGAGGTCGGCGTCGTCGAGGGCTACGAGAAGCTCGACGAGCTGCTGGCGCAGCAGGGATGAACACACCTGCTGAGGAGCACCGCCGGGTCGCCGGCCGGTTCACCGAGCGTGTGCTCGGGGTGCCGGCCGGCGGCTGGGACCGGCCCGCACCCGTGGAGGGATGGGTGGCTCGCGACGTGGTCCGGCACCTGGTCGGGTGGTTCCCGTCCTTCCTCGAGCAGGGGTCGGGGATCCGGCTGCCGCAGGGTCCGTCCGTCGACGAGGACCCGGTCGGGGCCTGGCAGACGCACAGCGACGCCGTGCAGGCGCTGCTGGACGGCCCCGCGACGGCCGAGCGGACGCTGTCGAACCCGCACATCGGCGATGTGCCGCTGGACCAGGCGATCGACCGGTTCTACACCGCCGACGTGTTCATGCACACCTGGGACCTCGCGCGGGCCACCGGACAGGACGAGTCGCTCGACGCCGACAAGTGCGCCGAGCTCCTCGCCGGGATGGAGCCGATGGAGGACCTGTTGCGCAGCAGCGGGCAGTACGGGCCCCGCGTCGAGGTTCCCGAGGACGCCGACGTGCAGACCAGGATGCTGGCGTTCATCGGCCGTGACCCTCGACGCGGCTAGGAAGAGGTCCCGGCCGCATCGAGCAGACTCGCCTCGGCGGTCTACGTCGCGTCGGGCTCCTCCACGACCACGATGACGTTGCCGTCCGGGTCACGCAGCATGAACATGAGCGGGGCCCCGGGCGTGCGCATCGGCTCGGGGTCGAGGTCGACGTCGCCGACAGCGCTCAGCCGGGCGTGCTCACCGAGCACGTCCGGCGTCTCGACGCCGATCGAACCGCCGCCGGGCGTGGCGCCCATCGGCGGGTTGAGGGCCAGCCGCGTCCGCGACCCGGGCGGGGCCACCTCCAGCCAGCGCATCTCGTCGTGCTCACCGAAGCGGGTATCGCCGCGCACCTCGAAGCCGAGCTTCTCGGTGTAGAACGCGAGCGCCGCGTCCTGGTCGGCGACGGTGAACATGGCCACGCCGATGTTCGAGACTGTGGTGTGGGTTCGGGTTGAGTTCGTCATGCCCTGCAGACCGGGCGCAGGACGAGAACTCATCGCCTCTCACCGGGATCCTCCCCGTAGGGGGACGCACGGGGGGACCGCGGCCGGCGCTCCGGTGGCGGTCAGGGCGATGCCGGATGGATGCTGCCTGCGGTTCGCCCTTGACTGGTGACATGGCGTCCTCTGCTGTGTCCTCGAGAAACCGCTCCGAGCCCATCCGCAGCCCAGCACGCGTCGTGACTGCGATCGGGGTCCTGATGGCCCTGGCATGCCTCGGGTTTGCGACGGTCAACATCGTCTTCGTGCTCACCGACCACTTCGCCCAGGGCCCCTTTTCCGAGTACGCCTCCGGGCTCACGGTGATGAACTGGCTTGTCGTCGTACTGAAGGTGCTGGGCGCGGCTGTGGCGCTGCTGTCGGTGGCCAGGCCACCGCGTTTCCCCTCACCGGCCGCCCTGAGCGTGCTGCTGTGGGGTGCGTTCGCGACGCTCGGGGTCTACGCCGTCGGCGGCGTGGTGGAGGCCGTCGGCATGGTGTCGGGGCTGACGGGCAGTCCGGACCAGGTCGACCTGGCGGGCATCGCCTACGTGTCGTTCTTCGTGGTGACAGCGGCCGGCTACGGCGTCCTGGCGATCTCCCACTCGCGCAGACACCGCCCCGGCAAGGGCTTCGCCGTACTCGGCGTACTCGGTGCTCCCGTGGTGCTGGGTCTGATCCTGGTGGGCGGGCCGATGCTGCTGGTCGCCCTCGGCGTCATGCCCGCGCCCTGACGACGCCACAGCGGGCGGTCAGTGCGCCATGTCGACGAAGCGAGAGTAGTGGCCCTGGAACGCCACGACGACGGTGGCGGTGGGACCGTTGCGGTGCTTGGCGACGATCAGGTCGGCCTCACCGGGACGGGTCGACTCACGCTCGTAGGCGTCCTCGCGATGGATCAGCACGACCATGTCGGCGTCCTGCTCGAGCGAGCCCGACTCGCGCAGGTCGCTCAGCATGGGGCGCTTGTCCGTCCGTTGCTCCGCACCACGGTTGAGCTGCGAGATCGCGATCACCGGGACGTCGAGCTCCTTGGCCAGCAGCTTGAGCTGACGGGAGAACTCCGACACCTCGAGCTGGCGGCTCTCCACACGGCGCCCGGACTGCATGAGCTGCAGGTAGTCGACCACGATCAGCCGCAGGTCGTGCCGCTGCTTGAGCCGCCGCGCCTTCGCGCGGATCTCCATCATCGTCATGTTCGGCGAGTCGTCGATGAACAGCGGCGCGCTCGACACCTCGCCCATCTTGCGCGCCAGCCGCGACCAGTCGTCGTCGGTCATGTGGCCGTTGCGCATCGCGTTGAGGGCGATCCGGGCCTCGGCCGACAGCAGCCGCATCGTGATCTCGTTACGGCTCATCTCCAGCGAGAAGATGACGCTGGCCATGCCGTGCTTGATCGCCGCCGACCGCGCCACGTCGAGGCCGAGGGTGGAGTTGTGCGTGGGGATCCTGGTGGGCCCGGCGAGGTAGAGGTGGTCGCCGGCGCCGACCTCGACGCACCGCACCGGCACGCTCGCCGTACGCCGGATCTCGACAACCGACCGGGTCCGGTCGACCCATGGCACGGCACCGTCGGCCACCTGCTTGGCCAGGTGCTCCGTGGTCGACACCGACGCTGCGGCGCTCGCCGCCGGCCGCGACGCGACGTACGGCTCGCGCGCAGCGCCCTGCGTGGTCGACCACTGGTGCTGGGCGTCGGCGACGATCGAGGAACCGTCGGAGAAGCACACCTCGTAGCAGACCCGGTCCTGCATCACCTCTGTCGCCGCGACCACCGGGGTGGGCCGCCCGTCGGCGCCCAGCAGCTCGTCGCCGACCTGGACCGCACCCATCGTCGTCCAGCCGTCAGGTGTCGGCAGCGGCGTCTCGAGCGCGAGCGCCTTGCCCATGGCGGGCCGGGCGGCCACGATCACCATCTGGCCGGGGTGCAGGCCGTTGGTGAGCTCGTCGAGGTCGAAGAACCCCGTGGGTACGCCGACCATCGCGCCGTCGCGGTTGCTGATCGCCTCGATCTCGTCGAGGGCGCCCTCCATGATCTCGGACAGCGGCGCGTAGTCCTCGGAGGTGCGCTTGTCGGTGACGCCGTAGACCTCGGCCTGCGAGCGGTCGACGACGTCGTCGACGTCGCCCTCACCGGCGTAGCCCCACTGGGCGATCCGGGTGCCCGCGTCGACCAGGCGCCGCAGGATGGCCTTCTCCCGCACGATCTCGGCGTAGTAGCCCGCGTTGGCCGCGATCGGCACGCCCGAGACCAGCGTGTGCAGGTAGGGGGCCCCGCCGACCCGGGCGAGCTCGCCCTGACGCTGCAGCTGGGCGGCGACGGTCACGGCGTCGGCGGGCTCGCCGCGGCCGTACAGGTCGAGGATCGCGTCGTAGACGGTCTCGTGCGCCGGGCGGTAGAAGTCGGTGCCGCGCACGCACTCGACCACGTCGGCGATCGCGTCCTTGGACATCAGCATCGCCCCGAGCACGCTCTGCTCGGCGACGTCGTCCTGGGGAGGCACACGGTCGAGCTGCGAGGGGTAGTCGTCGGCGGGATGCTGACCGGGGAACTCGGCGATGCTCAACGCCGACCTCCTTCTCCTGCCGTGGCCTTTGCGAACAGACGTTCGAAACGGTAGGGGCTTCGACCGACAGTCCCTCGCCAGGACCGCAGGCGACGCTACGGGTGCCGACGGCCGGGTGGAAGCACCTCGCCCACAGGCACCTGTGGAAAGCTGGCTGCATCCTGGGGACAACTGCGGAAGACGTGTGCACAGGCTGGGTACACACCTGTGGAAAGAGTGCCCGCGGATCCAGCGGCATCGCCGCTGACCTGCGACTTTACCGTCCACCCGGTGTGGACCGAAGATTTCTGCGAAGTAGCGAGAACATGAACGAACGACCGTCCCCGCCGGCCCGCCCGCGGCCGCCCGCCCACAGGAATCGGTTATAGTCGCGGCTGTTCGTTGGGGGGTACACCGATTCGGCAGCGCGGAGCAGGGGGCGACACACGGTGACGTTCCCAACCGCCACCGACCGCGAGATCCTGCGGCTGGCCGTGCCCGCGCTCGCGGCGCTGGTGTCCGAGCCGTTGTTCCTGCTGGCCGACGCCGCCATCATCGGCCACCTCGGCACCCCGCAGCTCGGTGGCCTCGGCGTGGCCGCCGCCCTCCTGCAGACGCTCCTCGGCGTCTTCGTGTTCCTCGCCTACGGGACCACCTCGTCGGTCGCCCGCCGGCTCGGTGCGGGCGACCGTCGTGGCGCCCTGAGCCAGGGACTGGACGGGATCTGGCTCGCCCTCGGCCTCGGCGCCGTCATGACCGTCGTCGGCGTCGGCCTGGCCGGGCCGCTCGTCGCGATGTTCGACCCGGCGCCCGCGATCACGCCGTACGCGCTGACGTACCTGCGGGTGTCCGCCCTCGGGCTGCCGGCCATGTTCGCGGTGCTCGCCGCCACGGGGGTGCTGCGGGGGCTGCTGGACACTCGCACGCCGCTGTACGTCATGGTGGGCGCCAACCTGGTCAACATCGGGCTCAACCTGCTGCTCGTCTACGGGCTCGGCCTCGGCATCGCGGGATCGGCGTGGGGCACCGTGCTGGCGCAGGCCGGCGCGGCTGCCGCCCTGCTCACCGTGGTCGTCCGCGGCGCCCGTCGGCACGGCGCCAGCCTGCTCCCCGACATGCCGGGGATCCGCGCCGCCGGCCGGACCGGCGTGCCACTGGTGGTCCGCACGGTCACCCTGCGGGCCGCGTTGCTGATCACCACCTACGTCGCGACCGCCCAGGGGCCGGCCTCGATCGCCGCGCACCAGGTGGCCTTCACGATCTGGACGTTCCTGCAGTTCGCCCTCGACGCGCTGGCGATCGCGGCGCAGGCGCTGACCGGACGCGCGCTGGGCGCCGACGACGTCGCAGGCACCCGTCGGGTGACCCGGCGGCTGATGTGGTGGGGCATCGGCAGCGGTGTGGTCTTCGCCGTGGGGCTGCTGCTGCTCCGCGGACCGATCGCACCCTTGTTCAGCAGCGACCCGGCGGTGCAGGAGCTGCTCGCCGCCGTACTGGTGCTGGCCGCCCTGCAGCAACCCGTGTCCGGGGTGGTGTTCGTGCTCGACGGCGTCCTGATCGGCGCCGGTGACGGCCGCTACCTGGCGTGGGCGGGGGTCGTCACGCTGGTCTGCTTCGCGCCGCTGGCCTACGCCGTCCACCTGACCGGCGGCGGTCTGCTGTGGCTGTGGGCGGCCTTCGGCGGGTTCATGCTGGCGCGGCTGGCGACGCTGGTGCTGCGCGAGCGCTCTACGGCGTGGATGGTCACCGGCGCGTACCGCACGTAGGACCCGTCGGGCGCAGGCCGTTCTATGCGCCCAACCAGCCTCTGACGACCTCGGGCGCGTCAGTCCACGGCGTGGATGACGTCGCGCTCGGCGGCGAAGTGACAGGCCGAGGGGTGCGCAGAACCAGGACGGTTCTCCAGCAACGGCTCCTGCCGGGCGCAGACCTCCTCCGCCTTCCAGCAGCGCGTGCGGAACCGGCACCCCGACGGTGGGTTGGCCGGGCTGGGCACGTCACCCTCGAGCACGATCTGGTCGCGGTGCCCCCGCAGCTGGGGGTCGGGCACGGGTACGGCGGACAGCAGCGCCTGCGTGTAGGGATGCGTCGGGTGCTCGTAGATGGCCTCCTCGTCGCCCATCTCCACGACC
The DNA here is from genome assembly GCA_036259355.1 of Nocardioidaceae bacterium. GTDB lineage: Bacteria > Actinomycetota > Actinomycetes > Propionibacteriales > Nocardioidaceae > JALZDI01. Next base: position 32,817 of record DATABY010000175.1, read on the forward strand.
TTGCCGAGGTACATGACGCCGACACGGTCGGCGATGTGCCGCACCACCGACAGGTCGTGGGCGATGAACACGTAGGACAGCCCGAACTCCTGCTGCAGCCGCTCGAACAGGTTCACCACCTGCGCCTGCACGGAGACGTCGAGAGCCGAGACCGGCTCGTCGCAGACGATCACCTCGGGCCGCAGCGCCAGCGCACGGGCGATGCCGATGCGCTGCCGCTGCCCGCCCGAGAACTGGTGCGGGTAGCGGCTGATGTGGTCGGGGTTGAGGCCCACGACGTCGAGCAGGTCCTGCACCGCCTTGCGGCGCGACTTCTTCGGCACCACGTCGGAGTGGATGTCGAACGGCTCACCGACGATGTCACCGACGGTCATCCGGGGGTCGAGCGAGGAGTACGGGTCCTGCAGCACCATCTGGACGTTGCGACGCATGCGGCGCAGGTCGCCGGAGTCGTGTGTGGTGATCTCCTGGCCGAGGACCTTGATCGAGCCGGAGGTGGCCCGCTCCAGACCCATCAGCAGCCGTCCGAGGGTCGACTTGCCGCAACCCGACTCGCCCACGATGCCGAGTGTCTCCCCGCGCTTGACGTCGAAGGAGACGCCGTCGACGGCCTTGACGTGGCCGACGGTCTTCTTGAAGACGATGCCACGGGTCAGCGGGAACAGCTTGCGGACGTCGCGGACCTCGATGACGTTCTCACCGGGCGACTCCGTGCGCAGCCCTTCGCCTCCGCTCTCGGTGTGCGTCGCGCTCACGACTCGATCACCTCCTCCCAGTAGTGGCAGGCGCTGCCGCGATTGCCGGGTACCTCGTACAGCGGCGGATGGTCGACCTTGCAGCGGTCGCGGGCGAACCCGCAGCGGGGGTGGAACGAACAGCCGGGCGGGAGGTCGGTCAGCGGCGGCGGCAGGCCCTTGATCGCGCGCAGCTCCTCGCCCTTGAGGTCGATCCGCGGGATCGACTCCAGCAGGCCCTTGGTGTAGGGGTGCGCCGGGTGCTCGTAGAGCTGGTGCACGCTGGCGCGCTCGACCGCCTCGCCGGCGTACATCACGCACAGGTGGTCGGCGACCTCGGCCATCACTCCCATGTCGTGGGTGATCAGGATGAGACCCATCTGCATGCTCTTCTGCAGGTCGGCGAGCAGCCTCATCACCTGGGCCTGCACGGTGACGTCGAGCGCGGTGGTGGGCTCGTCGGCGATGATCACATCGGGTTCGAGGGCCAGTGCCATCGCGATCATCACGCGCTGCCGCTGACCGCCGGAGAACTGGTGCGGGAAGGAGTTCGCGCGCTGTTTCGCGCCGGGGATGCCGACCAGCTCCAGCAGCTCGGCCGCCTTGACCTTCGCCTGGGCGCGGGTGGCGCCGGTGTGCTTGCGGTAGACCTCGGCCAGCTGCCAGCCGACGGTGAAGACGGGGTTCAGCGAGGAGAGCGCGTCCTGGAAGATGATCGCGATCTTGTTCTGCCGCACGTGCCGGCGGGTGCGCTCGTCCATCTTCAGCAGGTCGACGCCGCGGAAGCGGATGCTGCCGCCGGCGATCTTCGCCGGAGGCGAGTCGAGGATGCCCATGATCGCCTGGGCGGTCACGGACTTGCCGCAGCCGGACTCCCCGAGGATGCCGAGCGTCTCGCCCTCGTCGAGGCGGAACGACACGCCGTTGACCGCCTGCGCGACGCCGTAGCGGGTGTGGAACTCGACCTTGAGGTCCTGCACCTCCAGCAGCGGTGCGGTCTCGTCGAAGTGCACCCGGCCGAGCGCGGACCTGTCCGGGCTCTTCTTGGACTCGATGACGGTGTCGGTCATTTGGCTCCTCCTCAACGGCCGCGCGGGTCGAAGGCGTCCCGCAGCAGATCGCCGAGCATGATGAAGGCGAGCACGGTCAGGACCAGGAAGGCGCACGGGAAGATCAACAGGTGCGCGGACCCCTGCAGGGCGTAGGGCTGGCCCTCGGCGATCAGGAGGCCCCACGTCGTGTTGGGCCGCTGGAAGCCCACCCCCAGGTAGGTCAGGGTCGCCTCGACCCCGACGTAGATGCCGAGGTAGATCGTCGCGAGCACGATGATGGGCGCCATCGCGTTGGGCAGGATGTGCCGCAGGATGACCCGCGCGTTGGACGCACCGAGCGCACGGGCCGCCTCCACGAAGTCCTTGTTCTTGGTGGCCAGGACGCTGCCCCGCATGACCCGGGCGATGGTGGTCCAGCCGAGGATCGCGATCACCGCCGCGATCGTCCACACGTTGCGCACCGGTACGACGGCCAGGAACACCACGGCACCGAGCAGGAACGGCAGGCCGAAGAAAATGTCGGTGAAGCGGCTCAGCAGCGTGTCGACGATCCCGGGGAAGTAGCCGGCCAGCGTGCCGACCAGCATGCCGAACACCGTGAGGAGCGTGGTCGCGAGCAGCGCCACGGCCAGCGACTTGCTGGTGCCGTGGACGATCGCGGCCCACATGTCGCAGCCCTGGAAGGTGTAGCCGAACGGATGCTGCGATGACGGACCCTGGCTACCCCGTGCGAGCAGGCACTGGGCGGGATCCCCGCTGGCCCACAGCCCGGGCAGTACCGCCATGCTCGACACCGCGAGCACGATCACCATCGAGACCCAGAACAGCGGCTTGCTGCGCAGCTCCCGCCAGCCGTCGGCCCACAGGCTGCGGCTGACCTCCTTCTTCTGGTCGCCCCTCGGCGGAGGCTGGTGGTCGGGCTCGGGCTGGACGGTAATCGCCGGCGCGTCAGTCATAGCGGATCCTCGGGTCCAGGACGGCGTACAGGACGTCTACGATCAGGTTCGCCACCAGGAACACCAGCACCAGCAGGGTGACCACGCCGATGATGACCAGCGCGTCCTGGAACTCCACCGCGAGGAACACCAGCTGCCCGATGCCGGGGATGCTGAAGATCGTCTCGGTGATCAGCGCCCCGCCCATGAGCATGCCGATGTCGATGCCGATATAGGTGACGACGGGGATGAGCGAGTTGCGCAGCGCATGCACCCCGATGGTGCGCCGTGGCGGCAGTCCCTTCGCGCGCGCGGTGCGGACGTAGTCGGCTCGGAGGTTCTCGATCAGGCTGGTACGGGTGAGGCGGGCGATCGAGGCGAGCGAGACAGCACCGAGCACGATCCCGGGGACGACGAGGCTCAGCCACGGGTTGTCGACGTTGTAGACCGGCGAGAACATGTCGGAGGTCCAGTCCGGGGCGTCGTTCGCGAGCAGCCACCTGCGCAGCGCGAGTGCGCCGAAGACCTGCACCAGCACGCCGAAGACGAAGATCGGGGTGGAGATCAGCAGCGTCGTCACGATGCGCACACCGTTGTCGACGAACTTGTCCTTGCGCAGGGCGGCCATCACGCCGATGACGATCCCGACGACCGTCTCGAAGACGATCGCGATCGCGGTGAGGCGAATGGTCACCGGAGCCCGCTCCAGGACGATCTCGGTGACCGGCCGGTCGCCCATCCGGATGCTCTGCCCGAAGTCGCCCTGCAGGTACTGCCCGACGCGGTCGATGAACATCCCGACGCAGGGGTTGCCCCGTTGGTTCAGGCAGTCGTTGTCGAGGCCGTAGCGCGCTCGGATCGCTTCCAGCACCTCGGCCGGCGGCGGCCGGTCGCCGAACAGCGCCCGGACCGGGTCGCCGTTGAACTGGATGCCGAGCGTGGTGATGTAGTGCAGCAGGAACATCGTGCCGATGACCACGGGGATGAACTGCAGCAGCCGTCTGGCCAGGTAGCGGCCCATGCGCATTCCTCACGATCTCTGCACCGGCGTGGGGACCGGGTACGTACCCGGCCCCCACGCTAGGTGTTGCCCACAGGGGTCAGAAGGTAACCCCGGCGGCGATCAGTTCACGATGATCTCGTTGTGCGGGACCTCGTCCATCAGGTTGTACGAGACGTTCTCGAGGTTCTCCGCGTAGACCGTCGGAGCCTGGCTGACCCACAGCGGCATGAGCGGCATGTCCTGCAGCGCGGCGTTCTCCGCCTGCTGGTAGAACTGCTGCGCCTCCTCGGTGGTCTCGGCCTGGTCGCCCTGGGCGATCAGGTTGTCGACCTCGTTGCTGGAGTAGCCGGTGTAGTTGGAGTCCCCACCGGTGGCCACGATCGGCCGCAGGTAGTTCTCCGCCGCCGGGTAGTCCGGCAGCCAGCCGAGGCGGAACGGACCGGTGAAGTCACCGGCGTCGAGCACCTCGAGGTACTGCGCCCACTCCCGGGCCTGCAGCTGGAACTCCACGCCGAGGTTCTGCTTCAGCTGGTTGCCGATGGCCTCCACCCACGGGTCGTGCCCGGAACCGGCGTTGAACCACAGGTTCACCGTCATGCCCGGCTGCCCGCCGGCCTGCTGGAAGAGCTGCTTGGCGCGCTCCGGGTCGTACTGGCAGTACTCGCAGGCGTTCTCCTGCGAGCCAGGGATCGCCGGCGGCACGATGCCCTCCGCAGGCGCGTAGATGCCGTTGAGCACCTGGTCGATGATCAGCTGCCGGTCGAAGGCCATGGACAGGGCCTGACGCATCTGCGGGTCGTCGTACGGCGCGGTCTCGGTCGGGTAGCCGAGGTAGGACCAGTTGCCGGTCTCCGACAGCATGACCCGGTCGCCCTCGCTGGCCTTGGCCTCCTGGTAGATGGTCGGGTCCAGCTCGGTGATGTCGATCTGCCCGCCCTGGAAGGCACGCCACGCCGACACCAGGTCGGTGGTCATCTGGAAGTTGATGTTGTCGGGGTTGGCGGTCTGCTCACCCTGGTAACCGTTCCAGCGGCTCACGTTGATGGCCTGGCTGTGCTGCCAGACACCGTTCATCTGGTAGGCACCGGTGCCGATCGGCGACTCGTTGCACTTCTTCAGGTTGTCGAAGCACTCCTGCGCGATCGGGGCGAAGGCGTTGCTGTAGCTCATCGTGGTCGGGAAGAGCTGGAACGGCTCGGCCAGCGTGACCTCGAAGGTCATGTCGTCGACCTTGCGCAGCCCGCTGAGCTCCTGGCCCTGGCCGTAGCCCTCGATCTTGGACAGGAACCCGGTCGTGTCCATCTCGTTCTTTGGGTCGGCCGAGTAGTTCCAGGCCCGGATGAAAGCGTCGGCGTTGACCGGCTCACCGTTGTGGAACGTGCGGTTGGGCTTGATGTTGACCGTGAAGACCCGGTTGTCCTGGGTCTCGACGCTCTCGAGCAGGCCGTCGTACACCAGCTCTCCGGAGTCGAGGTCGACGCTGACGAGCGGGTCGTTGAGCAGGTTGAGCACGCTGGAGCACTCGGACTCGTAGCAGTCCTGAGCCGGTGCGAGTGCGCTGGGCTCCGTCAGCTGCGCGGTCAGGGTGCCGCCCTGCGCCTGGGCGTCGCCGCCTCCGCCGCCTCCGCCGCCGCCGCCGGAACCTTCGTTCCCCCCGCCGCCGCCGCCTCCACAGGCGGCGAGAAGCGCGAACGTCGCCGCTACCGCGGCACACCGCAATGGTGTCTTTGCCCGCATTACTTTCCTCCTCGAAACACACGGATAGCGCGAGTCGTCACGCGCCCGCCGATCATTGCGTGTTCCGAGGTCAGGGGACAGGTTCGCAACCTGTTCGGCAGCCAATCGTTACGGTTTCGTGTCGGACCCGCGACGCCGCGTGAGGGGGCGTACGGCGGGCCTCGCGTGCGGACCTCGCAGATGCGTCAGGGCCGCTCCCCGGGTCTGGGGAGCGGCCCTGTGCAGCGGCCCTGTGCAGCGCCGACGTCAGCCGTCAGGTGACAGGCGGGCCGGCATCCGGCCGTGGTCAGGCGGGGATCACGTTGACGTTGACCTTGGCCTGGACCTCGTCGTGCAGCCGGATCGCCACCTGGTGCACGCCGAGCGTCTTGATCGGGTTGCCGACCTCGATCTTGCGCTTGTCGACGTCGGGACCGCCCGAGGTCTTCACCGCCGCGGCGATGTCGGCCGGCGTCACGGCGCCGAACAGCCGCCCCGACTGGCCGGCGCGCACCTGCAGGTTGACGCTGAGGTTCTCGAGTCGGCGGGCGATCTCCTCGGCGGCACCGAGGTCGCGGATCTCCCGCGCCTCCCGGCCGCGTCGGATCGACTCGATCTGCTTTTCGGCGCCGCGGGTCCAGCGGATGGCGGCGCCGCGCGGGATGAGGTAGTTGCGGCCGTAGCCGTCCTTGACCTCCACGACGTCGCCGGGCGCGCCGAGGCCGGAGACCTCCTGCTGAAGGATGAGCTTCATCGTGTGTGCACCCCTCTCAGCGCGCGGTCGACGTATAGGGCAGCAGCGCGACCTCGCGGGCGTTCTTCACCGCCGTGGCGACGTCACGCTGGTGCTGCACGCAGTTGCCGGTGACGCGACGGGCACGGATCTTGCCGCGGTCGGAGATGAACTTCCGCAGCAGGTTCGTGTCCTTGTAGTCGACGTAGGTGGTCTTCTCCTTGCAGAACACGCAAACCTTCTTCTTCGGCTTGCGCACGACTGCCTTGGCCATTGTGGTGCTCTCCTATCGAAAGCCCGGAGATGCTCCCCGGAATGGTCGGCCGGTCTGAACCGGCCTTGGTCAGTAGTGGTTGCGGGTAGGTCAGAACGGCGGTTCTTCGGAGCTGCCGCCAGGGCTCTGGGTGGCCCACGGGTCGTTGCCGCCCTGGCCGGCACCCGGCTGCGCCCCGGACTGAGAGCCGGACTGGGCGCCGCCGTAGCCGCCCTGCCCGGCCGGCTGGGAGGCCCACGGGTCGTTGTCGGAAGGTCCGCCGTAGCCGCCCCCCTGGCTGCCGCCGAAGCCGCCTCCACCCCCGCCGCGGGAGGTCTTGTTCGGCTTCGCCGTGGCGTACTTGAGGCTGGGGCCGATCTCGTCGACCTCGAGCTCCACCACGGTGCGCTTCTCGCCCTCACGGGTCTCGAAGGAGCGCTGCCGCAGCCGGCCCTGGACGACGACCCGAGCGCCCTTGTGCAGCGACTCGGCGACGTTCTCGGCGGCCTGCCGCCAGATGGAGCAGCGGAGGAACAGCGCGTCGCCGTCCCGCCACTCGCTGGTCTGCTTGTCGAAGAAGCGCGGGGTCGAGGCAACCGTGAAGTTGGCCACGGCCGCTCCGGACGGGGTGAAGCGCAGCTCCGGATCGTCGGTCAGGTTGCCAACGATCGTGATGACGGTCTCGCCGGCCATCAAGACCTCCCGATGGTGGACCAGTGAATTGGGTCAGTGTGCGTCTGGACGGATGACCTTAGTGCGCAGCACCGACTCGTTCAGGCCGAGCTGGCGGTCCAGCTCCTTGACCGTCGCGGGCTCCGCGGTCAGGTCGATGACGGCGTAGATGGCTTCGGACTTCTTCTGGATCTCGTAGGCCAGCCGGCGGCGGCCCCAGACGTCGACCTTCTCCACGCTGCCGCCGTCCGTACGGACGAGGGTGAGGTACTGGTCGAGCGAAGGAGCGATCGTCCGCTCCTCCAGATCCGGGTCGAGGATGACCATCACTTCGTAGTTGCGCATCAGCGAATCTCCTCCTCCTCTGGACTTGGCGGTCACGGTCTCTCCGTGACAGGAGGGCTATGCGTGTGAAAGCCCGGCGCTCTCGCCGGGCGTTCGTGGGCCAGCCTAGCAGCGCACCGCCGTACCGCTGAAATCTCCGTCCACAGGGTCTTTGCGCGTGGTCTTGCGTCGGCCGCGGGCTGGGGGCAGGCTCACATCGGAGGCACACACGATGGCTCGCTCGCATGCGCACGACCCCGACGCCGGGCACGGGTGGAGGCAGCTGCCCGGCCCGCTGCACCGCCTGATCAACACCGACGGCCGCCGGCATCCGAAGGAGAACGCGCTGGCGTTCCTCGCGGTGGGGCTCGCGTTCGTGTCGCTGGTCAGCGCGGCCCAGCCCTCGTGGCACGTCGCCGGCGCCTGGACCGGCCTGGTGGGCGCGCTCGTCGGCGGGTTCGACCAGTTCATCTCCAAGACCCGCGGTGAGCGGTGGATCATCGTCACCGGGCTGGTCGGCAGCTCCCTGGGCTTCGCGCTGAACCTCGCCAACGGCGGGCTGGCCTGACCGTCGGCGGCGGGTCGTAGGCTGGCCGCCATGAGTGCTGCGTTGCGCATCGGCGCCCACGTCGACCAGCAGGACCCGCTCGCCGAGGCGAAGGCGCGCGAGGCCAACGTGGTGCAGTTCTTCCTCGGCGATCCGCAGGGCTGGAAGGGCCCCGCGATCGCGTACGCCGGTGGCGCCGAGGCGCTGCGCTCCGCGGCCGAGTCGGCGGGCGTCGACCTCTACGTGCACGCGCCGTACGTCCTCAACGTCGCCACCACCAACAACCGCATCCGCATCCCCAGCCGCAAGCTGCTGCAGCAGCAGGTCGACGCGGCCGCGGAGATCGGGGCCAAGGGCCTGATCGTGCACGGCGGCCACGTGCTGCGCGACGACGACCCCGAGGTCGGCTACGACAACTGGCGCAAGTGCGTCGAGCGCACCGAGCTGCGCTGCCCGCTCCTGATCGAGAACACCGCCGGCGGCGGCAACGCGATGACTCGCCGGCTCGACCGCATCGCCCGGGTCTGGGAGGCGATCGCCGGCGCCGCGCAGGCCGACCGCGTCGGCTTCTGCCTCGACACGTGCCACGCGCACGCCAGCGGTGAGCAGCTGTCCGACCTGGTCGAGCGGGTCTGCGCCATCACGGGCCGGGTCGACCTCGTGCACGCCAACGACTCCCGTGACGCGTTCGGCTCCGGCGCCGACCGGCACACCAACCTCGGGCACGGGCTGATCGACACCGACTGCCTGCTCGGCATCGTGCGCACCGCCAACGCCCCGATCGTGGTGGAGACACCCGGCCAGGGGCAGGCCGACGATATCGTCTGGCTGCGCGAGCAGCTGTCGTGAGCAGGGGCGATCCGTCGCCCCCTCTCCACCCGTACGAGGCGGGCCTAGGCTACTGAGCATGGACCGGCGAGCGTTCCTCCGGACGACCGCCGTCGTGACCGGCACGTCCGCCCTCGCGGGCCCGTCTTCCTGCTCCGGCGCGAGTCCTGACCCCGAGCCGCCGGGCAGTGGCGTGCGGACCGGCTTCGAGACGCTCGCCGACAGTGGATATGCCCAGGTGCGAGGGCAGCGGGTCGGTCTGGTGTCCAACCCGACCGGTGTGGTCCCCGACCTGCGGCACGAGGCCGACGTGATGGCCGCGTCCGACGAGGTCGACCTGGTCGCCGCATTCGGCCCCGAGCACGGCTTCCGGGGCAGCGCGCGGTTCGGCGGGTCCGGCGGGTCCTACCGCGACCCGCGCACCGGCGTCTCCGTGTACGACACGCACGGCATGGAGCCCGCCCATATCGCGGGGCTCTTCCGGGACGCGAGGGTCGAGACGGTGTTGTTCGACATCCAGGACGTGGGGGCGCGGTTCTACACCTACATCTGGACGATGTACGACTGCATGGTGGCGGCGTCGCGCGCCGGGGTGCGGTTCGTGGTGCTGGACCGGCCGAACCCGATCAGTGGGACGAATGCGTACGGGCCGGTGCTGCGTCCGCGGTACGCCACGTTCGTCGGGCGCAGACCGATCTCGCAGCAGCACGGCATGACGGTGGCGGAGCTGGCCGGGCTGTTCAACGCCGAGTTCGTCCCCGCGGACGAGAGTGCCGACGGCCCCGTGGCCCTCGACGTGTCCCGGATGGCCGGGTGGAGTCGGGGCATGTTCCACGACCAGACCGGCCAGCCGTGGGTGATGCCGTCACCGAGCATGCCGCTGCTGGAAACCGCGGTCGTCTACCCCGGCACGTGCCTGTTCGAGGCCACGAACCTGTCGGAGGGCCGCGGTACGACGCGTCCGTTCGAGCTGGTCGGGGCGCCGTACGTGGGGTACCACTGGGCAGACACCCTGAACGAGCAGGGTCTCGAGGGGGTGGACTTCCGCGAGGCCTACTTCACGCCGGTCAGCTCCAAGCACCGGAACCGGACCTGCGGCGGAGTGCAGCTGCACGTCACCGACCGCGGGCGGTTCGACGCCGTGCGCACCGCGATCGCGATGCTCGTCACCGCCAAGCGGCTGTACCCGGCCGACTTCGCCTGGCGCGAGACGAGCGCGCCGTTCTGGATCGACCGGCTCACCGGCTCCGACCGTGTGCGCACCGCCATCGACGCCGGCGCCGGCACCGCCGACGTCGTGGCGGGATGGCAGCCGGAGCTGGCGCGGTTCCGCCGTACCCGCCGGCGCCACCTGCTCTACTGACCCGTCGGCGTCAGCCGGCGGAGTGCTGTGGACCTCCTCGACCACGCCGCTCCGGTGGCGTCTCGGACGAACGCGACCCCTCTCGCCGTGGTGCCGGAGGCTAGCCTGTCGCGCGTGACTGCACCCACGACCACGTCGACGCTGCGCGTCCGCGAGATCACGCCCGCCGAGCACCTGGCGTTCCTGCAGGAACGGCCGAGCGCGAGCTTCCTGCAGACGCCGGCCTGGGGGCAGGTCAAGAGCGAGTGGCGCCGGGAGTCGATCGGGTGGTACGACGGCGGCGACCAGCTGGTGGGTGCCGCGCTGGTGCTGTTCCGTCAGCTGCCCAGGCTGAAGAGGTTCCTCGCGTACGTGCCCGAGGGACCGGTCATCGACTGGTCGGCCGACGACCTGTCCGACTGGCTGGCGCCCATGACGGCGCACCTGCGCCACCGCGGCGCCTTCGGGATCCGGATGGGGCCGCCGGTCGTCACGCGCCGCTGGGGCGCGGCCACGGTCAAGCGGGCGATCGCCGACGGGGCGCCCCGGCGGCTGGGCGCCGTTCCCGCCGATGCCCGTGACGACACCGGCGCCCGCGTGCAGCACGAGCTGCGCCGCCACGGCTGGCGCCCGCTGGCGGCGGAGGCCGGGTTCAGCGTCGGCCAGCCGCAGTACGTCTTCCAGATCCCGCTGGACGGCCGCAGCGAGGACGACGTCCTGGCAGGGATGAACCAGCAGTGGCGTCGCAACATCAAGAAGGCCGCGAAGAGCGGGGTGGAGGTCACCGCGGGAAGTGTCGACGACCTCCCTGAGTTCCACCGGATCTACGCCGAGACCGCCGCGCGAGACGGCTTCACGCCGCGCCCGCTGTCGTACTTCCAGCAGATGTTCGAGGTGCTGCTGGCCGAGGACCCCGACCGTATCCGGCTCTACCTGGCCCACCACGAGGGCGACCTCGTCGCGGCCACCACCTGGGTGCGCGTCGGCACGCACACGTGGTACTCCTACGGCGCCTCGACGACGCACAAGCGCGAGGTGCGGGGCTCCAACGCGGTGCAGTGGCGGATGATCCAGGACGCCCTCGCCGCCGGCGCCACGGTCTACGACCTGCGGGGGATCACCGACACCCTCGACGACAGCGACCCGCACTTCGGGCTGATCCAGTTCAAGGTCGGCACCGGGGGCGAGGCCGTCGAGTACGCCGGGGAGTGGGACCTGCCGGTCTCCAAGGTGCTGTACCACGCGTTCGACCTCTACATGCGCCGCCGCTGAGGAGCCGGCCCACGATGCCGCTGAGCCTCTACGTCGACGGCGAGCGCTGGCGCGCCCATCTGCGCCGGGTGGCCGACGCGCATCCGGGCATCGTGCCCGTCGCGAAGGGCAACGGCTACGGCTTCGGCGTCGCCCGCCTGGCCCGGCGGGTGGACTGGCTGGGTGCACCCATGATGGCGGTGGGCACGTACGAGGAGGCACCGGAGGCGCTGAAGCGGTACGCCGGAGACGTGCTCGTGCTCTCGCCGTGGCGGCCGAACTCCCCCGCCCCGCAGGACCGGCGGCTGGTCCACACCGTTGGCCGCGTCGAGGACCTCACGGCGCTGGCGGAATCGCAGCGCGGTGTCCGGCCGCGGGTGCTGCTCGAGGCGCTCACGTCGATGGGTCGGCACGGGCTGACGTCGGACGAGCTGCGCGACGTCGACCCCTCCGGGGTCTCGGTGGAGGGGCTTGCCCTGCACCTGCCGATGACCGGTGCGGGGGGCAGCCACGTGCGCGAGGCCGAGCACTGGCTCGACCTCGCCCGCTCGCTCGGTGTGTCCGACCGGCTCTACGTGTCGCACCTGAGCGACCTCGAGCTGGCCGACCTGCGCAGGCGTCACCCGGGGGTGACGCTGCGCCCGCGCATCGGTACGGCGCTGTGGCTCGGTGACCGCGGTGCGCTCTCGCCCCGCGCGACGGTGCTCGACGCGCACGCGGTGTCACGCGGTGACCGGGTCGGCTACCGGCAGCGCCCCGTCCCTCGCAGGGGGCACGTGCTCGTGGTGGCGGGCGGCACCGCTCACGGGGTCGGGCTGGAGGCTCCGACCGCGGCCACGTCGGTGCGCTCCCGGGCGATCGCCGCCGCGCGCGGCAGCCTGGACGCCGCCGGCCTCGCGCTGTCGCCGTTCCGGGTCGACGGCAAGCAGCGCTGGTTCGTCGAGCCGCCGCACATGCAGGTGAGCATGATCTTCGTGCCGGCCGGCGCCGCCCGGCCGGCGCTCGGTG
>DATABY010000176.1:0-3653 GCA_036259355.1 Nocardioidaceae bacterium
GGCGGGACACCGCCGACACGCCGTGTCCTGCGGTCGCCATCAGCTCACCTGACCGGAACCCGTGGGCTGCGCCTCGAGGTCGGAGAGGAACCGGTCGACCACACGCCCGGCCCGCGCCTCGTCCTGCAGCGACTCGCCCACGATGCGGCCGGCGAGCTCGGTGGCCAACGTGCCGACCTCGGCTCGCAGCTGCTGCATCGCCTGCTGCCGCTCGGCCTCCACCTGGGCGTGCGCCGTGCTGGTGATGCGCTGCGCCTCGGCCTGTGCCTGCTCGCGCATCTCCGCCACGATCCGGGCACCCTGCTCACGCGCCTCCTCGCGGATGCGCGCCGCCTCGTGCCGTGCCTCGGCGAGCTGCTGGCGGTACGACTCGAGCGCGGCGTTGGCCTCGGCCTGCGCCTTCTCCGCCTGCTTGATGCCGCCCTCGATCGCCGAGGTGCGCTCGGCGTAGGCCTTCTCGAACGCGGGGACCGCCTTCTTGGCCACCGCCCAGAGGACCAGTCCGAAGACCGCCAGCGACAGCCCGATCTCGAACCACGACGCCGGGATCAGCGGGTTGAGCTCGTGGCCACCCTCTTGGGCAAGCACGATGTTCATGGCAGTGACCTCGATCTGTCTTTGGTCAGAGGACGAAGGCGAGCGCGATACCGATGATCGCGAGCGCCTCGGCGAGGGCGAAGCCCAGGATCGCGATGGTCTGCAGGCGGCCTTGCGCCTCTGGCTGGCGGGCCACGCCGTTGATGTAGGCGGCGAAGATCAGGCCGATACCGACACCCGGACCGATGGCAGCCAGGCCGTACCCGACCATGTTCAGAGAGCCTTCCACGGCATTTCCTTTCGTCGTGCTTCGACAGTTGCGGGTCTGTCCCGGTGGTCCTTGCCTCAGTGCTCCTCGGCGAGGGCCCCGGAGATGTACATGGCGGTCAGGAGCGTGAACACGTAGGCCTGCAGCCCGAGGATCAGCACCTCGAGTGCGCTGACGGCCAGGCCCATCAGCAGCGACAGCACGCCCACCGGGATGTAGCCGGCGTTGCCGGACTCCAGGATGAGGTACTCGCCACCGAGAGCGAACAACAGCAGCAGCAGGTGCCCGGCGAACATGTTCGCGAACAGACGGAGGGCCAGCGTGAACGGCCTCACCAGGATGTTGGACATGAACTCCAGCGGCGCGATCAGCAGCAGGACGGGCCCCTTGATACCGGGCGGCACGGACTGGTGCTTGAAGTAGCCCAGGAAGCCGTGCCGGCCGATGCCCACACCGTTGTAGACCAGCCACGTCAGCAGCGCGAGGCCGTAGACGAACCCGGTCTGGGAGAGCGTGGGGTACTGGACGAAGGGGACCAGCGCGAAGTAGTTGTTGACGGCGATGAACCAGAACAGCGCCACCAGGTAGGGCACGAACTTCATGAACTCGTGCGAGCCGATGACGTCGCGGGCGATGCTGTTGCGGACGAAGTTGTAGGCCGACTCGCCGGCGAACTGCAGCTTGGACGGCACCACGCTCGCGTTGCGCGAGGTCGAGTAGAAGAACCACACCACCAGCAGCGCCGCGAGCAGTAGCAGGAAGTACGGCTTGGTGAAGAAGACCGAGTCGCCGAAGACGGGCGGCAGCCGGAAGTCGGCCGGGCTCGGCGGCACGAAGTGCGGTATGCCGCTGGCGAGGCTCACGGGGCTCACGGACGCTCCTTCGTCACTGATGTCGTTGGGCTGGCGGTCAGTCGTGGTTCGAGGACCGGAACCGCACGTAGGTGAGGTATACCCCGAGGGCAGCGCCTAAGACGATGCCCACCGGTAGCAGGAAGGACGTGTCGAGCCACTCGTCGAGAAGCCAGCCCACCACCGCGTACAGACCCACGCCGGTCAACAGGTAGCTGACCGCCTGCCACGGATCGCCCGAGCCCGGGTGTGGTTCGTGGCTTTGCGGTGACTGACCCATCGCGTACCGGAGCGTAGCAGTCAGGTGACGGGCCCAGGACACGCGGTCGCATCAGCGCGCCTGCCCCGGGTCGGCGCCGCAGCCGAGGTCGTAGACCGGCTGCCGGGCGCGTACGGCACCGACGGTCTCGCCGACCGTCCAGGTGAGGGTGCAGGCGATCGCGGTCAGCCCCAGGGCGACGTGGTCGGCGAAGCCCCGCAGCACGCCGGTGGTGTCCATCGCGACGAAGGCGCCGCCGATCAGGACGACCTTGGCCACGTAGAGGCCGAGCGCGATCACGAGCGTGAGGGCGGGGTCGATGCCCGCGCAGCGTGCGAGCACCACCAGGCCGAGGCCGAAGAAGACGACGACCAGAGCGGCGCCGACGAGGGCGCCCCCGACGCCGAGCGGACCGGCCACCAGACCGGCCACGACCGCGGCGCCGGCGCCCACCACCAGCGTGGGCACGAGCGCTGCGCGGAGCATCGCGGCGGCGGTGTCGGTCGTCATACGGCGGCCGTCCTGGAGCCTGGCGACCGTGCGTGTCGAGGTGCTCGGCACGGCCGCGGGTGTGCGGGACCTACGCCGGCCACCGCGGGCGGTCGTCGGCGCTTGTGAAAACTAGCACAAAGTCTCGGACGGCACGAAATCGCCGGTTCACAGGGGCGTGGTCCGCTCGCGGGACATGCTCCTCCCGCCGGGCAGCCCGAAGGTCAGCACCAGCGCCACCACCACGAGTACGGCGACCCCGGCCATCGACTGCCAGCCGGTGAACAGCGACACCAGCACCGCGCCCATCGCGACCAGGCTGGCCCAGAGGTACATCAGCAGCACCGCCCGCAGGTGCGAGTGCCCGATCTCCAGCAGCCGGTGGTGCAGGTGCTGCTTGTCCGGCGCGAACGGCGAGCGGCCGGCGCGGGTGCGCCGGATGACCGCGAGCCCCAGGTCGAGGAACGGCACCACCAGGATCGCGACCGGCAGGACCAGCGGCAGCAGCGCCGGGACCACGCTCGCGGACGCTCCCCCGATGCCCTGGTCGAGCGTGGTCACGTCGTACTGGCCGGTGAAGGTGATCGCCGCGCAGGAGAGGAAGAACCCGATCAGCAGAGCCCCGGAGTCGCCCATGAACATCCGGGCGGGGTAGAAGTTGTGCGGCAGCAGCCCCAGGCAGGCGCCGATCAACGCCGCGGTCAGCAGGGCGGCCGGAGACGTGCGCTCCAGGTTGTTGGCCGCGACGATGAGGTAGGCGTAGCCGAAGAACGCGCAGGCTCCGATGCCGATCACGCCGGCCGCGAGCCCGTCCAGGCCGTCGACGAAGTTGACGGCATTCACCGTCGCGACGATCACCACCAGGGTGAACAACGCCGCCTGCGACCCCTCGAGCACGAACGGGGTGGCCCCGGAGGCACCCGGGATGGGCAACCAGTAGAACTGCACGCCGCCGATCACCACGATCCCCGCCGCGACGACCTCGCCGGCCAGCTTGGTCACCGCATCCAGCTCGAACACGTCGTCGACGACGCCGACCAGGCACACGACCGCTCCCCCGAGCAGCACCACGCCGACGTCCCTGAACATCGGCCCGGTGCCCTCGCCTCCCAGGAAGGGGAGGTTCCAGGCGAGCAGCACCGCCACCGCCAGGCCGCCCAGCATCGCCACGCCGCCGAAGTAGGGGATCGGGATGGCGTGGACGTCGCGGTCCCGGACCTGCGCGACGGCGCCGATGCGCTCGGCGAGC
>DATABY010000177.1:0-7701 GCA_036259355.1 Nocardioidaceae bacterium
GGGCTCGGCTCTGCAGGCACGACCACATCGAGCGTGGGCCGGCACACAGGCGGCCGGGACCATCTCGATTGGCCAGGGGCACGGCCCCTCTGGCATACTGAACAAGTTGCTCCGAAGGGGTTGCCGGGGCGCGTCGGCACGGTCCGCCCGCTGGGTGGTTATCGCCGGCAGTGCCGCACCAGGAGGCCCCAAGCCCGGGTTTTCGCCCGGGCGCCACTCCAAGCCCGATCGATCCGTGGTCGTTGTCGTGCTGTGAAAGATACGACACGCCCGACCTCGGGGGTCGGCCGCGGGGAGTGGGAGCCGGGAGCACACGGAGTGTCCCACCGGGGCGCGTCGGGCGGCGTGCCTGGCAGGGCACGACGAAAGCAGCGGTACGAGAAGAGGGACGACGAGAGCTATGGCGGGACAGAAGATCCGCATCAGGCTCAAGGCCTACGACCACGAGGTGATCGACACCTCGGCGCGCAAGATCGTGGACACGGTCACCCGTACGGGTGCCTCGGTCGCTGGCCCTGTGCCTCTGCCGACCGAGAAGAACGTGTACTGCGTCATCCGCTCGCCGCACAAGTACAAGGACAGCCGGGAGCACTTCGAGATGCGGACGCACAAGCGCCTCATCGACATCATCGACCCCACCCCGAAGACGGTGGACTCGTTGATGCGGCTCGAACTGCCTGCCGGTGTCGACATCGAGATCAAGCTCTGAGGGATACAGACCAATGAGCAGCGTGAAGAACGTCCGTGGGCTGCTGGGCACGAAGCTCGGCATGACCCAGACCTGGGACGAGAACAACCGTGTGGTGCCCGTGACCGTGATCGAGGCCGGCTCCAACGTGGTGACGCAGGTGCGCTCCGACGAGAAGGACGGCTACACCGCCGTCCAGATCGGGTTCGGCGCCGTCGACAGCCGCAAGGTGGTCAAGCCGCTGCGCGGACACTTCGACAAGGCTGCGGTGACCCCGCGCCGCCACGTGATGGAGATCCGGACCGCCGACGCCGCGTCGTACACGCTCGGCCAGGAGCTCAGCCCGGAGCTGTTCAACGTCGGCGACAAGGTCGACGTGAGCGGCACCAGCAAGGGCAAGGGCACCGCCGGCGTGATGAAGCGGCACGGGTTCCACGGTCTGCGCGCGAGCCATGGTGTGCACCGCAAGCACCGTTCGCCGGGCGCCATCGGCGGCTGCGCGACGCCAGGCCGGGTGTTCCCGGGGGTGCGGATGGCCGGCCGGATGGGCAACGAGACCATCACGACCCAGAACGTCACGGTCCACGCGGTGGACGTGGAGAAGGGCCTGATCCTTCTCCGCGGCGCCGTCCCCGGACCGCGCGGCAGCCTGGTCGTCATCCGCAGCGCGAGCAAGGGCAAGGAGGCCGACCAGTGAGCACGATCGACGTCCTCGACGCCAAGGGCGGCAAGTCCGGCACCGTCGAGCTGCCCGCGGACATCTTCGACCTTCAGGCGAACATCCCGCTGATCCACCAGGTGGTCGTCGCCAAGCAGGCCGCCGCACGCCAGGGCACGCACAACACGCGCAGCCGTGGCCAGGTCGCGGGTGGCGGCAGCAAGCCGTACCGGCAGAAGGGCACCGGGCGCGCACGCCAGGGCTCGATCCGGGCGCCGCAGTTCGCCGGCGGCGGCATCGTGCACGGGCCCACGCCGCGGGCCTACACCCAGCGGACCCCCAAGAAGATGAAGGCCGCGGCGCTGCGCGGAGCACTGTCCGACCGGGCCCGCGCCGGCCGGGTGCACGTCGTCGAGGCGCTGGTGGAGGGCGACAAGCCGTCGACCAAGGGCGCGTTGGCCGCGCTCGGCCGAATCACCGATCGGCCGCGCGTGCTCGTGGTGCTCGAGCGGGGCGACGACGTGAGCTGGCTCAGCGTCCGCAACGTGGAGGCGATCCACGTGCTCACGGTCGACCAGCTCAACACCTACGACGTGCTTCTCAACGACGACGTGGTGTTCACCAGGGGCGCCTTCGACACGTTCGTGGCCGGGCCCCGGAAGGGCCGTGCGGTCAAGGCCGTGGGCAGCGAGACGGCCATCGCGCCGGAGGACCGGGAGGACGAGCAGTGAGCAACCTGCACAAGAGCCACCGTGACGTGCTCATCGCCCCGGTCGTCAGCGAGAAGAGCTACGGCCTGATCGACCAGAACAAGTACACCTTCCTGGTGCACCCCAGCGCCAACAAGACCGAGATCAAGATCGCGGTCGAGAAGGTGTTCAACGTGAAGGTGACGGCGGTCAACACCGTGAACCGTCCGGGCAAGCGGCGTCGCACGCGTTTCGGCTGGGGCCAGCGCAACGACACCAAGCGCGCCATCGTCAGCGTGGCCGAGGGCCAGCGAATCGACATCTTCGCCGGTTCCTGACCGGCGGGATACGAAGGACTGAGGCATCCAGCACTATGGCTATCCGTAAGCACAAGCCGACCACGCCGGGCCGTCGTGGCTCCAGCGTCGCCGACTTCGTCGAGGTGACGCGCTCCACGCCGGAGAAGACCCTGGTCAAGCCGCTGCCGAAGAAGGGTGGGCGCAACAACCAGGGCCGAATCACGACCCGGCACCAGGGCGGTGGCCACAAGCGCGCCTACCGCGTCATCGACTTCCGGCGCTACGACAAGGACGGCGTGCCGGCCAAGGTCGCCCACATCGAGTACGACCCCAACCGCACGGCCCGGATCGCGCTGCTGCACTACGCCGACGGCGAGAAGCGCTACATCATCGCGCCGCGCGAGCTGCGCCCGGGCATGCGCGTCGAGGCCGGGACCGGCGCCGACATCAAGCCCGGCAACAACCTGCCGCTGCGCAACATCCCCGTCGGTACGACCATCCACGCGGTGGAGATGCGTCCCGGCGGCGGCGCCAAGCTCGCCCGGTCCGCCGGCAACAGCGCGCAGCTGGTGGCCCGCGAGGGCAACCGCGCGCAGCTGCGACTGCCGTCGGGGGAGATGCGGTACGTCGACGTGCGGTGCCGCGCCACCGTCGGCGAGGTCGGCAACTCCGAGCAGACCAACATCAGCTGGGGCAAGGCCGGCCGGATGCGCTGGAAGGGCAAGCGCCCCAACGTGCGCGGCGTCGTGATGAACCCCGTCGACCACCCGCACGGCGGTGGCGAGGGCAAGAGCTCCGGTGGTCGTCACCCGGTGTCGCCGTGGGGCCGGCCCGAGGGCCGCACCCGCAAGCGCAAGGCGAGCGACCAGCTGATCGTCCGTCGTCGCAAGACCGGCAAGAGGAAGTAGCCAACAGTTATGCCACGCAGCCTGAAGAAGGGCCCGTACGTCGACGACCACCTGATGAAGAAGGTCGACGAACAGAACGACAAGGGCACCAAGAGCGTCATCAAGACGTGGTCGAGGCGCTCCATGATCGTGCCGGCCATGATCGGCCACACGATCGCCGTGCACGACGGCCGCAAGCACGTCCCGGTGTTCGTCCAGGACGCGATGGTCGGCCACAAGCTGGGGGAGTTCGCCCCCACTCGGACCTTCCGGGGTCACGAGAAGGACGACCGCAAGAGCCGCCGCCGCTGACGGCCCGACACCGACGGAAACGACGAGAAGAGTTCGAGAAATGAGCGTTATGGAGCGTAAGCGCGTGAGCGCCCGGCGCGAGAGCCTGCTGGGCGAGGAGCCCGGCGCCTTCGCCGTCGCGCGCTTCGTCCGCGTGACGCCGATGAAGGCGCGTCGCATCGCCGACCTGGTGCGCGGGCTGGACGTCGACGAGGCGCTGTCGATGCTGCAGTTCATGCCGCAGGCGGCGAGCGAGCCCGTCTACAAGGTGCTCGAGAGCGCGGTGGCGAACGCCGAGGGTGGCGAGTCCCTCGACCGGGGCACGCTCGTCGTGTCGAAGGTCATGGTCGACGAGGGCCCGACGATGAAGCGTTGGCGCCCGCGCGCGCAGGGCCGTGCCGCCCGCATCAACAAGCGGACCAGCCACATCACCGTCGTGGTGCAGCCGCGTAAGGAGAAGCGCTGATGGGTCAGAAGATCAACCCGAACGGCTTCCGCCTCGGAATCTCCACCGACCACAAGAGCCGGTGGTACGCCGACAAGCTCTACAAGGACTACGTCGGCGAGGACGTGCGGATCCGCAAGATGCTCGGCAAGGGCATGGACCGCGCCGGCATCTCCCGCGTCGAGATCGAGCGCACCCGCGACCGCGTGCGCGTGGACATCCACACCGCGCGGCCGGGCATCGTCATCGGCCGTCGCGGAGCCGAGGCCGACCGTATCCGCGGCAACCTCGAGAAGCTGACCGGCAAGCAGGTCCAGCTCAACATCCTCGAGGTCAAGAACCCCGAGACCGATGCGCAGCTGGTGGCCCAGGGCGTGGCCGACCAGCTCGCCGGCCGGGTCGCCTTCCGGCGGGCGATGCGCAAGGCGCTGCAGACCGCGATGCGCTCCGGCGCCCAGGGAATCCGCGTGCAGGTGTCGGGCCGTCTCAACGGCGCCGAGATGTCGCGCACCGAGTTCTACCGCGAGGGCCGGGTCCCGCTGCACACGCTGCGCGCCGACATCGACTACGGCTTCTACGAGGCGCGCACCACGTTCGGCCGTATCGGCGTGAAGGTGTGGATCTACAAGGGTGAGGTCCCCGGCACCCGCGCCGAGCGCGAGGCCCAGGCGGCCGCCCGCGCCGCCGCCGGTGGCCGTACCCGTCCCAGCACCCGTCGCCGCGGCGACCGTGGCGACCGTCCCGAGCGCAGCGACCGGGGCGACCGTCGTACCGGCGCGGCTCCCTCGGAGACCACGACCACGCCAGGGGCCGAGCAGTCGGCCGGGCAGTCGGTGGGCCAGGCCGCGGGCCAGGCCGCAGGCGAGGCAGCCGCCGAGGCAACCACGAACACCGGTCCGGAGGTGAGCTGAATGCTGATGCCCAAGCGGGTGAAGTTCCGCAAGCAGCACCACCCCAAGCGCACCGGCATGGCCAAGGGCGGCACCAGGCTGTCGTTCGGCGACTACGGCATCCAGGCGATCGAGGGCCACTACGTCACCAACCGTCAGATCGAGTCGGCGCGTATCGCGATGACCCGGCACATCAAGCGTGGCGGGAAGGTATGGATCAACATCTACCCCGACCGCCCGCTGACCAAGAAGCCGGCCGAGACCCGGATGGGTTCCGGCAAGGGCTCGCCCGAGTGGTGGATCGCCAACGTGCGGCCCGGTCGGGTGATGTTCGAGCTGTCCGGGGTGCCGGAGCCGGTGGCTCGCGAGGCGCTGCGGCGGGCGATGCACAAGCTGCCGATGAAGTGCCGCTACGTCAGGCGGATGGACGGTGACATCTGATGAGTGCCATCAGCACCGCAGCAGAGCTGCGCAACCTGAGCCAGAGCGACCTGGCGGGCAAGCTGACCGAGGCCAAGGAGGAGCTGTTCAACCTGCGCTTCCAGGCCGCCACCGGACAGCTGGAGAGCCACGGACGACTCCGTACGGTCCGCCGCGACATCGCGCGGATCTACACGGTGCTGCGTGAGCGTGAGCTCGGTATCACCGAGCCCGGCGAGGGCGCAGGCGACGACGACGACCAGTCCGGTGAGGGCGCCGCATGAGTGAGAAGGAAGCAGACGTGAGCACGCAGGAGCGCGCCGGTCGGCGCAAGACCGCCCTGGGTCTGGTGGTCAGCGACAAGATGGACAAGACCGTCGTGGTCGCCGTCGAGGACCGCGTCACCCATGCCCTGTACGGCAAGGTCATGCGTCGCACCTCGCGGCTCAAGGCGCACGACGAGCAGAACCAGTGCGGCGTCGGCGACCGGGTGGTGCTCATGGAGACGCGGCCGCTGTCCGCTACCAAACGGTGGCGCGTCGTCGAGGTGCTCGAGAAGGCCAAGTGACCGAGGCCTAGGGAATTAGGAGACTGAAGTGATTCAGCAGGAGTCGCGGCTGAAGGTCGCCGACAACACGGGTGCGAAGGAGATCCTCTGCATCCGTGTGCTCGGTGGCTCCGGTCGGCGGTACGCCGGCATCGGAGACATCGTCGTGGCCACCGTCAAGGACGCGATCCCCGGCGGCAACGTCAAGAAGGGCGATGTCGTCAAGGCCGTCGTGGTGCGGACCGTGAAGGAGCGCCGCCGGGCGGACGGCTCCTACATCCGCTTCGACGAGAACGCCGCGGTGATCCTCCGGCAGGACGGCGAGCCCCGTGGCACCCGCATCTTCGGGCCGGTCGGACGCGAGCTGCGCGAGAAGCGGTTCATGAAGATCATCTCGCTGGCTCCGGAGGTGCTGTGATGACGACCAAGCAGGAGAACCTGAACATCAAGAAGGGCGACCTGGTCCGCGTCGTCGCGGGCAAGGACCGCGGGGCCGAGGGCAAGGTCATCGCGGTGCTGCCCGAGCGCAACCGCGTGATCGTCGAGGGCGTCAACCGCATCAAGCAGCACACGAAGGTCGTCCAGCAGGGCGGCCGCGGCGGTTCGTCCGGCGGCATCATCACCAAGGAGGCGGCGATCGACGCGTCCAACGTGATGCTCCTGGTCGAGGTGGACGGCAAGAAGGTCCCCAGCCGGATCGGCTCCCGCCGCGACGAGGTGACCAAGCGCCGCCCCGACGGCTCCACGTACACCGCTCACCGCAGCGTCCGGATCGCCAAGCGCACCGGCGAGGAGATCTGATGAGCACCACAACCACCGAGAGCACCGAGACCCCGGCCCGCCAGGTCCCGCGGTTCAAGACGCGCTACCGCGAGGAGATCCTCCCCGCGCTGCGCGACGAGTTCGGCTACGGCAACGTCATGCAGGTGCCCGGCCTGACCAAGATCGTGGTCAACATGGGCGTGGGCGACGCCGCGCGCGACTCCAAGCTGATCGAGGGCGCGGTGCGCGACCTCACGACGATCACCGGCCAGAAGCCGTCGGTGACCCGGGCGCGCAAGTCCATCGCGCAGTTCAAGCTGCGCGAGGGCATGCCGATCGGCGCGCACGTGACGCTGCGTGGCAACCGGATGTGGGAGTTCCTCGACCGGCTGCTGACGCTGGCGCTGCCCCGCATCCGCGATTTCCGCGGCCTCTCGCCCAAGCAGTTCGACGGCAAGGGCAACTACACGTTCGGCCTGACCGAGCAGGTGATGTTCCACGAGATCAACCCGGACCGGATCGACCGGCAGCGGGGCATGGACATCACCGTGGTGACGACCGCGACCAACGACGAGGAGGGGCGTTCGCTCCTCAAGCACCTCGGCTTCCCCTTCAAGGAGCTCTGACCGATGGCAAAGACGGCACTGATCGTCAAGGCGGCGCGCAAGCCCAAGTACAAGGTGCGCAACTACACGCGCTGCCAGCGATGTGGACGACCCCGGTCGGTCTACCGCAAGTTCGGCCTCTGCCGCGTGTGCCTGCGAGACATGGCGCACCGCGGGGAGCTCCCGGGCGTGACCAAGAGCAGCTGGTAGGTAAACCAACGATCGCCGCAGGTCTCCGGTACTCGACCGACGTCGAGCGGGCGGACGAAACCGCGGTGGGAAAGGCTCAAGCAGCCACATGACGATGACTGACCCGATCGCAGACATGCTGACCCGTCTGCGAAACGCCAACCAGGCGTACCACGACGACGTACGCATGCCCTACAGCAAGCTGAAGGCCGGCGTCGCCGAGATCCTCCAGCAGGAGGGCTACATCACGTCCTGGAAGGTCGAGGAGCCGACCGAGGAGACCGTGGGCAAGACCCTCGTGATGACGCTCAAGTACGGCCCCACCCGGGAG
>DATABY010000178.1:0-20173 GCA_036259355.1 Nocardioidaceae bacterium
GTGATGGCGATGTTGATCCGCGCCGAGCTGGCCTATCCCGGCCAGCAGGTCGTCGAGGACGAGGTCTACAACCAGCTGTTCACCATGCACGGCACGATCATGCTGCTGCTCTTCGCGACGCCGCTGTTCGTGGGCTTCGCCAACGTGATCATGCCCCTGCAGATCGGCGCGCCCGACGTCGCGTTCCCGCGGCTGAACATGTTCAGCTACTGGCTGTTCCTGTTCGGTGGTCTGATCACGGTGTCGGGCTTCCTGACTCCGCTGGGCGCGGCCGACTTCGGCTGGTTCGCGTACACGCCGCTGTCCAACGAGGTCCGCTCGCCCGGCATCGGCGGCGACCTGTGGATCATGGGGCTCTACATCGCCGGTCTGGGCACCATCCTCGGTGGCGTCAACTTCATCACCACGATCTTCTGCATGCGCGCCCCCGGCATGACGATGTTCCGGATGCCGATCTTTACGTGGAACATCCTGATCACGTCGCTGCTGGTGCTGATCGCCTTCCCGATCCTCGCCGGTGCGCTGCTCGCCCTCGCGGCGGACCGGATGCTCGGCGCCCACATCTTCGACGCCGCCAACGGCGGGCCGATCCTGTGGCAGCACCTGTTCTGGTTCTTCGGACATCCCGAGGTCTACATCATCGCGCTGCCGTTCTTCGGCATCGTCACCGAGATCCTGCCGGTGTTCAGCCGCAAGCCGGTGTTCGGCTACATCGGCCTGGTCGCGGCGACGATGGCGATCGCGGCCCTGTCGGTCGCGGTGTGGGCCCACCACATGTTCGTCACCGGGGCGATCAACCTGCCGTTCTTCTCGTTCATGACGTTCCTGATCGCCGTACCGACCGGGGTGAAGTTCTTCAACTGGATCGGCACCATGTGGGGCGGATCTCTGTCCTTCGACACCCCCATGCTGTGGTCTGTCGGCTTCCTCACCACCTTCCTGTTCGGCGGTCTGACCGGGATCATCCTGGCGTCGCCGCCGCTGGACTTCCAGGTCTCCGACAGCTACTTCGTGGTGGCGCACTTCCACTACGTCGTCTTCGGCACCGTGGTGTTCGCGATGTTCGCCGGCTTCTACTACTGGTGGCCGAAGATGACCGGCCGGATGCTCGACGAGCAGCTCGGCAAGATCCACTTCTGGCTGCTGTTCATCGGCTTCCACACCACCTTCCTCGTCCAGCACTGGCTGGGCGCGGAGGGCATGCCCCGCCGGTACGCCGACTACCTGCCCGAGGACGGGTTCACGTTCCTCAACCAGGTGTCCTCGATCGGCGCCTTCGTGCTCGGCGCCTCGACGCTGGTGTTCGTGTGGAACGTGTGGAAGTCGCGGCAGAACCCTCCCGTCGGGGTCGACGACCCGTGGGGCTGGGGCCGGTCTTTGGAGTGGGCGACCTCCTCCCCGCCGCCGCGGCACAACTTCCTCGAGCTCCCGCGCATTCGCTCCGAGAGCCCCGCCTTCGACCTGCACCACCCGCAGATCGCCGCGCTGGAGCTGGCCGAGCACGAGGAGCGCTCCGGCGGGCACCAGGGCGACGCGCCCGAGATGGAGGGCCGGCAGGGTCAGGTCGAGGGCGGCGAGCGAGGCGCCGGTAGGGGAGAGGACCATACGTGAGGGTCGAAGCCTGGATCTTCGGGGTGAACGCCGTGTTCTTCGCCCTGGTCACTCCGATCTACTGGTACATGTCCGAGGACTGGACCGGCACCAGTGCGCTGGTGATGACGACCGGTCTGACGCTGCTGGTGACGTTCTACCTGGGTTTCACCGCCAAGCGGATGCAGCCCCGGCCCGAGGACCGGGTCGACGCGGAGGTCGCCGACGGCGCCGGCGAGCTGGGCTTCTTCAGCCCGCACTCCTGGTGGCCGCTGTTCTGCGCGCTGGCCGTCAGCGTGATCGTGCTCGGTGTGATCTTCGGCTGGTGGCTGTTCATCATCGGCGTGGGACTCGGCAGCATCACGCTGACCGGCTTCGTCTTCGAGTACTACCGCGGCGAGCACGCGCACTGAGTCTCCGCTTGCGGGCGGTGACCTTCCTCACTCCGGTCGCGGGCGTCGCGCCTGCGTTGTTGTCCGCGCTTGTTACCGTGTAGCGCACGAACCGTGTGCACCTCAGGAGAGCGTCTATGACATTTCGGGGGACGACCGCTCCCGCGCGCCGCCGTGGCAGCGCCGTGCTGCTGGCGGCCGTCGTGCTGCTCGCCGGCTGCAGCACCGCAGGCGAGGACGAGACCGACCGCGCCTCGCGCCAGGCCGGCTCGGAGGACGACGTGGTCGCCACCGAGGAGCCCCCCGAGGTCACCGTCACCGACAACGTCAACAAGCGCGGTGTCGCGGTCGACACCGAGGTCAGGCTCACGGCCGAGGACGGCACGCTGGAGCGGGTCCGTGTCTTCGGTGGGCCGAAGGGTGAGCGTCAGCGGCTTCCCGGTGAGCTCAACGGCGCAGCCACGACCTGGACCGCCACCCGGCTGCTGGAGCCGGGATCGACGTACAAGGTGGAGACGGTCGCCGTCGACGACGAGGACCGGGTGCTGCGGCAGACCCGCAGGTTCCACACCGACGACCTCACGCTCGACGAGCAGACCTATCCGAGCATCGCCCCGCTGGACGGGGAGACGGTGGGCGTCGGCATGCCGGTCATCGTGACGTTCGACATCCCGGTCACCGACAAGGCGTCCATCGAGCGACACCTCAGTGTGGAGTCCACCCCGAAGGTCCGCGGCACCTGGCACTGGTACAGCGACACCGAGGTGCACTTCCGGCCCCGCAAGCTGTGGGAGCCGGGCTCCGAGGTCACCGTCAACGCCGACATCAACAGCATCGACGCGGGCAACGGCATCTACGGACAGCTCGACCGCAGCGTGAGCTTCGACATCGGCGACAAGGTCGTCAGCAAGATCAACGTGGACAAGCACCGGATGAACGTCTTCATCAACGGCGACCACGCGCGGACCATCCCGATCAGTGCCGGCAAGGAGGGCTTCGAGACCCGCAGCGGCACCAAGATCATCATGGAGAAGTTCGAGACCAAGCGGATGGACGCCGCGACCACCGGGATCTCCCGCGACGACCCGGAGTACTACAACATCTCCAACGTGAAGTGGGCGATGCGGGTGACCTACTCCGGTGAGTTCCTGCACGGCGCTCCCTGGTCGGAGGGCTCGCAGGGCGACGCGAACGTCAGCCACGGCTGTGTCGGCATGAGCCTCGAGGACGCCGAGTGGCTGTACGAGCGCAGCCGGCGCGGTGACGTCGTCCGCGTCACCGGCACCGACCGGGAGATGGAGCCGGGCAACGGCTGGACCGACTGGAACGTCTCCTTCGCCGAGTACAAGCAGGGCAGCGCCCTCTCCTGACGGCGTGTTCCCTCGGCCGCCGGGGCGTTGACGCGTCACCGCTAGGTTTTCCCCGGCCGGGCGGCGACTGACGCGTCACCAAACAACAAACCTGCGGTGACGCGTCAATCCTTGTTGGCGCTGGGTCCTTGTTCTCGCTGGGTCTCAGTCAGTGGCGGGGCTCGAGCTCGTGCGGCTCCTCGCCGTGCGCGCCCTCCACCTCGTGGCCGCCGTGCTCACCGTGCCCGTCGGCGTGGGCGTGCGCCTCCTCGAGCTCGCGCCGCGTCGGCTTCGGCACGTCGTCACCGAACCAGAACCGTGACATCCGGGCGCGCAGCCGCTGCTTGCGAGTCCCGGGGTTGACCACGCCGTTGACGTCCTCGGTCGCCGGGTCGGCCAGCACCTCGCGGCGCTCGTGCGCGGTGAGCCGCCACATCTGACCCTGCGCCAGCGGGGCGTGCTTCTCGATGTACTCGCCGTCGGGCAGCCGCATGATGACCCCGGTCTCCCGGCCGTGCAGCACCTTCTCGCGGTCGGCTCGTTGCAGGGCCAGGCAGATGCGCTTGGTGACGATGAACGCGATCACCGGGCCGACGAAGACCAGCACGCGGAGCACGATCGTGATCGCGTTGAGGTCGAGGCTGAACTGCTCGGCGATGATGTCGTTGCCGCCGCCGATCCACAGCAAGCCGTAGATCGTCATCAGGGTGACGATGATGGCCGTGCGCGTCGGGGCGTTGCGGGGACGCTCGAGCAGGTGGTGGTCGCGCTTGTCGCCGGTCACCCAGTTCTCGAGGAACGGGAACATGATCACCGCCCCGAACAGGACGCCGGGCAGGACCACACCCGGGATCAGCACGTTCCAGCTGAGGGTGTAGCCGAACAGTTCGGTCTCCCAGCCGGGCATGATCCGCAGCGCCCCCTCGGCGATGCCCATGTACCAGTCCGGTTGCGACCCGGCAGTCACCTCCGCGGGGTTGTACGGCCCGTACTTCCACACCGGGTTGATCTGCATCATCGCGCCCATCAGCGCGGTGACGCCGAACACGATGAAGAAGAAGCCGCCGGCCTTGGCCATATAGACGGGCAGCAGCGGGTAGCCCACGACGTTCTGGTTGGTGCGGCCGGGGCCGGGGTACTGCGTGTGCTTGTGGTAGACGAGCAGCAGCATGTGCGCCGCGATCAGCGCCAGGATCAGCCCGGGCACCAGCAGCACGTGCACGATGTAGAGCCGTGACACGAAGTCGTTGCCGGGGAACTCGCCTCCGAACACCCAGAATGACAGGTACGTGCCGAGAACCGGGATCGACTTGATCAGGCCCTCGGCGATCCGCAGACCGGTGCCGGAGAGCAGGTCGTCGGGCAGCGAGTAGCCGGCGAAGCCCTCGAGGATGCCGAGCACCAGCAGCAGCGCGCCGATGATGTAGTTGATCTCGCGCGGCTTGCGGTGCGCGCCGGTGAACAGCACCCGCATCATGTGCGCGAACATTGCGGCGATGAACAGCAGCGCGGACCAGTGATGGATCTGCCGCATCAGCAGGCCGCCGCGGATGTCGAACGACAGCTCCAGCGTCGAGGCGTACGCCTCCGACATGTGCATGCCGCGCAGCTGGGCGTAGGAGCCCATGTACTCGACCTCGGCCATGCTGGGCTTGAACCAGAAGCTGAGGAAGACCCCGCTCAGCAGGATCACGATGAACGACCACAGCGCGATCTCGCCGAGCATGAACGACCAGTGGTCGGGGAAGACCTTGCGCAGCTGCTTCTTACCGAGGGTGCCCAGGCCGAGCCGGTCGTCGAACCACTTCGCCGGACCGGTGAACTTGGGCGGGGACGTGGAGGGCTGACTCATGGGGAAACATCCTCCTCACCGCCACGTTCCCAGAAGCTGGGGCCGACGGGCTCGTGGAAGTCGCTCATAGCGATGATAAATCCCTCGGCGTCGAGGGCGAGCGGCAGCTGCGGCAGCGACCGGGCGGCGGGCCCGAAGACGACCTCGCCGTTGTTGGCCAGGTCGAAGGTGGACTGGTGGCACGGGCACAGCAGGTGGTGTGTCGTCTGCTCCCAGAGGCTGATCGGGCAGCCGACGTGCGTGCAGATCTTGGAGTAGCACAGGATCCCGTCGATGCCCCAGTTCGTGCGCGTGGGGTACGCCGTGATGTCGCGCGGCTGCATGCGGACCAGGATCACCGCCGCCTTCGCCTTGGCGTTCAGCAGCGCCGTGCCCTCGAGGTTGTGCTCACCGGGGGAGTCGAACTCCTCGTTCTCCACGAGCACGTCGGGCTCGGCGTTGACGAGCTGGCCGATGGACATGTCGGCGGGACGGATCGGCTCGCCGGTCACGTCGTTGACCACGCGCATCCCTCGCCGCCAGATCGTCCGCGACGGCAGGTTGCCCGGGAGCGGCCCGAGGTCGCCGAGGAACAGGACCGCCGGCAGACCCAACGCCCCCAGGGCGCCGAACAGGCTGTTGCGGATCATCTTGCGCCGGCCGAAGCCCGACTCCTGGGCCCCGAGCTTGACCGCGGACAGCACCGTGGCGGTGTCCTCGGGGGAGGACGCGACCGGGTGCCTGTCCTCGATGATCTCGTGGTCGGCCATCAGCTTCTTGGCCCACTGCACGGCCGCCATGCCGATGAGGAGCAGCCCCAGGCCGAGCGTCGTACCGATCGCGAAGTTGGAGGCGTTGAAGTTGAGGAACGTGCCGTGGATGTCGACGAACAGGTAGGCCACGCAGGACAGCAGGATCAGCAGCGTCGCCAGACCGAACATGCCGGCGACCTGGCGCTCCGCCCGCTTCTCGAGGCCCTCGTCGATGTCGGTGGGCCGCGGATCGTGCGGAGGGAGGCCCGGGTCGGGCACCGGGTCGGCCTGCGCCGAGGCCACGCCGACCTGGCTGTCGCGGCCGGCGACCTCCACCTGGCCGCCGGTGCCGTCCGTGTGCTTGTCGGTCACTTCTTCGACCTCACTCCCGACGTGCCGATCCAGACCGCGAAGCCCACCAGGACACCCATGCCGACGAGCCAGACGAACAGCCCCTCGGAGACAGGGCCGAGGTAGCCCAGCGAGAGGCCGCCGTAGTCAGGTGTCTCGTGCAGGCTGTCCACGTAGGCGATGATCTGCTTCTTGTCCTCGGGGGAGAGCGTCTCGTCGGAGAACACCGGCATGGCCTGCGGGCCCGTCAGCATCGCCTCGTACATGTGCTTGTCGCTGACGCCCTCGAGCGACGGGGCGTACTTGCCGTGGGGAAGGGCGCCGCCGGAGGCGTTGAAGTTGTGGCAGGCCGTGCAGTTGGTGCGCCACAGCTCCCCGCCGCGGACCAGCTCCTCGCCCTCGATCCCCTCGGCGTTGTAGTCCTCCTCGGAGGGGACCGCGGGCCCGGGGCTGAGGGCGGCGACGTACGCGGACAGCGCTTCGATCTGGGCATCGGTGTAGACGGGGTCCTTGCGCGGGGCCTGCGCGCCGGTCTGCACCATCGGCATGCGACCGGTGCCGACCTGGAAGTCCACGGCGGCCGCGCCGACGCCGACCAGTGACGGGCCGAGGATGTTGCCGGCCTTGGTCTTCAGACCCTCGGCGTTCTTGCCGTGGCAGGAGGCGCACCCGACCAGGAAGAGCTGCCGCCCCTCCTCGATGAGGTCCTGCTGCGCGGTGTCGGCCTGCGCCGGTGACTTCGGTGCCGCGACGGCGTACAGTCCGCCGGCCATCAGCAGGCCCAGCAGCACGACCACGAGCCCCGCGAGCGGGTGGCGGCGCCGGGTGGACAGGAATCGCACGGAAGTCCCCTCGCTCGGTCGCTACTTGATGAGGTAGATGGTCGCGAACAGGGCGATCCACACCACGTCCACGAAGTGCCAGTAGTAGGACACCACGATCGCAGTGATCGCCTGCTCGTGGGTGAACCGGCGCGCCATGAACGTCCGGCCCAGGACGTACAGGAACGCCACGAGGCCGCCGGCGACGTGCAGGCCGTGGAAGCCGGTGGCGAGATAGAAGACCGAGCCGTACGGCGAGGAGGAGATCGTCACGCCGTTGTGCACGAGCTCGGCGTACTCCAGCACCTGGCCGCCGATGAAGATGGCGCCCATGATGTAGGTGAGCACGAACCACTCGCGCAGACCCCACTGCCCGACCTTGAGCACGCTGCCCCCCCGACCGACCTGACCACGCTCGGCGGCGAACACGCCGAGCTGGCAGGTCACCGACGACAGCACCAGCACGGTCGTGTTGACGGTGGAGAACGGGACGTTGAGGTGCGGCGTCTGCTGTGCCCACAGCTCCGGGGTCACGGCTCTGATCGTGAAGTAGCACGCGAACAGCGCCGCGAAGAACATCAGCTCACTGGCGAGCCAGACGATCGTGCCGACGCTGACCATGCTGGGCCGGTCGTGCTGCCCGTGCAGGCGTGAAGCGGGGATCGCGGTTGTGGTGGCCACGGGAAGCATTATGGCTGTCCGGGTTTGCGAGGTCACTTCCGCCCCCGCGCGTGGCGTCGCAGGGCTACTCTCGCCCGGTGACGTTTGGGCGGCCCGGCCTAGGCTGGGCGGCGTGTCGCCGTTCCTGGGTCCCGCTGACGTGGCGCAGCTCGAGCCGCTGACCGGCTCGCGGCTGCTCACCGGCTGGTCCCTCGACCCGGTGATGGCCGCCCTGCTGCTGGCGGTGGGGGCCACCTATCTGTACGGCGTGTGGGTCCTGCGCCGGCGCGGCGACGCATGGTCCTGGCCGCGGACGTTCTCGTTCCTGGTCCTGGGCCTCGGCAGCGCCGCGGTGGCGACGCAGTCGGCGCTCGGCGCCTACGACACCGTGCTGCTGAGCGTCCACATGGCGCAGCACATGATCCTGTCGATGGTCGCGCCGGTGTTCCTCGCGCTGGGCGCGCCGGTCACGCTCGCGCTGCGCACCCTGACCCGCACCCCGCGCGGGTGGCTGCTCAGCGTGCTGCACAGCAGGGTCGCGGCGGTGCTGGCGTTCCCGCCGGTGGCGTTCGCCCTGTATGTGCTCAGCCCGTGGGCGCTGTACCTCACCGGCTGGTACGAGGCGACGCTGCAGTCGACGTACCTGCACGAGATGCTGCACATCCACTTCATCGTGGTGGGCAGCCTGTTCTTCTGGCCGCTGCTCGGCGTCGATCCCGTGCCCGGCCGGGTGGCGTACCCCTTCCGCATGCTCACCGTGTTCGCGACGCTGCCCTTCCACGCCTTCCTCGGCGTCACGGTGATGGGCATGACCACGCTCATCGCAGGCGACTGGTACACGTCGCTGGACCGCGGCTGGGGGCCGACACCGGCCGAGGACCAAGAGCTGGCCGGCGGGCTGCTGTGGGGCTCCGGCGACGTGGTCGGGCTGGTCATCTTCGGGGTGCTGTTCGTGCAGTGGGTGCGGCAGAGCCAGCGGGAGGCGGCGCGGGAGGACCGACGCCTGGACCGTGTCGACGCGGCCCGCGCCCGCGCGGGCGACGCGGAGCGCCAGCCGGGTTACCGATAGCATCGGGCCGTGACTGCGCACACCGACTCCAACGCCGCTCCAGCGCTGCGGGTGCTCGTCTACAGCGACGACATCAACACCCGTTCCGACATCATGATGTCGCTGGGCAAGCGTCCCCACCCCGACCTGCCGCCGGTGGAGTACGTCGAGGTGGCGACCGAGCCGGTGGTGTGGCAGCACCTCGACGCGGGCGGGCTCGACCTGGTGATCCTCGACGGCGAGGCGGTGCCGGCGGGGGGCATGGGCATCGCGCGGCAGATGAAGGACGAGATCTTCCAGGCGCCGCCGGCCCTGGTCCTCACCGGACGCCCGCAGGACGCCTGGCTGGCCACCTGGTCCAAGGCCGAGGCCGCCGTGCCGCACCCGATCGACCCGCTGCAGCTGGCCGACGCGGTGATCCGGCTCCTGCGGACGCGGGTCGGTACCAGCACCGTGCGCGGCTGAGACGCCGCTGATGGGTTCGGCCGCTGTCCACTCCTGGCCGGAGGTGCTGTCCGCGCTGATCGCCGGACAGGACCTGTCGGGCGCCCAGGCGGCGTGGGCGATGGAAGAGATCTTCGGCGGTACGGCGACGCCGGCCCAGGTCGCCGGCTTCGCGGTGGCGCTGCGCGCCAAGGGCGAGACCGTGGACGAGGTCGAGGGCCTGGTCCGCACGATGTACGCGCACGCGGTGGCGATCGACGTACCCGGGCGCACGATCGACGTGGTGGGCACCGGCGGGGACCGCGCGCACACGGTGAACCTCTCCACGATGGCCGCGATCGTCGTCGCCGGCGCCGGGGCCACCGTGGTCAAGCACGGCAACCGCGCCGCGTCGTCGAAGTGCGGCACCGCCGACGTCCTGGAGCGCCTCGGGGTCCGGCTGGACCTGCCGCCGGCGACGGTCGCCGACGTGGGCCGGGAGGCGGGCATCACGTTCTGCTTCGCGCCGATGTTCCACCCGGCGCTGCGGCACGCCGCGGTGCCGCGGCGCGAGCTCGGCGTCGGGACCGTCTTCAACTTCCTCGGCCCGCTGGCCAACCCCGCCCGGCCCTCGGCCCAGGCTGTCGGCTGCGCGGACCTGCGGATGGCCCCGATTCTGGCGGGTGTGCTGGCCCGGCGGGGCGTCGACGCGGTGGTGTTCCGCGGCGACGACGGCCTCGACGAGCTGACCATCACCACCACGTCGCAGGTGTGGGTGGTGACCGGTGGTGCGGTGCGGCAGGAGACCCTGGACCCGACCGCGCTCGGCCTGGCGACGGCCCCGCGCGACGCGCTGCGCGGCGGTGACGTCGACCTCAACGCCGACGTCGTACGTCGGGTGCTCGACGGCGAGACCGGGCCGGTCCGTGACGCCGTGGTCCTCAACGCCGGTGCGGCACTGGCCGCGCACAGCGGGGACGGCGGCGACCTGCACGAGCGGGTGAGCGCCGGGATGGCGCGCGCGGTGGAGTCGCTGGACAGTGGTGCGGCCAAGGCGGCTCTGGCACGGTGGGTCGAGACCAGCACCCGCCTCTCCGACGCGTAGCAGCCGCCGCCCGGTCCCATGGTGGGCAGGCATCCTGGTCGGGCCGTCAACCCAGCGGCCGGTGCCGCTCTGTCACGAGGTGAGCACCGTGTGAACATCGCACCAAAGGGCTATAGGTCGTGGCTCCCTCTAGACCTATGGTCCGGTGGTGACGAAACGGTGGGGGCTCGTTCTGGCGTGTCTGGTTCTGGCGGTCGCGTTGGCTGCGCCCGCGCAGGCTGCGGCGCGGAGTGGAAGACCGGGGCCGAGCGTCCTGGTGACGGGTACCTGCAAGCACATGTACACCGGGACACAGGGGTGGCTGCGTACCACCGTGGCGCCGCCCATCGTCAGGTCGCCCAACATCAGACCGGGGCGCGGTAACGACGCGCTCTGGGTGCGTTACCGGCTGTCGTTCGTGCACTACTGGGGAGGCGGGCTGGTCAGCCGCAGCGGGTGGAGCGGTTGGCTGCGGACACGGGATCGGCGCTACCGGACCTGGAACGGCTTCACCTACTTCGACGGTCTGTGGAACGGCGTCTACCAGGTGCGGTACCGGATCGAGTGGTGGAACCAGAAGAGGCGGATCGGCGTGCGTTCCACGACGCTGCAGTCGTACTACTACTACGACGACCAGAACGCAGGCCCCAGCGGTCCGAACCGTGCCTGCTTCAAGGAGTCCTGAGCGAGCAGAGGAACACCGCGCGGTGGTTGTACCTACTCCTCGAGGCCGATGGAGAAGGCAGCCTCGAGGTCGTGCTGGGAGTAGGCCTGGAAGGCGATGTGGGTCTCGGTGGCGAGCACGCCGGGCACCTTGTTGATGCCGCCCGGCACGACGGTCGACACCTCGTCGTGCTCACGCACGCGTACGAGCGCGATCAGGTCGATCTCGCCCGTGACCGAGTAGACCTCGCTGACGCCGGGGATCTCGGCCACCTGCTGGGCGACCTCGGGGATCTTGTCGACCTCGGCGTTGATGAAGACGATCGCGGTGATCAACGGATGCTCCTCGCCCTTGCGCGTCGCGGCAGATGACGAGGCGAGCCTAGACGCCTTCTCGCGAGGACGCCGGTAGCACGGTCGTCAGCGCGCGGGCTGGTGGTGCACGGGCAGGTCGCGGCGGTCCTCGAACGGCACCAGCGTGGTCTTGGACGCATCCACGGCGTCGAGCCGGCGGCGATGTCCCTCGGCGCCCCCGATCGGGCACGACCACTCGCCGTCGAGGTGCACCAGGCGGACGCCGTCGGACTCCAGCCAGCGCAGGATCCGCTCGGTCTCCTCCGCGGTGGTGGCCGGGGCGGGGCCGGGACCTGGGACCACGGTCTCGGCGCTCGCGCGCAGGGCACGCACCCACTCCCCGGCGTGCGCGCCGGGTGGGATGACGCCTGCGGCGGCCAGCCGCCCGTGGCGTACGACGTGCACCTCCCAGGTCGCGCCGTCGGTGCGACGGGCGGCCACCACCTCGGCGCAGCGGGTCAGCGCGACGAGGCGCTGTCGTCGTGCCGCGGCGCGGACGAACGCGCTCAGCCGGTCACGGTGCACGGCGGCGTCCTCGAAGCGGCAGGCCGCCGACAGGGCGGCCATCCGCCGCTCCACCGCACCGATGACCTCGTGCGGGTCGGCGACGACGGCATGGCGCAGCCGCTCGACCAGGGCCGCATAGGGCTCGGTGTCGACGGAGCGGTCGCACGGGGACAGACAGCGGCCCATCTCGGCCAGCGCGCACGGAGTCTGTCGTGGCTCGCGCGGCATCCGCCCGGTGCACTGACGGATCGGGAACGCCTCGTGCAGCGCGGCAACGGCCCGGTCGGCCGACCGGCGGGAGCTGAACGGACCCAGGTAGGTGGCACCGTCGTCGAGCACGCGGCGCACGAGCGACAGCCGTGGCCACGGCTCGACGGTCACCTTCACCCAGTGTGCGCGCTCGGGGTGCCGGGACCGGCGGTTGTAACGGGGCTTGTGCTCCTTGATCAGCCGGAGCTCACGCACCTGCGCCTCGAGCGTGGTGGCGCACGCGATGCCGACCACGGACTCCGCCAGCCCCACCATCTCGCCCATCCGCGACCGGGTCTCGCTCGCGGTGAAGTAGGTGCGCACGCGGGTGCGGATGTCGCGGGAGGTGCCGACGTAGAGAACGCGGTCGCGGTGGTCGCGGAACAGGTAGACCCCCGGAGCGTGCGGCAGCTGCTCGGCGAGGTGGCGCTTCTTGCGCTGCTGCGGCGTCACGCGTGACGAGAACGTGTGCAGCTCCTCCAGCGTCTGCACGCCCAGCGGCCCGAGCCGCTCGAACAGTCCGTGCAGCACGTGCACGGTCGCGCGGGCGTCCTCGAGCGCGCGGTGGGTCGGCGGGGTGGGGGAGGAGAACACGCGCGCCAGCGTGGACAGCTTGCAGTTGGGCGCGTCGTCGCGGGTCAGCACCCGGCGCGCCAGCCTGGCGGTGTCGACGACCTCGAACGCCGGCCAGGGCAGTGCGAGCTCGCCGGCGTAGTGCCGGAGGAAGCCCAGGTCGAACGGCGCGTTGTGCGCCACCAGCACGGTGCCGCGAGCGAACTCCAGGAACGCCGGCAGCACCTGCGCCACGGTGGGTGCGCTCGCCACCATGCCGTCGGTGATGCCGGTGAGCACGGAGATGAACGCCGGGATGGTGGTCTGCGGGTTGACCAGGCTCTGGAACTCGCCGACAACCTCGCCGCCGCGAACCTTCACCGCGCCGATCTCGGTGATGCCCGCACCACCGGCGGCGGAACCACCCGTGGTCTCCAGGTCGACCACGCAGAACGTCGCGTCGCGCAGCGGGCGGCCCAGCTCGTCGAAGCTGCCCTGCACCACCCGGCCGGCCGCGGTGGCGCCGCGCGGGTGCGCGGGCGGACTCGACTCGAGCAGGCTGCTCATGGCGGTGACGCTAAAGGCGGCCACCGACGTCCTCGCGGTGCCGCGCCTGGCCGTGCCCGGCGGATACGCTCGACGGATGGCCGAGTCGGAGGCGGAGGAGAACGGTCCGGGGCTGTTGCCGGAGCCGGTCCGGCTGCGGGCGCTGTCCCTGGCCGCTGACGCGCTCGGCCGGATCCAGGCCGATCAGCTGCCTCCGTCGCTGCGTCGGGTGGCGTCCTTCGCGCCGGCGCAGCGGGCTCGTCGCGCCGGCACCCAGATCGCTGCCGCGCTCGAAGGCGACGAGTCCTTCCGCGAGCGGGTGGCGACGCAGGTCCGGGTCGCCGTACCCGGCCTTGCCGCGGCTCTGGACGAGAACACGCCGCCGCCGGCGGCCAGCCCGGTCGAGGTGGCGGCGGTCGCCTATCTGT
Source organism: Nocardioidaceae bacterium (assembly GCA_036259355.1). Lineage (GTDB taxonomy): Bacteria > Actinomycetota > Actinomycetes > Propionibacteriales > Nocardioidaceae > JALZDI01. The sequence goes on from DATABY010000178.1 coordinate 13,601, forward strand.
TGCGCACGCAGGGATGGGACGACCTGGTGGCGGCGGCGCGCGAGGTACGCCGGGAGAGCGCAGGCGCTGCCGACCACTCCGGTGCGGTGGACCGACTGCAACGCAAGCTTCGTGATGCGCGCGAGGACGTGCGGGCCGCGCAGGCCAGGGCCAGGGACCAGGTCGCGGAGGTCAAGAAGGAGAACACCGAGCTGCGGCGCAAGCTGGCCGACACGCGGCGTCGGCTGTCCGAGGCGGAGGAGTCCGCCCGCAGGGCCGCAGCCGCCCAGGAGTCGGCGCAGAAGGACGCCGCCGCCCTGACCGCTGAGGCGCGGCGCCTGCGGGCACGGATCGGTGAGCTGGAGGCCAGCTCCGCCGCGGCGCGCCGGTCCGCTCGGGACGAACGCGAGCTGACCACGCGGCGGACCCGGATGCTGCTCGACACCCTGCTCGACTCCGTGCAGGGGCTTCGCCGCGAGCTTGCCCTGCCTCCGGTCTCGGGCACACCGGCCGACATGGTGCAGGGCGCCGTCGCCAAGGAGGGGAATGCGGGGTCCGCCGCAGGGATGGCCTTGGCCACCGACGACCCGGCACTGCTGACCGAGCTGCTCGCGTTGCCGCGGGTGCACCTGATCATCGACGGCTACAACGTCACCAAGACGGCCTGGCCGAGCGCACCGTTGGAGAGCCAGCGCACGCGGCTGCTCAACGGGCTGGCGCCGCTGGTGGCGCGTACGCAGATGGAGGTGACGGTCGTGTTCGACGGGGCGAACCTGGAGGAGCCGCCTCCCGTCGCGGGGCCCCGCGGGGTCGGGGTCAAGTTCAGCCCGGCGGGGGTGATCGCGGACGACCTCATCCGCGAGATCCTCGAGGCGGAGGCCCCCGGGCGACCGGTGGTGGCGGTCTCCAGCGACCGTGAGGTCGCCGCGGCCGCGCGGCAGGCCGGGGCCCGCCCGGTGGAGTCCATCGCGCTGGTGCGACTCCTCGGCGGGAGCTGAGCAAGACCTGTCGGTGGCTGTCTCTAGCGTCGTGGGCACTGGCTTCCCCACCACCACGGAGGTTGACATGGCCCACGACGAGTCGATCCTGGTCGACTGCGACACCTGTGCCGTGCGCGGCCACGGTTGCCCCGACTGCGTCGTCACGGTGCTGATGGGCGCTCCACCGGACGTGCACGTCGACCCCGACGAGCAGCGCGCGCTCGAGGTGCTCGCCGCGTCGGGTCTGGTGCCGCCGCTACGTATGGTCCTGCCTACGGACAGTGACGAGTCGGCTACGGGATAGCGACACTCAGCGGCCCGATTTTGGTGCTCAACCGGTCGATGTGCGGCATGTCACCAACGAATTCCGCGATCTTGCCCAACACGCAGGGTGTGAGATTGCCTCGGCATCAAGAGACCCACTACTGTCCCCGCTCAGGTGCCTGAACGCCGTCGGCCAGTCCGGGCCGGCACGGGCGCCGCGCCTAGTCCGGATGAGGGCGGGGAAGCCCCTCCATCCGGAGCCGGGGACCCACCTGTAACGCCTGGGGTGAATCGGCGTGCGCACACGCGCCTGCCGTAGGGCTGCTCGTCGGCCCGAACCCGTCAGCTAACCCGGTCGGCGTGCGACGAGTTGAGGGGATGCGACCGCGCGTGTCAATCGGTCGATCATTTCGAGCCAAGCGCGTCCTCGCGGGCGCGAGCGCCGCGGCACTGGCCGCGGTGACGTTGATGCCTACCACCAGCCACGCCGAGCCGTCGATCGACGAGGTCGAGCAGCGGCTGGACACCCTGTACCACGAGGCGGAGGTCGCCCAGGAGCGGCTCAACACCCTCAACCACCGGATGGGCCTGAAGAAGGACCGGCTGTCCGCTCTGCGGTCCGATCTGCGTAAGCAGCGCAACCAGTACCAGCGGTTCAGCAACCAGGTCGCCGCTATGGCCGCCCTCGAGGCGCAGGACGTCGAGTCCCAGCTGAGCCCCACGCAGCGGCTGGTGCTGGCCGAGGATCCTGACGACTTCCAGTCCAAGCTGGCGGCGCAGGAGGCCCTCAGCGAGCACAAGGGCGCGACTCTGAGCCGGTTCTCCATCATCGCGAGGAAGCTCGCGGTGCGTCAGCAGCAGGTCTCGAAGGAGCTGGCCTCGGTCGCCGCCGACCAGAAGCAGGCGGCCGAGGAGGAGTCCACGGTCGACTCGAAGGTCGCCGACGCCGAGGACCTGCTGTCCGAGCTCGAGGCCGAGCGCCGCGCCGCCCTGCGCGAGCAGCAGGCCGAGGAGGCCAGCCGCAGCGCGCCCCGGCCCGCGCCGGAGCCGACCACGTCGGCTCCCGCGTCCGGCAATGCCGCCACGGCCGTGCAGTTCGCGATGGACCAGATCGGCGACGCCTACGTCTACGGCGCCGCCGGGCCGGACGCCTGGGACTGCTCCGGGCTGACCATGGGCGCCTGGGGTGCCGCCGGCGTGTCGCTGCCGCACTCCTCCAGCGGTCAGATGAGCTCCGGTACGCCGGTCTCCCAGTCCGAGCTGCAGCCCGGTGACCTGGTCTTCTACTACAGCCCGGTCAGCCACGTGGGCATGTACATCGGCAACGGCCAGATCGTGCACGCCTCCAACCCCAGCAGCCCCGTCAGCACGACGTCGGTCGACTCCATGCCCTACAGCGGCGCCGTCCGCCCCGGCTGACGCTGCTGTCTGCGCGGTCGACCCCGCCGCGGAACTGCCCGGGCCGCCCGGTGACGGTGCCTAGGATTCGTGTGTGAACCCCTCCGACACACGCGGATCGGCACCGCTCACCGGGCTGGTCGCTGTCGCGGTGCTGATCGCCGTGGTGGTCGGAGGAGTGCTCTTGACCCAGTTCGGCACCGACTCCACCGCGCCGCCTGACGACAACGGCCAAGGCAGCCCCGCGACGCCGGCGAGCCGCCCGGCCGCCGGCGGCGGCGCGCCGTCCGAGGCACAGCGGGTGCTGGCCGGCACCCGGGCTCTGCTCGCGCTCGAGCGGGCGGTGCGCGCCGAGCGCGAGGACCTGTTCCGCCGGGTCTTCGCCGTCGGCGCGTCGGCCGACGCCGGCGCCGACCTCTTCACCAGCCTGCGTCGGCTGCCGCTCTCGACGTACTCGATGCGCTACATCGGGGAGGTGTCGCACCGGGGGAGTACCTGGCGTGCCGACGTGGCCGTGCAGTGGGGCCTGCGCCGGGTCGACCGGCGAGCGATCACCAGCGAGGTCGAGGTCACCTTCACCGGCAACGGCCCGTCGGCTCGCGTCGTGGCCATCGCCCCGGCCGACGACGAGCACGCACCGGTCTGGCTGCTCGGGCGGCTGGAGGTCGAGCGGGTCGGTCCCGCACTGGTGCTCTCGCTGCAGCCGCCGCTGACCGACGGCGTCGTGGCCCAGACCCGCCGGGCCGTGTCGGACGTGCAAGGAGTGCTGGACGGGTGGAACGGCGAGCTGGTGGTGGTGCTGCCCGAGACCACCGAGCAGCTCGAGCAGCTGCTGGCCGCCGAGGAGGGCACCTACGACAGCATCGCCGCGGTCACCGCCTCCGCCGACGGGTCCGGTGACCCGACGGCTCCGGTGCGGGTCGTGCTCAACCCGCCGGTCTTCACCACGCTGGGGCCCATCGCGGGGCAGGTGGTGCTCTCGCACGAGACCACGCACGCCGCGACCGGCGCCACCTTCCGTGACATGCCGCTGTGGCTCGTCGAGGGGTTCGGCGACTACGTCGCCCTGGCCGGTGAGCCGGTGCCCGTGGACGTCGCCGCCGGGCAGGCGCTGAAGCGGGTACGCCGCTCCGGGCCACCCGACGCGCTCCCGGCGCAGGAGGACTTCGCCACGTCCTCGCATGGCCTCGGCGCGTCGTACGAGGCCGCCTGGCTGGCGTGCCGGCTGATCGCCGAGCAGTACGGCGAGGACCGGCTGCTGCGCTTCTACCAGGAGGTTTCGCGCAGCGGCGACGTCGAGAGGGCGTTCGCGTCGGTGCTGGACAGCAGCGAGGAGCAGTTCACCGCGCAGTGGCGTGACTACCTGCGCGAGCTGGCCGGATGAGCCCGCGCACCGCCGCCTGGTCGTGGCTGGGCGGCTTCGCGCTGCTCGCGCTGGTGCTGACGCTGCTGCTGACGCCGTGGGGTGCGGTGACCTCGGCCCCGGACGGCCTGGTGCGGCGGGCGTTCGGCGCGGACCTGGTGGCGCGAGGGAACGCGTTCGCGGCCGAGATCCGCCCGGCGACGTACTCCTCGCTGGTGCTCGGCGTGTTGGTCGCCCTGTGGCTGGGGATGAGCCGGCGCGGCCTGCGGCTGGTGCGCCGGGTCTGCGCGCGGCTGCGGTGGTGGTGGCTGCAGGCGCTGGCCGTGGTGGCGGTGGTGTCGTCGGCGGTCTGGCTGGTGACGGTGCCGCTGGCGGTGTGGCGTGAGGTGGTGCTGCGCCGCTGGGGCCTGTCGACGCAGGACTGGGGCAGCTGGTTGCTCGACGAGGTCAAGGGAGTCGGGCTGACCGTGGGCCTGACCGGCGTGGGCCTGGTGCTCCTGGTCGGGGTGGCGCGGCTGCTGCCGCGGTGGTGGTTCGTACCGGCCGGCCTGGGCGCGGCCGGCCTGGTGTTCGCCATGTCGTTCGTGTACCCGGTAGTCGTCGAGCCGGTGTTCAACGACTTCCGGCCGATGCGGGCGGGGCAGCTGCGCGCGTCGCTGGTCGAGATGGCCGCCGTCGACGGCGTGCCCGTCGACGAGGTGCTGGTCGCCGACGCCTCCCGGCGTACGACGGCGCTCAACGCCTACGTGAGCGGGTTCGGCGCGACGCGTCGCATCGTGGTGTACGACAACCTGCTGCGCGAGCCGGACCCGCAGGTGCGGTCGGTGGTCGCCCACGAGCTCGGTCACGCCGACGCCGACGACGTACTCGTCGCCTCGACCATAGGCGCCGCGGGCACGGCGGCCGGGATCGGTGCGCTGGCGTTGATCCTGTCGTCCGGGTGGCTGCGACGGCGTGGTGTCGACGGGGCGGGGGACCCGGCCGTGGCCGCGACCGTGCTGGCGCTGGCCACGGCGCTGACCGTGGTCGGCAGCCCGGTGGAGTCGCTGATCAGCCGGCAGGTCGAGGCCCGCGCCGACCAGCACGCCCTCGACCTGGCACGCGACCCGCAGGGGATGGTCGAGGTGCAGCAGAACCTCGCCGTGCGCAACCTCGCCGACCTCGACCCGCCCTGGTTCTCCTACGTCATGTTCGCCACCCACCCGACGGCCGGGCAGCGGATCGCGATGGCCCGGGAGTGGGCGTCGGCTCATGGTGTGGAGGTGAGGCCGTGAGGCGGACGCTGGTCGTCACCAATGACTTCCCGACAAGACGTGGCGGCATCGAGTCGTTCGTGCTCGCACTGTGCGAGCGGATGCCCGTCGACGAGGTGGTCGTCTACACCGCGTCCATGCCCGGCGACGCGGAGTTCGACGCCGGGCTGCCGTTCCCGGTGGTCCGTGACCGGACCTCGATGTTGCTGCCGACGCCTGCCGTGGGCCGGCGGGTTGTCCGCGCGTTCGAGGAGTACCGGTGCGACCGGGTGCTGTTCGGCGCTGCCGCGCCGCTGGGGCTGCTCGCCGCGCGGCTGCGGGCGGCGGGCGCGAAGCGGATCGTGGGCATGACGCACGGGCACGAGGCCTGGTGGGCGCGCGTGCCGGTGACCCGGCAGGCGCTGCGCCGGATCGGGAATACCTGCGACGTGCTCACGTATGTCTCCGGGTGGTGCCGGGACGTCATCGCCTCGGCGTTGAGCCCCGAGGCGGCAGCGCGGATGGAACGGCTGGCGCCGGGTGTGGACGTTGAGCGCTTCTATCCGGGATGCGGGGGAGCGCAGGTGCGCGAGCGGCTGGGTATCGCCGCCGATGCGCCGGTCGTGGTCTGCGTGGGCCGGATGGTCCCGCGGAAGGGTCAGGACACCCTGGTGCGGGCGTGGCCGCGGGTCCTGGCCGAGGTGCCCGAGGCACGGCTGCTGCTGGTGGGGGACGGTCCCTACCGCCCGAGGGTCGAGCGGCTGGCGGAGTCCCTGGCGGTGTCGGAGTCGGTGGTCTTCACCGGGGGAGTGCCGTGGGCCGAGATTCCGGGCTACGTGGATGCCGGCGACGTGTTCGCGATGCCGTCCCGGACCCGTCGGTTGGGCCTGGAGGTGGAGGCGCTGGGGATCGTGGCGCTGGAGGCGGCGGCCTGTGGTCTGCCGGTGGTCGTGGGCGACTCGGGTGGTGCTCCAGACACGGTCGTGGACGGCGAAACCGGATGCGTGGTCGATGTGCGAGGGCCGGCGGGCCTTGCCGATCGGTTTGCCCACATGCTTGGGGACACGAAACGGTCTGCTGCGATGGGTGCGGCGGGCCGCAACCGGGTTATGAACTCGTGGACCTGGCACGCGAGTTCAGCGGTCGTGAGCGAGCTGCTGGCGGCCTAGCCGATGCAGTCGGTTCCTGCTTCCGTCGCCGCGCTGAATTGCGTGCACGAGTCGCGGTAGCTGCTCTGGGTCGCCTGACTAAGGAGCAGTACGGCGCCCATGATCCCCACGGCGATGAGGAACGCGATCAACGCGTACTCGACGCTGACGGCTGCTCTTTCCGTCCGACGGTCCATGGCTTCTCTCTC